>DATASQ010000044.1:0-32499 GCA_036269135.1 Acidobacteriaceae bacterium
AGGGGGGGTGGGGGGTAGGCCCGAAAACGCCCTCACAACTGCGGCAAAACCAGCGTGTCCAGCTCCAGAAACTGCCGCAGGATTTCGTCGTCGGAACGCTTCATCTCCTCCATAGTGCCGAAGAACTCAGCGCGTCCCTGGTGGAGGAAAAGCACCCGATCGGCCAGCCGCTCGGCGAAGCGCATGTCGTGGGTGACCACAATGCTGGTGAGCTTGAGCTGGTTCTGGAGCTTCTGGATGAGGTTGCCGAGCAGCCGCGCGATCAGCGGGTCGACCATCGTCGTCGGCTCGTCGTAGAGAATCGCCTGCGGCTCGGCAGCCAACGCCCGCGCGATAGCCACGGAGCGCTTCATGCCGGTGGAAAGGTCGGAAGGAAGCAGGTCGTACATCTCGGCGACCCCGACCATCTCCAGCAGGCCCCGCACGATCTGCTCGATCTGGTCATCGGAAAGTCCGCGGCCCTCGCGCAGCGGAAAGGCCACGTTTTCGCCCACGGGCAGCGAGTCGAAGAGTGCCCCATTTTGAAAGACCATGGTGACCTTGCGCCGCACGGTCTGCATCTGCGCTTCGGTGAACTGGGTGATATCTTCGCCGCCGACCAGAATGCGTCCGGAATCGGGGCGGAGAAAACCCATGATGAGCTGCAGCGAGACGGATTTCCCCACGCCGGAGCGCCCAAGGATGCAGAGCGTCTCGCCCGGATTGACGTAAAAGCTGATGTCGTTGAGGACCTGCAGGCTCCCGAAGGATTTCGAGACGTGCTCGAAGGCGATGTAAGGCTGACGGTCGCCGTGACCGTTCGATTCCGCCTTGACTTCAATGGGGATCTCGGGGGAGATGCTCACGCGTCGGTGCCCTCGCCTGGTGTCGCTCCTGTTCAGCTTATTGGATGACTGCTTTTTGCTCCAGTGGCAAAGAAGGCGCGGAGGACAGCCGCTGATACTCCGCAGGCGTATTCACGTTGCGGAACCACTCCGAGACAGGCGGCGAGCAGGGCCAGTCCGCCGCCGCGGCGACGGTCTCCACATCGAAGAGGTCGACCGCTTCGTTGAGGCCCCCGGCCGCTCTCCGAATCCCGTTCATCACCTTAGAGTCGCCTGCGGCAAGCGACTGGCGAATGCCGCTGAGCAGGCGGCGGCTGTAAATCGCGCATAACGGCTGGGGCCGATCGGCGACGACAGGGATCGTCGCTGCCGCCTGGCTGGCCTCGGCGCGGGCCAGCAGCCAGCGAAGAAACGCCGCGGGCAAGAGAGGCAGATCCACGGGGAGAAAGAGATTCACCTCCGTAGTAGAGACGGCCAAAGCGGCTTCGATCCCGGCCAGCGGACCGCACCGCGGAAAGTTGTCGGGAATCGCCTCCGCAAAACAGCTCAAATCCGGCCGCGAGCCGCAGATGCGTGGAGAAATCCCGAGGCTCCGCAGCAGATCCAGCGCACGAGCGATCAGCGGAATTCCCTCCAGCGGCAGCAGCGCCTTATCGCGGCCCATCCGCGTGCTGTGTCCCCCGGCCACGACAAAGCCGGAAACGTTCGCGGCAGAGGACGCCTGCACAGTTAGCTGCCTGCGATGGCGGAGCTCACGACGCGCACCGCCTCTTCGGGATCGGCCACTTCGACGATCAGCTCGTTGTAGCGCTCGTCGTGGAGAGCGATGACGACGGTGCTGTCCGGATGGTGCACGTCCCAGAAGACCCGTTGGCCGTCCTGGTAGAAGGTGCCGGCAGTGATGATGCCGGGGAGGTTGGTGCCCGGCATTTTCAGTCCATGCCACCAGCCATGAGCCACCGACGGATCGGCCTTGATTCCGGCCACATGTCGCAGCGGGATTTCAAGAGTGCTCTTCAGCGCCCACAGCTGATCGGCGCCGCGCACATGTAACACCAGATTGCCCTCGCAGACCGACAGATCAACCATCACGCCCTCCCTGCACGTTCAGTTTAAAGGGCCATTCGCCGCGGCTGCGCGCCCGCGTAAAGTAAAGCGCGCTGCCCAGCAAGGCAATGGCAACGGCGAAGAGCAGCTCGCGCAGGCCCTGGGTCCGGGAAAAGAGGATAAACAGGAATCCGGCAAGCGCCAGCAGCGGCGGCAGCGGATAGAACCAGAGGCGGAAGGGTCGCGGCATATCCGGGCGGCGAATCCGCAGCACAATGACGCCCACCTGCTGCAACAGATACTGCAGAACAATGCGGATGACGACCAGGGCGGCAATCACCTCGACCAGCCGGAAGAAGCAAAAGACAATGGCGACGGCCCCCAGGGCCAGCAGGGAAAAGTCGGGAAAATTCCGCTTCGGATGCAGGTGCGCGAAGATGCGGAAGTAGTTCCCGTCGAGAGCAGCCGCATAGGGCACGCGGGAATAGCCCATCAGCAGGGCAAAGACCGACGAGAACGCCGTCCACATGATGAGGCAGGTGACAACGACCGCCGCTGTGGGTCCGAGCGTGGACGCCACCATGCGCGAGATGACCGTCTCCGCGGCAAGGCCTTTGCCCATGGCGTTGGCCGGAATCACGCCCAGAACGCTGATGTTCATGCAGATGTAGAGCACCGCCACCACCGCGATGGAAAACAGCACGGCCCGAGGGATGGTCTTGCCCGGCTCACGAATCTCGCCGCCGATGAAGCAGACGTTGTAGTAGCCCCAGTAATCGTAGGTGGCGATCAGCGTGGCCGAGCCCAGTCCCGCAAAGAAGCCGGGCGAGAAGCTGAAGGCATGCGGCGGCAGGTGCAGCAGCGCCGGGTGCAGGTGCGTAAATCCGGCCAGGATAACGATGGCCATGGCCGCCATGACGCCGGCCCACAGAACCCAGGCGGTGCGCAGGATCGCCCGGATATCCCGATAGAGCATGCCTACGATCAGAGCGCAGGCGGCCGCGGCCAGAAGACTGGTCCAGTGAACGCCGTTCGGCCAGGCAGCGATAACCGGCAGGCGCAGCCGGGGAAACAGAAACGAGGCGAACTCCGCGAAGCCGATACAGCCTGACGCGATGGAGAGCGGCGCACTGAAGCCCAGCTGGAAAATATAGAGGAAGGAAAAAAATCGGCCCGGGCCTTCGCGGCCGTAAATCTCGCGCAGAAAGGTGTAGGAACCGCCGGCCTCGGGCATGGCCGCGCCCAGCTCCGCCCAGGTCAGCCCATCGCAGACACCGATAAACGCGCCGAGCAGCCAGCCCAGCAGCGCCTGCGATCCGCCCATGGCGGCGACGATCAGCGGCAGCGTGATGAAGGGGCCGACGCCGATCATGTACATCATGTTCAGCGTGATGGCGCTCGGCAGTCCGATCAGCCGCTCGAGGTGAGGCGCAGCGGCGCTGCTGCCCGGCCCCGGCGCTGACGGCCCGGCCGACGTGCGATCTTCCGCAGCCGGCGCTGTAGGTTCGGATGCCATGGTTCAGCCCTTTGTATCAGATCGCGCCACGATACACTGGCAATTCATGACGCCCCGGTCTCTTCTGCCCTGCCCACGCATACGCGTCGCGATGGTGCCTGCTTTGCTCGGCGCCGTTCTTCTTTGCACCACGATGGTTTCCGTGGCCGCGCAGGTCGTGCCGTGGCGCACGCAAATCGCCGCTTCGCCCGACCCGCAAACGCTGCCCCAGGATCGCGGCGCGGATGGGCTGGCCCAGACGCTGCGCAAACTGAACACCTGGGGCAGCCTGCTGTTCATCGTCGCGCACCCTGACGACGAAGACGGCGGCATGCTCGCCTATGAATCGCGGGGCATGGGCATGCGCACGGCCCTCATGACGCTGACCCGGGGCGAAGGCGGCCAGAATGCGATGTCGAGCGAGAGCTTTGACGCCCTGGGGCTGATCCGGACCAACGAGCTGTTGCTCGCCGATCAATACTCGGGCTCGGAACAGTACTTCAGCAGCGTCATCGACTACGGTTTTTCAAAAACCATTGAAGAGGCGCACCAGCAATGGGGACGGGAGCGCGTCCTCTGCGACGTCGTGCGCGTGGTCCGCATGGACCGGCCGCTGGTGCTGGCTTCGACGTTCACCGGCAACATCACCGACGGGCACGGTCATCATCAGGTTTCCGGCGAGATGAACCAGGAAGCCTTCACCGCCGCGGGCGATCCTGCGGTGTGCCCGGAGCAGATTGCCGCGGGACTCCGCCCGTGGTCGCCATTGAAGATTTACGCCCGGCAACCGTTTTTTGCGCGGAGCAGCAAGGGCATCTTCGATTACGCCACCAATCAGTGGTCCCCGGTGCGCTTCTACGATTACGTGACGAAGCAGTGGAACGACAGTTATCCCTCGACATCCCTCGAAGTGCCCGAGGGCACGTGGGACCCGGTGCTGGGCGAGTCGTATTTCCAGATGGCGCGCACCGGATGGAGCGAACAGAAGTCCCAGAACGGAGGCGGCACACTGCCGTTTCCCGGCCCGGTCAGCGTCGCGTATCACCGGTACGGCTCGCGGGTGCCGGCTCCGGACCAGGAAGATTCCTTCTTTCAGGGCATCGACACCTCGCTCGCGGGCATGGCGTCCCTGGTTCATTCGGGAGACACCGCGTTTCTGGTATCAGGACTCAAGGAAATCCAGCAGCACGTAACCGCCGCGCTCAACGGCGATCTGCCCGCGCATCCGGAGACCCTTGCGCCGGAGCTGGCCGACGGCTACAAGGCCACCCAGCAGCTCATCGACCAGGTAAAGGGCAGCGCGCTCAGCGCCGACGACCAGGCGAACGTCGTGCACGAGCTGAATATCAAGCTGGCGCAGTTCAATACGGCTTTGGCGGAAGCGCTGGGACTGGAAGTGAATACAGTCGTCATGCCGCGGACCGCTACAGGAGAAAATCCGGAGCCGTCGATTGTTCCGCACGAAACGCCAACCACCGTCACACCGGGTTCGGAGATCGACGTCCGTCTTCACGTAACGGCGGCTGGTGACTGGAGCCCGTCGCCGGATGGCCTGCAACTGGCGCGCACCTGGCTCGCCAATCAGGATGGCGACTCGTGGCAGATCACCCGGCTTGGCGCGCCCGGCCTCGACGAGCCGCAATCCAGCGCCGGCGATGTGATCTTCCGGGTCTACGTCCCGCGCAGCGCTCATCTCACGCGTCCTTATTTCACCAGGCCGAACACCGAACAGCCCTACTACGACATCACCGATCCGCGCTGGCGCAGTCTGCCCTTCGCACCGTATCCTCTGGCCGGCTGGGCGGAGTTTCGGTATATGGGTGTGCCGATCCGGGTCGGCCAGGTGGTCCAGACCGTGCATCGGGTGAACGGGCTCGGCGGCGTCTATCAGCCCCTCGCGGTGGTGCCGGAGCTTTCCGTGAACCTGCCCGCGACGGCGGGCGTCGTGCCGCTCGGGACCCCGGCGATTCCCTTCCCGGTTTCGATCAGCAACCAGCAGCAGAGCGATGCCGACGGCAGCCTGCACCTGGAACTGCCCGCCGGATGGACGGCGGATCCCACGGCGCAGAACTTCCATCTGGCGCCGGACACCCGCCAGAACCTGTCCTTCACGCTGCACCCGGGCCCGCTGAGCGGCCAGGACTATCAGATCCGCGCCGTCGCCCAGAGCGGCAACACCCGCTTCTCCGAGGGATTCACAACCGTCGGTTACCCCGGATTGCGACCTTATTATCTGTACCGGCCGGCGGCCTACCGCCTGCGTGCCGTGGATGTGAAGGTTCCGCACGATCTCAAAGTCGGCTACATCATGGGGACCGGCGACGAAGTGCCGCAGGATCTTGCGGAAATCGGAATCCATCCCCAGTTACTGTCTTCGGCAGACCTTACCGAAGGCGATCTCTCCCGTTTCGACGCCATCGTGGTCGGGATCCGGGCCTACTCCTCGCGACCGGACCTGACCGCCGCGACGCCGCGGCTGCTGGAGTACGTTCGCAAGGGCGGCACCATGCTGGTGCAGTACCAGAGCGCTCAGTTCCCTGCTCCGTACGATCTCGCCCTCGGAAACAATCCCGAGAAAGTGGTCGAAGAAGCGGCGCCTGTCGTTTTGACCGATCCGGCGAGCCCGCTGATGAACTGGCCCAACAAGATTACCTCGGCAGATTTCAACGGCTGGGTCGAAGAGCGCGGCCATTCCTTCCTGAGCTCCTGGTCGCCGCGGTACACAGCTCTCACCGAGACGCATGATCCCGGACAGGATCCGCAGCGAGGCGGGCTGCTGTATACGCGCTGCGGCAAGGGCAACTGGATGTATCTGGCGTACGCCGTCTACCGGCAGCTACCGGAAGCCGTTCCTGGCGCCTACCGCCTGCTCGCGGACCTGCTCGCGGCGGGCCAGAACCCGGGACTGCACTAAAGCCAGCTGCGGCTCTGCTTACTTTCGTACCCATCGCTCGCCGGCGCCCCGACAGGCGACCCGCGGCCTCTTTGCTCGTAAACCCATGATGATTCATTGACTTTTAGTTGCCTGGCCGTCCCCGGCCCGCTGGCTTTTCCTCGAACATTCACCCTACATTCTCGGAATGTTCACAATCGCCTGCGAGGATGCCGATTGGGTATTCGGGGCCGGGAGCCGGCGCTTTGTCGTGCGGCTTCCAGACTTCGATCCTGGCACCATCGTTCCCCATGGCATTCTTTTTCACGCATTTTCCAACTGAGAGAGGCTCAATGACGAACAACCTGAAGGCGCTTGCCACCCTCGCGCTGGCCATGACGGTCCCCGTCGGCTACGCGCAGTCCACGGCCGGCTCACCTGCTCCCA
Organism: Acidobacteriaceae bacterium; assembly: GCA_036269135.1. Classification (GTDB taxonomy): domain Bacteria; phylum Acidobacteriota; class Terriglobia; order Terriglobales; family Acidobacteriaceae; genus Palsa-343. Next base: position 6,686 of record DATASQ010000044.1, read on the forward strand.
CCCATCGTATGCATCACCGCAAGGCCGCGCCGAAGAAGCCGTCGGTCGAGTCGCAGATCGACCAGTTGCGGCAGGAAATGGAGTCACAGCGGGGCCAGATCGACACCCTGAAGCAGCAGTTGTCGGATCGCGACTCCCAACTCCAGCAGGCGCAGCAGTCAGCGCAGCAGGCACAGCAGGCGGCGCAGGCCGCGCAGGCGGCCGCCAGTTCAGAGCAGCAGACGCTGTCCGCGAATTCCGAAGCCGTCTCCAGCCTGCAGAGTTCGGTCAGCGATCTCAAGGCAAGCTCCAGCTCGATGGTCACCACGATCCAGGAACAGCAGAAGGAAGTGAAGAAGGCGATCGAGAATCCGGAGGCCATCCGCTACAAGGGCGTCACCATTTCGCCCGCCGGGAGCTTCATTGAAGCCGCGACCGTCTACCGTAACGCCGCAACCGGCGGCGGCATCAACACCCCGTTCACCGGCGTTCCGCTCGAGGACTCCGGGCAGGCGCAGACGAGCGAGTTCTTCGGATCCGGCCGTCAGTCGCGCCTCGCCATCAAAGGCGACGGTAAGCTCGACAACGTGGATATGACCGCCTACTACGAAATGGACTGGCTGGGCACCGGCATCACCTCGAACAACAACCAGTCGAACAGCTACGTGGTTCGCCAGCGGCAGTTGTGGGCGCGTGCCATGTTCAGGAGCGGGTGGTACGTCAGCGGCGGCCAGATGTGGTCTCTGGCAACGGAAACCACGAAGGGCCTCGAGAACGGAACCGAAATCCTCCCCGGCACCATCGACCCGCAGTACACCGCCGGCTTCGTATGGAACCGCCAGTACGGCTTCCGCGTTGCCAAGGACTTTGGCAATAAAGCATGGCTCGGCTTCTCGGCTGAGAACGATCAGGCGCTCCCCGGCGGCAGCGCTCCCACCAACGAGTTCCTGGGCTCCGCCGGTGTGGGCGGCGGCTTGTACAACTCGACGGCAAGCTACTCCTTTAACGAAGCTCCCGAGGTGGTGGCCAAGCTGGCCTTCGACCCAGGCTGGGGACACTGGGAACTCTTCGGCGTCGGCCGCTTCTTCCGCAACCGCGTCTATCCCAATGCCACAGCCAAGCCGGCCAGCGCTGTCGGCGCCTACAACGATGAAGTTACCGGCGGCGGCGTCGGCGGTGGCTTCCGCGTTCCCTTTGCCAGCAAGAAGCTGGTCATTGGCCTGAAGGGGCTCTACGGCGACGGCACGGGCCGCATGGGCGACTCCACCATTGCGGATCTCACCTTCCGCACCGATGGAACGATCTCCCTGCTCCACACCTTCTCGGCGCTGAGCACGGTCGAGCTCAACCCGAGCAAGCGCCTCAACATTTACCTGAACTACGGTGGCGATTACGTCGGCCGCGACATTCTGGACGGCGACAAGTCAGGCTACGGCTTGTACACCGCCGACATGACCGGCTGCACCAAGGAAGCGCTTCCCACCGGCAGCTATGGCCCCGGCACCACCGGCAACTGCAAAGGCAACAACAAGGACGTCCAGGAGTTCACTTCCGGCTACTGGTACAACTTCTACAACGGCCCGAAGGGGCGCTTCCGCTATGGCATTCAGTACAGCTATATCGAGCGCAATCTCTGGTCCGGCCAGGGCGGCACCACCAACCCCGGCGGCAACGCTCGCGGCACCGACAACATCGTCGAGACCTCGATGCGCTATTACCTGCCGTAGTCTCGAACCTCAACCCAGTCCAAAGGACCCGCCGCGGCGGGTCCTTTGCTTTGCCCAGCGTGCGGCGCCCGCGGAATGCGTGATATGCTGACGAGTTTTCTCCCCGATGCGTCCTCATGACTGATTCACAATCGCCCGAGTCCCCAAAACTGCAGAACCAGCTCGCCTCCAGGCTGAATCCGAACCACCCGCGCGCCCGCAGCCAGGCGCAGAAGATGGCGGCGCTCCTGGCCGAGATCCGCTCTCAGGAAGCCGAGCTGCGCCAGGGCGGCGGCGCGAAAGCCGTCGAATCCCAGCACGCGAAGAAGCGCCTGACCGCCCGCGAACGTCTCGATCTCCTGGTCGATCCCGGAACCGAGTTCTTCGAGCTGGGTCTCTTTGCCGCCTTCGGCATGTACGAAGAATGGGGCGGCGCGCCGGCCGCCGGCGTCGTCGCCGGGCTGGGCCGGGTCAGCGGGCGCCTCTGCCTGATCGTCGCCAATGACGCCACGGTCAAGGCCGGTGCGTTCTTCCCCATGACCGCCAAAAAGGTTCTTCGCGCGCAGCACATCGCCATGGAGAACCGCATCCCCACCCTCTACCTCGTCGATTCGGCCGGCATCTTCCTGCCCCTGCAGGAGGATGTCTTTCCCGATCAGGACGACTTCGGCCGCATCTTTCGCAACAACGCGGTCATGTCGGCCCAGGGGATCCCGCAGATCACCGCCATCATGGGCATGTGCGTCGCCGGCGGCGCCTACCTGCCCGTCATGACCGACCAGGTGTTGATGACCGAGGGCAGCGGCTTATTCCTGGCGGGGCCGGCGCTGGTCCAGGCCGCCATCGGCCAGAAGTATTCGGCGGAAGAGCTGGGCGGCGCCGCCATGCATGCGGAGATCTCCGGCACCGTGGATTTCAAGGAGCCCAACGATCACCTCTGCATCGCGCGGCTGCGGTCGCTGGTTGCGAAGCTGGGCCATCCGGCACGCGCGCCCTTCGACCGTGCCGCGTACGACCCGGAGAAGGACGCGCCCCGCTTCCCGGCTGCCGATCTCTATGGGCTGCTCGATGCCGATCCGGCTCGCGCCGCCGTGAACAGCTACGACATGCACGACGTGCTGGCGCGCATTCTCGACCGCAGCGAGTTCGACGAGTACCGGCCCGGCTACGGGCGCACGCTGCTTTGCGGATACGGGCGCATCGGCGGCTATGCTGTGGGCATCGTCGCGAATCAAAAGCTGTCGCAGCCGCAGACCAGCCACAGCGGCGAAAAACGCGTCGAGTTTGGCGGCGTGATTTACGCCGAAAGCGCCGACAAGGCCGCCCGCTTCATTATGGATTGCAATCAGAATGCAATCCCGCTGATCTTTCTCCACGACGTCAACGGATTTATGGTGGGCCGCGACGCGGAGTGGAGCGGCATCATCCGTTCGGGGGCCAAGATGGTCACGGCTGTCTCCAATTCCGTGGTCCCCAAGATCTCGGTCATCATCGGCGGCTCGTTCGGGGCCGGCAACTACGCGATGTGCGGCAAGGCCTACGATCCGCGGTTCATCTTTGCCTGGCCCACGGCGCGCTATGCCGTCATGAGCGGCGACTCGGCCGCCAACACGCTGGTCGAGATCCGCATTCGCCAGCTGGAGCGGGGGGGACGACAGCTCAGCGACAGCGAAAAAGAGGAACTGGTCTCGTCGATCAAAGCGACCTACGAAGCCCAGACCGATTGCCGCTATGCCGCCGCGCGCCTCTGGGTGGATGCGATTCTCGACCCGGCAAAAACGCGCGAAGCACTGCTCCTGGCCCTGCAGGCTGCGGCGCTGAATCCCGATCTGCCGCGATTCAACCCCGGAATTCTTCAGACGTAACGAAGCTGGTTCCCATTCCGCCGCCGTTCCTTCCCGGCAGAGGTATTCTCAAGCCATGCCTGCATCGTCTGCCGGGGTTTCGCGCCGAAAGCGCGGAATCCGGAAGTCTGCCCGCGGCAGCTGGACCGCGGTGGTTCCTCTGCTGCTGGGAATCCTCATCACGCCTTTCGCTCTGCGCTCGGCCAGCATTCTGGCTCTCGAAGGCCCGAAGGCCTTTGCCCTGCTGTATCCCTGGGTGGAAGTCCTGCGCAGCCGGGCTCTCCATCTCCCGGCCGATCTGGTGGCGAATGCCTCCGAATGGATGATGTACCTGCAGTTCCCCCTTTACGGCCTGGCGCTGATGCTCACCTGGCGCGCCGGACGTTATCTGCGCGCCTTCATTCTTGCCCTGATTCTGCACTTCACCGGCCTCGTCGCCGTGGTGGTGCTGGCCTGGCTGGGACAGTGAACCGATGATCGGCTCCGCAAGGCGAACGACCGCAATGGTCCCTCCCAACGAGCTGCAGTCGTTTCCGGCCGCCCGGCAGGTCATGGCCCTGACCGTCCGCCAGCGTCCCTTGCAGCACCGGTACGAACCGCCGCCTTGCGATGAGACAATTCCTGGGTTCCGTCTGCAATACTCGGACTGGCGCGAGGATGACCGATCCAGCCGCGAAGACTACTCCCTGGTGCTGGCTCCGCCACTTTCCGCGGAGTTCCGCATCCAACGGATCGAAAGACATGCCTGATCTTCCCCGCCGGAAACGAAATGATCGGTCGTTCCTGTTTCTGTTGATGCCGCTCGCCGTGGCATCGGTTCCCTCTCTGCTGTTTTGCGCTCTGGAGATTGCCCTGGCTCTGCACGGGAACCGCAGCGGCGGCAGTGTGCTTGTCTTCCATCTCCCGCCCCGCTCGGCCTGGGATCGGCTGCTCGCCCTGCAGACCTCGGTGTATGGATGGGTGGCGCGCTGGAATGCGTTCTGCACCCTGGCGGCGACCGGTCTGCTGGTCGCGACTCTCCTGCTTCCCCGCTGGCGCCACTGGCTTCTGCTCGTCCTGATCCCCTTCGGCGTGCTGCTCTGCGCCGATTTCACGCTGCACTGGCGCGCGGCCCTGCTGCCATGACCACGCCGGTCAAGATTGTCGAATGTCCGCGGGATTCCTGGCAGGGATTGCCGAAGGCGATTCCTGCCGAGCTCAAGGCGGACTACCTCCGCACTCTGCTGGCCGCCGGATTTACCCACCTGGATGCGGTGTCCTTCGTTGCCGCCAGGGCCGTCCCGCAGATGGCGGACGCCGAGCAGGTGCTGGCGTATCTGGACCCACCGGATGACGTGGAGATCATCGGGATCGTCGTGAACCCGAAGGGTGCGGAGCGCGCCATCGCGACGGAAGCGGTTTCCACGCTGGGCTTTCCCTATTCCATCTCCCCGGAGTTCCTGCGCCGGAACCAGAACCAGAGCCCCGAAGAGACCCTGGAGGCGTTCGAGGCTGCCGGCCAGGCGGCGTTCCAGGCAGGGCTGGGCATGGTCGCGTATATCTCCATGGCGTTCGGGAATCCTTACGGCGATCCGTGGAGCGTGGCTGAAGTGGTGGCAGCGTGCGATCTGCTGGCGGATTCGGGCATGACGCAGATTTCGCTGGCCGACACCGTTGGGCTGGCCGGTCCCGCGCAGATTGCCGAGCTGGTGGCCGCCGTTTTGAGCGCGGTGGACCCGGCTGTCGAGGTCGGGGTGCATCTGCATGCGCGGCCTGGCGAGGCGGCGGAGAAGATTGCGGCAGCCTACCGTGCCGGGTGCCGGCGCTTCGACATGGCGATCGGCGGCCTGGGCGGCTGCCCGTTTGCGCAGGACACCCTGGTGGGCAACATTCCGACGGAAATTGCCCTGGCCGAGCTGGCACGGCTGGGAGCCACTCTGCCGCGGCTGCAGCCGCTGGATGCACTCCGGGCGGCCGCCGCGGAAATCGAACGGCAATTTGGAGCGACGGTGCAGTAAGTCAGCCGGCGCTGAGGCTCTCGTCGGCGAGCGAATCCGACGTTTCCGGCTCCGGGGATCCGACCGTCTGCCGGTAGCCGGCCGACCGTCGCGGGACCAGATACTTCCTCCCACATCGGGCGCATTGCCACGGATAGAGACCGAAGAGGGGAAAGACATGGCTGCGGAGAAATCCCTGGCGAGACACTCGCACCAATTGCTGCTGGCTGCAATTCGGGCACCCCAGTCTGACTCGCCCGGAAAAGTGGCGGGTCTCCGGGGACGGGGCGGTTTTGCGCGGTCGTCTGTGCACGTGCGGAGGTCCAGTGTTTCCGGGGACGGAGCGGATAATCAGAGAAGATGAGCAACAGAATAATCGCCTTCGCTGCTTGTGGAGAAAAATATTTCGTAAGCCTGTGAAGGCCGGCCCCCTGAACGTTGGGGCGGAGCGAAATCGATCTTTCGAGTGGCGGCGGGCTCAGCGAGTCCGAAGGACCCCGTTGTGCGCCGGAGGCGGGCTGTCGAGCCCGGATGCTTCGGCGGTCTGGCGGTAACCGGCCGATCGTTTACGGATCAGGCACTGCTTGCCGCAGATCGCACACTGCCACGGGTAGAGACCCAAAAGCGGGAAAACGCGATGGCGGAGAAAACCAAGCCGGGCAACGCGGGCTAACTGCTGCTCGTGGCACCTTGGGCATTCCAGTTTTGTTCGACCGGATCGCTGACTTCTGTCCCTGGGCATTGCGTTGTCTCTGTCCTCGGCTTGGGGTCCCGGTTTCTTCCCTGGTAACTAACAGGTAAAACTACGGAGCTGATCAAAGACAGGTTACCTGCCCGTGGCCAGGGTGAGCCACACAAATTTTCCACAGCATTGCGCATTCTGGTAACCGTCGTTGAGACGTGGTTGATTTGGGGCCGCAAGTCGAACCCCGGTAAACTGAAAGCGATGATACCCACACTCGAATGGACTGCGGGCGGCGTCCGATTCCTGGACCAGACGAAGCTGCCTCTGGAAGAAACTTATGTATTGGCGACCACTTACCAGCAGGTTGCCGATGTGATTACCGCCATGGTGGTTCGCGGAGCGCCCGCAATCGGCGTCGCCGCGGCCATGGGGCTGGCCCTGGGCGTGCAGACGAGCCAGGCGACCACCGTTCCCGGGTTGACCGCGGAGTTCGAGACGATGAGCAAGACTCTGGCGGCCACGCGGCCCACAGCGGTGAACCTGTTCTGGGCCATTGAGCGGATGAAGCGGCGCTTCGAGGACCTGGCGGCTGTGCCCGGCGCGACGCCGGATTCAATCCGGACGGCGCTCATCGCCGAGGCGCAGGTGATGTACGAGGAAGACATCGCGGCCTGCCGGCAAATGGGCGCTCACGGAGCTTCGCTGCTGCCCCAGGCGGGCGGCGTGCTGACCCACTGCAATGCAGGGGCTCTGGCAACCTGCGGTTATGGCACCGCGCTGGGCGTGATTCGAGCGGCCGTGGAAGCGGGGCATGCGATCCATGTCTATGCCGACGAGACCCGGCCCTTTCTGCAGGGGGCGCGGCTGACCGCGTGGGAGCTGATGCACGACGGAATTCCGACCACAGTGCTCTGCGACAACATGGCAGCCAGCCTGATGCGCGCGGGCAAGATCCAGGCGGTGGTTGTGGGCGCGGACCGGATTGCGGCCAACGGCGACGTAGCCAACAAGATTGGAACCTACGGCGTGGCGGTGCTGGCGAAGGAGCACGGAATTCCCTTCTTTGTGGCAGCGCCGTGGTCGACTATCGATCTGCGGACCGCAACCGGCGATGCGATTCCGATCGAGCAGCGGTCGGCGAGAGAAGTAACGCATCATGGTGGAAAACAACTGACGCCGCACGGCGTCGGCATCGAGAACCCGGCATTCGATGTCACGCCGGCGCGATACGTAACCGCCATCATCACGGAGCGTGGCGTGCTGCGGGCGCCGTATGAGGAATCGCTGCGTGGGATGGAAGAGGCGCCGGTTCCGTCGGCTGTCTAAGGGCCGGGAGGTGCCCGCGCTCAAGGTCAAACTCGAACCGGAACGCTCATTGGTGTCGGGTATGCGGTTTTCCGGCCCTCTGTGGAAATCCTGTCAAGCCCCCTCTGCCGCTGACTAAAGTAACAGCGCCTGATACAGAAGCACTTCCACGCCAAAATTATCCGGAAAATCTGGCAGTAAATCCGCCTGAACCTGCCATACTGAAGGTATAGAGTGAAAAAAGAAAAAGCCCGCCGCGCGCGGGCTCTTTCTATTGGCGACGAAGGGATCGCGTCCGGGGGTCTATCGTCATCGCGCACTTTTGAGGCCCTCACGAACTGCCGTGTTTCCGATCCCACGGCGGGTCCACCCAGTTTTGGAGCCCTCAAAAACTACCGCGATTTCAATTACTTTACCGTTGGAGCCTCCAAACGAAATCGCCACTTACCGCCAAACAGGGCACTTAACCAGAAAACTACCACCCCCCGGGGGGGACCCCTGTTAGTGGTATGCTTTCCATCGCTTATGCGAATGAATGCGATTTTGGTGCGAAGCACGCTGGTGGGGGCGCTGGGCGGACTCCTGTTCGGGTTCGACACGGCGGTCATCTCAGGGACGACGCAACAACTGACTCGGGTGTTCCACCTGAGCCCCGGGGCGCTGGGGCTGACGGTCTCGATTGCGCTCTGGGGTACGGTGCTGGGCGCGATCGGAGCGGGTCCGCTGGGGCAGAAGATTGGCGGCCGCGAGGCGCTGCGGATTATGGCGCTGCTCTATGTGGTGTCGTCGGCAGGGTGTGCGCTGGCGTGGAACTGGCCTTCCCTGCTGGGATTTCGGCTGATCGGCGGCCTCGGGATCGGCGGCTCGTCGGTGCTGGGGCCGGTATATCTGGCGGAGCTGGCGCCGGCGCGGCTGCGCGGACGGCTGGTGGGGCTGTTTCAGATCAATATCGTGGCGGGCATTCTGCTGGCCTACGCGTCGAATTACGGGGTGGCGAGCCTGGTGGGCGGAGGCGCGGCGTGGCGCTGGCAGTTTGGCGTGGCGACGCTGCCGGCGGCGGCGTTTGCGCTGCTGCTGTTTGGGATTCCGATGAGTTCGCGATGGCTGGTGACGCAGAACCGCATTGACGAAGCGCGGCGGGTTCTGGAGCTGATCGGGACGCCGGACAGCGACTTGGAACTGAAGGAGATCGTCGCGTCCATCCACCTGGAGCGGGCGGCAAAGACGGAGCCGCTGTTCCGGAGAAAGTATCGGCTGCCCATTTTCCTGGCCGTGACCATCGGGATGTTCAACCAGCTGTCGGGGATCAACGCGATTCTCTATTACGCGAACGAGATTTTCGCGTTTGGAGGATTCAGCACGATCTCCGGCGACAAGCAGGCGGTGCTGCTGGGAGCGATGAATTTTGTGGCGACGCTGCTGGCCATGTCGGTGATCGACAAGCTGGGGCGGAAGTCGCTGCTGCTGATCGGGTCAGTGGGGACGGCGGCGAGTCTGGCCGGGGTCGCGGCCATTTTCACGATGCACCGCCACCAGGCCGATCTGGTGTGGCTGCTGGTGGGCTTCATCTTCTTCTTCTCGATTTCGCAGGGAGCGGTGATCTGGGTGTACATCAGCGAGGTGTTCCCGACGCGGGTCCGGTCGAAGGGGCAGAGCCTCGGGAGCTCGTCGCACTGGATCATGAACGCGGTGATTTCGGGATTCTTCCCGTTGGTGGCGCGGCATTCGACGGCGGCGCCCTTCATGTTCTTCTCGGCGATGATGGCGCTGCAGTTTGTGGTGGTGCTGCTGGTGTATCCGGAGACGAAGGGGGCTAGTTTGGAGCAGTTGCAGCAGAGGATGGAAAACGCGTGAGAGCCGGAAGCCGGGAGGCTGGGAGTTCCGGAGCTAGAAGAAGCGGATAGCGGCGGCGGCTATTAGCGCGGCGGCTAATGTGGAGAGGGCGTTCACCGCATCGTTGTTGAGCCAGCCGGCGCGTTCGGGGACGGCGCCGAGGATGCTGTCGATGAAGAGGCCGGCGATGGCGGCGGCGAGGGCGATGAACATGTCCGTGCGCGGGAGCGCGAGGACGATGGCGCCGATGAGGACGACCGTGGTGGCGGCGAGGCATCCCAGCAGGGTGCCGATGACGGTGACGCCGCCATCGGTGCCGGGGGACACGCGGCGGAATGTGGTGATGAGGCGAGGCTGACCGCCGAGGACCTGGCCGAGTTCGGAAGAGACGGTATCGGCGGTGGCCTCGGCCATGGCGGCGAGCATGGCAGCCAGGGCCATGCGGCCGATGTCCTCGGGCGCAACGAGAAACAGGTGGGAGGCGACTTCGGGGATGCCGGTGAGAGCGGCGACGCCGAGATTGGCGGCGACCTGAGAAGCGGTGCGGCCATGCCGAGCTTCCGCCAGGCCGAGAGCTTCTTTGCGACGGCGGCCGAAGCGGGTGGCGGCGAAAGTGAGGAGCAGGAGCGCGAGGAGCGGCCACAGGGCGGTACGGATGCCGGGCGTGGCGAGATAGAGGGCGGCAGTGAAGACGCCGCCGGTGATGGCGGCGCCGGGTGTGGCAGCGCGCAGAGCAAGGACAAATAAGGTAAAGGCGAGGCTGATGAGTGTGGTTTGCCAGAAGAGAGGGGTGGGCCACGCGACGGCGACACGGAGAAAGGCCCAGCTGCCCGCTGCCGGAACAAAGGCGAGGAGCACGGCTTTGGATTGCCAGGGAATCCTGGAGCGACAGGCGAGTTGACGTTCGGGAGTCGGGGCGGACATGGCGGGATTCGAGACCGGACGGCGAGCCGCACAGGGCGATGCGCGTACAGTACAATCATCTTTCTACCAAGAATCAGCTGCGTCTGTACCGCAACCGCGGGCGGACTGAGGAGTCAGGTACTTGCGAGTGTGGAGCATGGCATGGCTGCATCGCCTGCAGGGCGGATGGAGCCAGTATTCGGACCGGATCCTGCGGGGAGCGGGCAGCAGTTTTCGTCGTTATCGCAGCGGGACCGCCGGGCTCGTGGCGGTGGTGGCGCTGGGGCTGGCAGGGTGCGGCAACCAGTATCGGCCGGTGGTGACCCCCATTAACCCGACCGGGCCGGCGGCGCTGCCCAGCGCGAACGTGGTGCTGGTTTCGCAGCCAGGCTATTTGCCTCTGGCGACTGGGGTGACGGGGCCCTGCGCAGGCGTGACCTACGGGACACCGAGCGTTTATAGCCTGGTCAATTTTTCCGGGGACTCGCTGATGAACCAGGCGAATGGCGGGAACGGACCGCTGACTTTCTCCCTGGACTCGGGCGGCTCGTATGTGTACACGCCGAACTGCGACGGGACCCTGACCAATGCCACGGCCTCGACCAGTTCGCTGGTGACCAAGGACATTCAGACCAGTACCCTGCTGCCGACGTCGTGGAACTGGGTGCCGACGAACAACCTGCTGGCGAACGGCAATTTGTATGTGACCGAGATTTGTCCGGGCGGGTTGACGTGCGTTTGTCCGAACGGGGGCACGACGTGCAACAACTTTGTGGCGCAGATGAAGGGCGCGCCCGAGGCGCTGGAGCAGGAAATCCCGGTGGCGCCCTCGCTGATCAATCTAACCGGCTTCAGCACGGGAGAGCGGCTGTACGCGATTAGCCAGGGGAATTCCGGGGGCGGCGCGCAGCCGGCGTGGGGAGCCTGCGCGAATCCGACGAGTGTCACGGTGGACGGCGAAGCCGACGCCATCGAGACGACGACGAATTCGATTTCGGCAGCGCTGCCGCTGGGGATTTGTCCTGTGTACGGGTTCATGACGCCGGATTCTCTGCGCACGTTCATCATGAATCGCGGGAGCGCGGACGTCACGGTGATCAACTCGCAGCTGAATGCGATTGACGCTGCGCATCCGTCGATCCCGGTGGGAGTGGGGCCGGTGTATGCGGATTACTACCAGCTGGGACAGTTGCTGGTGACGGCCAACTATGACTCCGACACGATCAGCATCATCGACGTCAGCCTCGATCCGTACGGGAACGACAGCGCGACATTCGGGACGGTGCTGGCCACGGTGGCGGTGGGGAAACATCCGGTAGAGGTTACGGTTCTGCAGGACGGCAGCCGCGTGTATGTGGCCAACCAGGGAGTGATCGGCTCGGGGGGCAGCGTTGGGACGCCGGGCAGCGTTTCGGTGGTGAGCCTGACGGACTATAAGGTGGAGAAGACGATCGCGCTGTCCGCGAATCCGCATGCGATTGCCTCGGTCTATAACTATCCGATCGGCAAAGTGTATGTGGCTTCGCAGAACAGCCCGTATCTGACGGTGATTCGGACGGATACCGATGTGGTGAGCGCGACCCCGGAGATGCAGGGGAACATTGTGGAGATGCGGGTGAATGCGCAGTATCCGGGACAGTCGGCGACAGGGACGCTGAATGACCAGATCGAGAGCCGGTCGGTGGGGTCGGGGGCGCCGTAGGGCACGGTACAAGAGACAGGGCGTAGAAGGCTGAGCGGCGGGAGAGATCCTGCCGCTTTTCTATTTCCCCGCCCTTGTTTCCTGCTATTCCCTATTCCCTGCTCCCTATTCCCTGCCCTTAAGGCATCGCGCCGGTTTCGTAATTGAGGGTGGAGAGGGCGAGGCGGTACTGGTAGCGGGCGCTGGTGTCCTGAATTTGCGCGCTGGTTTGCTGGAGCTGGGCCTGGCTGAGCTCGACGATGGAGCTGAGCCCCAGTTTGTAGCGGGTCTGCGCGAGACTCATGGCGAGGTTGGCCTGCTGGACAAGCTGAGCGGTGACCGCCATGCGCTGCCAGCTCATGTTGGCCTGAAGCCAGGAGGTGCGGACGTCGCGCACGATGCGGTCGCGGAGATCGCGGCTGTTTTCCGACGCGGCCTGGGCACGATAGCGCGCCTCTTTTGCTTCCGCGCTGTAGAGAAATCCGTTAAATACGGGGATGTCGATGTTGCCGCCAATGCCGCCCCACCAGTTAGTGGTGTAGTAGGTGCCGGGATGGACGGGGATGGTACCCGCGGTTCCGGCCGCGGAGATGGAGGGCAGGAGCTGATCCCACTGGGAGCGCTCGAATTTTTGGGCTGACTGGGTATCGAGGGTGAGGGCCTGGAGGTCGGGCCGCTGGAGCAGAGCCTCATGAATGAGCGGCTCGGCAGAGGTGGGCGGCGGCTGGGGGCCGGCGGTGTCTTCGACGAGGGTGTACTGGACGTCATGATCGAGACCGAGGACGGCATCGAGAGCGGCCATGGCCGTCGCGTCATTGTTTTGCGCATCGAGCTGGAGGAGCTTCGCCTGGGAGAGATCGACGTCGGCAAAGCTGAGGTCGAGGGTGGACTTGAGCTTGTTCTTCGTCATTTGCCCCACCTGGGTTTCGGTGGTCTGGCGGGTGGAGACGGTCTGCTTTGCGACGTTCAGCTCGGCCTGCGCAGTGAGGGCGTCGTAGAAAGCCTGATCGGTGGCGAGGATGATCTCTTCCACCGTGGCCTGGGCATTCGCGTTCGAGGCTTTTTCGGCGAGCTTGCGGGAGAGGACCCGGTTGTGCGTATGGCCGAAGTCGTAGATGAGCTGGGTAAAATTGGCGCCCGCGCCGACGTGCTCGAGGATGCGCGAGGAAGTGAGAGAGCCGGCGCCAATGCGGCTGGCCTCTTCGCCGTCCATGGCGGTGATAGCGGCGACGGAGGTGGGGAGCTCGGCGGATTTGGCTTCGCGATAGACCTGGTGCTCGGCGAGGGCTTCGAGCTTGCCGACGCTGACACGGGGATTATTGCGCAGGGCCATCTGCTCGGCCTGGGCTCGGGTGAGGGAGGGTTGGTTGGGATTGGCAGGGGGAGTGGCCGGGTTAACGGGGGCGGACGGCATGGCCTGAGGCTGCTGCAGCGACGAAAGCAGCTGCGGGCCGGGAGCCGCGGGCAGGGTTGACTGGGCGGAGAGCAATCCAGCGGAAGAGAGCGCGAGAGTGAGGAGCGCGATGGGCCGGATCATGCTTCGGCTCCCATGCGGGCATTGGCTCGCCCTTCCTGCCAGCCGTGAATCATGAGGTAGACGGCAGGGACGAGGAACATGGTGAGGACGACCGAGACGCCGAGGCCGCCGATGATGGCGCGGGCCAGGGGGGCGTACTGCTCGCTGCCCGCTTCGGCGCCGATGGCCATGGGAATCATGCCGAGGAGGGTTGCCATAGAGGTCATGAGGATGGGACGAAGACGCATTTTGCAGGATTCGACCGTGGCTTCGAGCAACGGCAGGCCCTGCAGGTGGAGGATGTTGGAGAAATCCACGATGAGGATGCTGTTGGAGACGACGATGCCGGTCATCATGACGGTGCCCATGAGCGACATGATGTTGAGGGTGCTGCCGGTGATGAGCAGGAACACGATGACGCCGGCGATGCCGGGCGGGATGGCCATGAGGATGATGAAGGGATCGGCAAAGGAAGTGAACTGAGCCATGAGCACGAGGTAGACGAGGGCGACGGCGAGGAGCAGGCCAAAGCCGAAGTCGTGGAAGGACTGGTTCATGCTGACGACGGCGCCGCGCATGGTGATCCGGGTATTGCGATCGTGCGCGGTATGGTCGATGAGGCTGGTAATGCGGGCGCCGGTTTTGCCGAGGGCCTCGCTTTTCGTCGCGACGTAGACATCGATCACCCGGCGGATCTGATAGTGGTCGACCTCGGTGGGCGTATTGATGAGCTGGATGTCGGCGACGGAGCTGAGCGGCGTGTAGCCGGCGCGGTGATCGCCGGTCCACATGCTGGTCGACACATCGCCCGCCGCATGCGCCTCTTCGATGGGACTGTAGCCGGGCGGATGGACGCCACGCAGGGGGATGTTCTCAAAATCCTGCATGGACATGTGCTGGATCCAGCGATTGGCGTACTGGACGGTGACCATATAGTTGTTGCCGGTCCTGGGGTCGATCCAGTAGCTGGGAGCCACCATGCCGTCCGAGGTCATGGCGGTGATGACATTGTCCACGACGTCTTTCGCGGACAGGCCGATGAGGCTGGCCTTCTCGCGGTCGATGTTGAGGGCGATGCCGGGATAGTCGATGTCCTGAGGAATATAGGTGCTGCTGACGTTGGGGAAGGTGCGGATTTTCGCGGCCAGCTTTTCGGCCAGATCGTAAGCACCATCCATGTTGTTGGAACTGATCTGCAGGTCGATGGGGGCGGGGAGCCCCTGATTGATGACGCCGTCGATGAGGCCGCCGGCCTGGAAGTACGTGGTGAGCTCCGGCATTTCACGGGAGAGGCGCTCGCGGACGCGATGCATGTACACATAGCTGCCGATGGAGTGGCCTTCTCTGAGGCTGGTCTGAACGAAGGCGGTATCCATGGAGGCGTTGGAGGTGAAGATGGCGGAGAGATCGGGATAGACACCGATGTTGGAGACGATCATGTCCAGATCGGAGGGCTTGACCACCTGGCGGATGACATTCTCCACGCGGGCGATGTACTGGTTGCTGACGCCGAGGCGCGTGCCGCTGGGCATGCGGACATTGATGACGAACTGACCGGGGTCCGTGCGGGGGAAGTAGGCGCGGCCGAGGAAGGGGAAGGTGACGATGAGAAGCGCGGCAACGGCGCCGAGGATGGCGCCGGTCCAGAACAGGGGGCGCTGGAGGGTGCGGCGCACGAGGCGTTCGTACCAGTCGACCATGCGCTGGAAGTGGTAGTTGAATTTTTCAACGATGGGCTGGAGGCCGAAGCGCCGTTTGGGGGGGGGCTCGGGGTGGGCCGTCCCCTCCTGCGGAGGTTCAGCCGCGTCGGCGTGCGGCTTGAGGAACAGGGCGCAGAAAAGAGGGATGACGGTCATGGCGAAGGCATAGGAGGCGAACATGGAGAGCACGACGCCCAGCGCCAGAGGGGTAAACAGATATTTGCTGACGCCGGAGAGCGCCACCACGGGGAGGAAAACGATGGAAGTGGTGACGGTGGCGGCGAGGACGGCCAGCGAGACTTCGGAGCCGCCCTTTTCGGCAGCGATATGCGGAGGCTCGCCGAGCTCCATGTAGCGGAAGATATTTTCAAGAACGACGACGCCGTTATCGATGAGGCGGGAGAAGGCGAGGGCCAGGCCGCCAAGAATCATGGTATTGATGGTGCCGCCGAGGAGGTTGTCCATGAGCAGGCAGGCGAGGGCCGAGAGCGGGACGGAAAGCATGACCGCGACGGTGGCGCGGGGGCTGCCGAGGAAGAGCAGGATCATGAGGCCGGTGAGCACAAGGCCGATGACGGCTTCATTGACGAGCTGTTTGAGGGCGAGCTTGACGAAGACGGACTGATCGAAAACGACAGCGGTTTTAAGCTGAGGCGGGATATCGACCAGGTGTTTGATCGCGTTCTTCATCCCGTTGACGATGGTGATGGTGTTGCTGTTGCCGCCCTGCTTGAAGACGGGGACGTAAACGGAGCGCTGCCCGTTGATGCGGACGATGTTGTACTGGAGCGCGCCGGAATCCACGGCGTGGCCGATGTCGGCGACCAGGACCGAGCCATTGCCGACGGACTTGAGCGGCATTGCGTTCATCGACTTCGCGCTGGGGAACTGGCTGTTGGCGTAAATGTTGTAGTCTTTGTTGCCGATGCGGACGTCGCCGGCGGGCAGGATGAGGTTGGAGCTGTCCACCGACTTCACGACGTCGCTGAGGCTGAGGTTGCGAGCCTCCATCTTGAGCGGGTCAACGTAGACCTGGATCTGGCGGTAGGTGCCGCCGTAGGGCTGGGGGACCGAGGCCCCCTGTACGTTCGAAATCTGATTGCGGACCTGGAACTGCGCTATGTCCTTGAGTTCGGTTTCATTGAGACCTTTGCCCTGGAGAGTCACGAGACACACAGGCTGGGACGAGGCGGTGAGACCGAGGACGACGGGGGGGAGCGTGCCCGGGGGCAGGCGGCGCAGGTCGGCCATAGCGAGGTTGGCGATATTGCTGAGCGCGGCGTTGGGATCGGTGCCGGGCTTGAAGTAAATCTTGATGAGGCTGACGCCGGTGAGAGAGCGGGACTCGCTGTGGTCGACGTTGGCGGCGAGGGTGAAGAAGCGCTCAAAGGTGTCGGTGATGTCGGCTTCGATCTGCTGCGGCGGCATGCCGTTGTAAAAGGTAGCCACGACGACCACGGGCATGTCGATGTCGGGAAAGAGATCCACGGGCATGCTGAACAGGTTGACGATGCCGATGAGGGACACCATGAGACACAGCATGAGAATGAAATAGGGAAAACGGAGGGCAAACTTCGACATGCCTACCTGCCTCCGTTATCGCCGGGGGTGGTGTCCCCGTTCATATCGATGACGCCGCCGGATTGCGGAGCGGTTTCCGAGGCGGGCGTCGTTTGCAGGACGGGGGTAACGGCCTCGTCTTCGGCATATTTGGCCTGGGCGGCCATGATGACGCGGTCGCCGGACTGGACACCGCTGCGGATCTCGGCGAGCTGATTGCCTTCGATGCCGACGTCCACATCGCGAATGTGGACGTGATTGCCGCTGTCGAGCACATACACGCGCTGCTGATTGCCGTGGAGGACGAGCGCTCCGACGGGAACGGTGACGACGTTGTCGGCGTGATCGAGGCGCAGGAGCGCATTGGCATACATGCCGGAATCAAGGGCGAGATCGTGATTCGGCACGTCGATTTCGGTTTCCATGGTGCGGGTTTCAAAATTCAGCTCGCGGGTGAAGCGGACGACTTTGCCGTCGAAGGAGCGGCCGAGGGCGTCGACCCGGACCTGCACCGGGTCGCCGAGGTGGACATAGCGGACGTACGCCTCGGGTACGGGAAGGCGGAGACGCATGGTGCCGCTCTGCGCCAGCTTGACGATGGGGAGATCCTGGCTGTTGGAGTTGATGCCGGCCTGGATGAGGGCGCCGGTGTCGGCATAGCGCCAGACGATGACGCCATCGAGGGGAGCGACAACGTTGGTGTAGCTCTCCATGGCGGAGACGCGCTGATTGTCGGCGCGCGAGACCAGAAGGCCGTTCTGGGCGGCGGAGAGAGCCGCTTTGGCCGAATCGACTTCGGCGGCGGAGGAGAGATCCTTCGCCTGGGCGTCGTCGAGCTCCTGCTGAGCGACGAGGCCCGGCTGGGCTTTGGAGGTGTCGAGGAGGCGCTGATAATCCGCCTTGAGGGCGGCGTGGGTGGATTCGGCGCGCACGACTTCATGCCGGGCGCGCGTGATTTCATCGCTGCTGCGGGCGACTTCGGAGACGGTTCCGGCCAGCTGGGCTTTGAGCTCCGGGACCTCAAGAACGGCGAGGGTCTCCCCCTGGTGGACGCGGTCGCCGATGTCGACGTAAATATGGCGGATGAAGCCCGAGACCTTGGGATGGACGTCCACGACCTGATAGGGCTGGAACTGGCCGGCCAGGGTGAGGACCTGAACGATGTTGCCGCGCTGGGCGCGAGCCACCTGGGCGGCGGGGGGTCCGGGAGCGGCTTCCACTTCCTCGGGCCGATGACGGCCGTGCCAAACCAGAGCGACAGCCACGACGGCAAGCATCGCGGCAGAAAGGGTAATCCACCAACGCTTTCGCATATCCGAAAATCACCAAACTTCCTGGATTGCAGGCAAAATGCCTGAGGCCCATGATGCGGGAACAGCCGGGAGAAAGACGTTTCTCTCCTGCGTCAGGGCAAACGGCGCAAAGGAGCGGCTGGCGCAGGTCCTTAAGGAAGAATCAGTAACGCAAAGGAGGAGGACGGATGGAAAAAGTCAGGCGCGGGACGGTTTGCGGTGCTCGTCGCGACAGGGCGGGCGCCGTACCGAGGGGACGCCAGCCGAACCAGAGTCTCGAACCGGCCAGCAGAATCACGACCAGCGCGATGGTGTTCAGCGCGAGAGGCGTTCTGAAAGCAGGGCGGCTGTGCGCGACGGCAAAGTCACCGCCATCCTTGCCGGGGAGGAGCTTGGCTTCCGGCATGCGGCGATCGACGGAATGCGGCGGATCGTAGAGAGAGAGCTTGTAGCGCAGGCCCCATCCAAAAACGCAACAGCCCAGCACCACCAGGCCAAACGCGAGACCGCGCAGACCTTTGCTGCGACCCAGCCGGAAGGGCATGGTCTGTGTGGCTGAAATGGGGTTTGGAGAGCTCAATGCGTCTAACAAGATGATGCCATAGGCTTGGACGATTTCCAAACGGTCTCTGTGAGCGCAGGTCGGCCAACTCCCGGTTTTGCCGGGATTTACAATCCCTTCATGCGAAGTGCGGAACTGGCGCGGGTGCTGGAGGCGGAGCTGCGGGGCGATCCGGATCTGGAGATCACGGGGGTGGCCGGCCTGGAAGAGGCGGGGCCCGGCGAGATCGCGTTCGTGGCGAATCCCCGGTACGCGGCGCTGGCCAAAACCACGCGGGCGGGGGCGATTCTGGTGACGCCGGAGTTCCCGGAGGTTGCGGCAACCACGCTGCGGCTGAAGAATCCCTATCTGGGGTTTGCGCGGGCCGTGGACCTTTTCTACCAGCCGCCGCCGGCGCCGGCAGGCATTCATCCTGCGGCCGCGATCGATGCCACGGCGAAAATCGGAGCGAACGCGCGGATTGGCGCGTATGCCGTCATCGGGGAAAACGCCGTGATCGGCAGGGATGCGGTGATTCTGCCGCATGTGGTGATTTATCCCGGGGCGCAGATCGGCGATCGGTTCTTTGCGCACGCGCACGCGGTGGTGCGGGAGCATTGCCGGCTGGGCGATGACGTGGTGCTGCAGAATGGCGTCGTCGTGGGGTCGGACGGCTTTGGCTTCGCGAAGGACGAGAGCGGGCGCTGGCACAAGATTCCGCAGTCGGGACCCACGATTCTGGGCGATCGTGTCGAGGTGCAGGCCAACGCGTGCATCGACCGGGCCAGTGTGGGGGCCACGCGCATCGGAGACGGCGTGAAGGTGGACAACCTGGTGCAGGTGGGCCACGGCTCGTCGGTGGGCGAGAACACGCTGCTGTGCGCACAGGTGGGGCTGGCGGGATCGACGCATGTGGGCCGCAACGTGATTCTGGCGGGTCAGGTGGGAGTGGCGGGCCACTGCCACATCGGCGACAACACGGTGGCGATTGCGCAGGCGGGACTGCACGGGGATATCCCGGCGGGGTCGATGGTGGCGGGATCGCCGGCCTTCGACCACAGGCAGTGGCTGCGCGCGACAGCGCTGTTCAGCCGGCTGCCGGAGCTGATCAGGAAGTTGCAGCGCACGGGGAAACGCGAAGAGTAGAGTAAGAAAGAGAATTGCAGGCGCGCGGCAGCAATGCGGGAGAATCGCGCATCCAAAATAGACTTATGCCCTCGAATGATCAGGAATCACCGCTGACTCTGGTTCAGACGCCGACGGCGCCCATCCGGGTACTGCTGCTGGACGATCATCCGGAGAATCTGCTGCTGCGCTCGACCATTCTGCGCAAGTACGGTTACGTAACCGAGACGGCGAGCACCGTGGAAGAGGCGGAGCGGCTGCTGGATCAGATCGACATCGCGGTGCTGGATTATCACCTGGGCGCGGGGAAATTCGGAACGGATGTGGCCTCGGATTTGCGCGCGCGGCGGCCGCAGGTGCCCATCATTATTTTGTCGGCAACGCTGGAGCGGCGGTTTGGCGGGGTGGAAGACATGCACCTGCTGAAGGGCTACAGCTCCATCGACGATCTGGTAACGGCGCTGCGATCGTTTGAGGCGAAGCGGCGCGGCAAGCCGGTGGTGGTGGATGCGCGGGACTTTTTCTATTCGCGCATCAACATGGCCATGGGCGACGACGTGGTGCTGGAGATTCTGGACGGCGACGGCGGGTGGCAATACGTGAACGACACATGCGCGCGGGTGCTGGAGAAGCCGCGCGACTGGTTCCCGGGACGGAACATGTTCGAGGAGATGCCGGAGCTGGCGGCCGACTGGGCGGACATCTTGCGCACCGTGGCGGAGACGCGGGAGACGTACATCGACCGGACGTTCCGCGGGGTACTGAACCTGCCGAACACGGGCAACCGGTGGGTGTGGAACGTGCTGGCGTTCCCCATCACGCTGCACACGCGGGAAACCGGCGTGGTGCTGACGGCGCGCGCGCTGGAGCGCAAGCCGCTGGTCTAGCAGCTTGCGCCAGTTCCCTTTCCTATTTGCTGGACAGGACGAAGAGGTTGCCATCGGGATCTTTGAAGATCGCCGAAGTGCCCCAGTGTTCTTTCTTGGGGTCTTTGGCGAAGACGACGCCCCGTTGTTTCAGCGCGTCGGCGGTGGCGAAGACATCGTCGCACCAGAACGAGATGGACGTGAACTGGCCGACGCGGCCTTCCTGCCCGGGCGGGGTGAAGGGGGCGATGCCGGTGTCGGCGCCCGGGAACTTCAGCTCGATCCAGCGCTGGGTGTCGCTGAAGGGCTGATCGGTGACGACCTGCATGCCGACAGCTTCGGTCCAGAACTGCAGGGCGGCGTTCTGGTCGCGGACGGGGACGCCGACAAACTTGATGCCTCGAATCATCCGGATTTTCTCCTCGCTTGTGGGAGCATAGCGAGGCGGCGTGGCGGGCGCAATCGTCCAGGGATTGCTGTAGTCTTGATCGGTATAGCGATGCCGGCGATCGACGATTATGTGACGGACGTACTGATGCGCGATCTGGTGGGGCATGACCACCGGCCGGCGAGCTTTCTGGTGTATCTGTGGCTGGCGGCGCGGCATGCGCGCAGCGGAAAACCGGTGCAGGTGAGCTTCCAGGAGCTGGCGGAATCGGTCGGCGTGTCAAAAAGCGCCGCACAGGATGCGGTCCGCTGGCTGATACGGCGGAAACTGCTGGCGGCGAGCAAGGAAAATCCGACGGCGATTCCCTTCTATACGGTGCTGAACCCGTGGAGGCATGGTGCACGCCAGGGGCCGCTGCGGTAGTCTGGGCAACGATGGGAAAGAATGTTGCTGTCCTCCGAGCGTTGTGCACGGCGGGCGCTTTGCTGGCGCTGCCGGTGGGGTGCCACTCGCCGTGGATTCGGTGCACGATTGTGAATGAACAGGCGACGCCGGTCTCGCTGGTCCAGATGAGCTATCCAGGCGGGACCTTTGGGGTGCAGACGATTGCGCCGGGCGGGAGCTTTCATTACCGGTTTCGGGATCTTGCCGACGATCAGGCGAGCCTCGACTTTACCGATGCGGCGCACCGCGACCACAAGCTCAAAGGACCGCCGCTGCAGCAGGGCCAGGAAGGAACGCTGCGGATTACGATCGAGCCGAATAATCAGGTGCAGTGGACGCCGGAGCTGACCAAGCAGCGTTAGCTAACTCGCTGCCCACTCCCCAATCCTTCCGGCGTAGCCCGAAACGTTGGTTTCTGGCAAACTGGATCACTGTCCCTGTTTCCAGATCGAGCCGGGAGGTATTCCCTTTGATTCGGGTGGAAAACCTGACGAAGACGTTCGACCAGTTTACGGCGGTCAAGGACATCACCTTCCAGGTGGAGACGGGCGAGATTTTCGCCTTCCTGGGGCCGAATGGCGCGGGCAAGACGACGACGATCAAGATGCTGACGACGCTGCTGCGGCCGACCAGCGGGCGGATTCATCTGGATGGGTTCGACCCCTGGGTGAAGCAGCGAGAGGCGCGGCAGCGATTTGGGATCGTGTTCCAGGATCCGAGCCTCGATAACGAGCAGACCGCGTACGAAAACATGGAGCTGCACGGGATTCTGTATCACGTGCCGCATAAGGTACGGCACGAGCGCATCGAGGAGCTCCTGAAGCTGTTCGAGTTGTGGGAGCGCCGCAAAGACCTGGTCAAAACCTTCTCCGGCGGCATGAAGCGGAGGCTGGAGATTGCGCGGGGATTCCTGCACACGCCGAAGATCCTGTTTCTGGATGAGCCGACGCTGGGACTGGATCCCCAGAGCCGCAACCAGCTCTGGACGCATGTGAAGGCGCTCAATGCCCAGGAGAAGACGACGGTTTTTCTCACCACGCATTACATGGATGAAGCGGATCGTGTGGCGCATCGGATCGCGATCATGGATCATGGGGCGATTATCGCCATCGGGACCTCCGCGGAGCTGAAGGCGAAGACGAATACAGAGTCGCTGGAGGCGGCGTTTCTGGCGCTGACCGGGGATTCGCTGCGGGACGAGGGCGCCAATTCCACGGATAACATGCGGCGGTTTGCGCAGATGTGGCAGCGGCGGTAGAGGCAGGTTACAGGTTGCGGGTTGCAGGTTACAGGGCAGCCCCGAACCCGGAGGACTCACAGTATGGGCGCGATTTACATCATGTGGCTGCGCGAGCTGAAGCGGTATTTCCGGTCGAAGGCGCAGATTATCGTGTCGCTGGGGCAGCCGACGCTGTATCTGCTGGCCCTGGGATTCGGGTTTGGGCCGGTATTTGCGAAGGCGGGCGCGGGCAATTACATCCAGTTCATGGCGCCGGGCGTGATCGGGATGACGGTGCTGTTCAGCTCTATTTTTTCCGGGATGGCGATGCTGTGGGACCGGCAGTTCGGGTTTCTGAAGGAAACGCTGGTGGCGCCGGTGCCGCGGTTCAACATTATTCTGGGCCGCACGCTGGGTGGGGCGACGGTGGCGATGCTGCAGGGGCTGCTGATGCTGGTGGTGTGCCTGATTGCGGGCTTTCGGCCGGTGTACAGCCACGCGCCCGGGACCCCGGCAACGTATCACTGGGTCGCGGTTGCCGTATCGCTGATCTTTGTGGCGATGATTGCGCTGGTCTTCGCGGCGATGGGCGCATCCATTGGATCGTCGATCAAGGACATGCAGGGCTTCCAGATGCTGATGAATTTTCTGGTCATGCCGCTGTTCTTTCTGTCGGGCGCGCTGTATCCGCTGAAGGATCTGGGGCCGGTGATGACGTGGATCACGCGGTTCGATCCGCTGTCTTACGGCATTGACGGGCTGCGGGGGCTGCTGATCGGCAACTGGCAGTTCGCGTTCAGCTGGCAGTTTAATTTCCTGCTGGATCTGGGACTGCTGGCCGTGCTGGCCATGGCGTTTTTGGGGACGAGCGCATGGCTGTTTTCGAGGATTGAAGTGTAACCAGGAGCCGGGCGACCTGATACCAGGATAGGTACCGGGGATCCGTGCAACCCCCCGCCGGAATCCTGCTTCTGGTAACGTGAAAGACAGGCAATGATCCATCTCGTTTCTGTTGCAGCGCTTATTCTTTTTCAGGATGCGAATCCTGTAGCGCCGCCCCCGGTCAATAACGGGAGCGCGGTCCTGGAGATGATCCAGAACAGCGGCCCTGTCGCCATGACGGTGCTGGGCGTGCTGCTGGTCGGCAGTTTGTTTTCGTGGGCGATTATTCTGGGCAAATGGGCGAGCTTCCGGCGCGCCCGGGTGCAGAGCAAGCGCTTTCTGCGAGCTTTCCGCAAGGCGAGCCGGCTGCAGGAGATTGCCGCGGTGAGCGAGCAGTTCAAGCCCAGCCCGCTGGTGAACGTTTTCGACGAGGTGTACGAGACGTATCGCCGGCAGACGGGCGGCTTTGGACCGCCGCGCAACATTACGGCCCTGGAACGCGCCGCGCAGACAGCAGCCAGTGAGACGCTCACGGCGATGGAGAATCGGCTGACCTGGCTGGCCAGCATTGGGGCGATCTCCCCTTTCGTCGGACTCTTTGGCACGATCATGGGCATCGTGGATGCGTTCCACGGCCTGGGCACGGAGGGAACGGCGACGCTGCGGGCCGTGGCTCCCGGCGTCTCCGAGGCGCTGATCACGACGGCGGCCGGACTGCTGGTGGCGATTCCGGCGGTGATTGCGTACAACCAGTTCACGGCGAGCGCCCGCGATTTTGCCGCGCGTATGGACGACTTCGCGCGCGAGTTGCTGAACAGCATGGAAGAGGCAGCGCTCGCACCGGGGCAGGATCCCGGGGAGGTCAGCCGTGGCCTTCACAAGTAGGGGCGGCCACACCCAGACCGCGCTGGCGGAGATCAACATCACGCCGCTGGTGGATGTGGTTCTGGTGCTGCTGGTGATCTTTATGCTGACCGCGCCGGTGCTGCAGTCCGGTATTCAGGTGAACGTGCCGAAGACGAAGACGGTGCGAGAGATCACCGAACAGCGCACCGTGGTGACGATCAACAAGGACAATGAAGTTTTCCTGAACGACAAGCCGGTGAACCTGAACGATCTGCCGAACATTCTGCGCTCGCAGAACACCGACACAACCAAGGAAGTGATTTACCTTCGCGCGGATGAGAAGGTATCGTTTGGCGCGTTTGCTTCGGTGATGGATGCGGTGAAGCAGTCGGGCATCACGAACGTGAGCATCGTGACGCAGCCTGCCGCGAACGCGCCGGCTACGCCGTAGCTGGGGCTGCCACTCCTTCAATTCCCTTCTTCAGAAACCTGGGGTTCGCGAGTCACGCCTGCGGCGTGGTAAGCGTGCGCAGGAAGTCGTGCCAGAACTGGACGCCTTTCCAGTACGACTCCACGGGCAGGCGCTCGTCGCGGCCGTGGGCGCGGACGTCGTCGGTTTCCAGTTCAATTGCTGACCAGTTGTAGGTGGGAATGCCGGCAGCATTGGTGTAGACGCTGTCGGAAGCGCCGTCGGCCATATCGGCATTCACGGGCGTGCCGGGCCAGTAGACAGCGACCATCTTCTCCAGCGGATCCATCACTTCCGGTTTGAGAGCGACCGGCGGCAGCGCCTTGGCGTCGGGGGCTTTGGGATAGATATTGCCGGCATCGTCGACGTAGTTGACGGTGATTTTGGGATCGGCGAGGACGCGGATGAGATCCTGGCGGACTTCTTCGCGGGAGTGCCTGGGAAGGATGCGGCAGTTGACGTTGGCCTGGGCCATGCCCGGCAGCGCGTTGTTGGCGTGGCCGGCGAGGAGACGGGTGGCCACGCAGGTGGTGCGCATGGTGGCGTTCCACTCCGGCGTTTCGGAAAGGCGGGCAATGGCGGCAGTGTCGGGCGGTGTGGCCAGCATGGCTTTGATGTCCGCAGCGGATTGCCCGGTCTCGAGGGTGCTGAGCTTCTCGAAATAGGCGCGGGTGATGGCGTTCAGCTCGAAGGGAAAGGTGGTGTGCTGGAGACGCTGGAGGGCGTCGGCGAGGTGGTAGATGGCGTTATCCGGCACGGGCAGCGAGCTGTGGCCGCCGGGGTTGGTGGTGATGAGCTGGAAGTCGGCGTAGAGCTTTTCGCTGGCATCCACATCGGCGGAGATGGCTTTGCCGTTCTGGAGTTCGACGCCGCCGCCGTCGGGATTGAAGGCATAGGCGGCGTGGATCAGATCAGGGTGATTCTTCAGCAGCCAGGAGACGCCGTTGGATTTGCCGCCTTCCTCGTCGGCGGTGAGTGCCAGGATGATGTCGCGGTCGGGGCGGAAGCCTTCCTTGTGGAGACGCAGGAAGGTGGTGACCATGATGGCATCGGC
>DATASQ010000045.1:0-33386 GCA_036269135.1 Acidobacteriaceae bacterium
GCATCGTGACCAGCAGGGTGGCAAAGACGGTGGGCAGGCGGAAGATGCGGCGGAAGGCGCGCGCCGCTGCGGAGGAGGGCGCGGTCCGGGACACTGGAAGGCGGGATTCGTCCCGGACCGCGTTTTGTGGTGCGGTCAACAAGTTGCGGATGAGAGGAGATTACTGCGGGGTGTTCCCTGGGGATATCCCACAATGGGGGCGGAGGGATGGCTCGGGGGTGGGGGGAGAGGGGACAAACTCCCGCGCGCTGTCCTCGCCATTAGGACGACAAGGTTGATCTTCGGCCGGCGCTTCGCTCGGGATGGCATTTTAGGGGTTGTGACTCGGGTCACTGCGCTTTGGTGCGGATCGCGGTATCTTTCGGGCGCCAGCGAGGGGGCATGCCATGAACCCGAGAAAAAAGATTGTCATCATTGGCGGCGGCATTGCCGGGCTGAGCGCCGCGGTGTATGCGCTGCGCTGCGGCTATGCCGTGGAGCTGCTGGAGAGCAACAGCCAGGCCGGTGGACTGGCGATGAGCTGGCAACGCGGCGGCTACACCTTCGAAACCTGCCTGCACTGGCTGGTGGGATCGAAACCGGGCGCGGATTTGCACGACCACTGGCGGGAGCTGCTGGCGATCGACAAGCTGACCTTCGTCGATCCCGAGATCTTCGTGCGGATCGAGGCCGAGCGGGGCGAGGACGGGCTGACGATCTACAGGAATATGGATCGGATGGAGATGGCTTTGCTGGAGCGGGCGCCACAGGACGCCGCGGCCATCGGGGAATTCACCGATGCGGTGCGAGACCTGAGCCGGTTCCGGATGCCGGATCCATCCGAGGGACTGGCGGAGAACTGGCTGCCGCTCCTGCACGATTTGCCGCGGCTGCCGCTGTTGCGGCGGCTCTCGCGGATGAGCGGGCAAGACTATGGGCGGCGGTTTTCCGACCCGCTGCTGCGGCGCTTCTTTTCGGACGGCGATATCGGGCGGATGAGCGTGATCGCGATCCTGTTCACGCTGGCGTGGATGCACGCCGGCAACGCGGGGTATTGTCTGGGCGGATCGCAGGCGGTGATCCGGGGGATCGAGGCGACGGTGCGGCGGCTGGGCGGGGCGATCCGGTTCAACACGAAGGTGAGGAAGATCCTGGTGGAGAACGACCGGGCCGTGGGCGTGGAGCTGGCGAGCGGCGAGCGCGTCATGGCGGACTGGGTGATCTCGGCGGCGGATGGGCACGCAACGCTGTTCGAACTGCTGGGCGGCCGGTATCTGACGGAGGCGCTGCGGGAGCGGTATGCGACGCGGCCGCTGTTCGCCTCATACGTACAGGTATCTCTGGGGGTGGCGCGGGATTTGCACGACCAGCCGCCGATGCTGAGTCTGGTGCTGGAGAAGCCGCTGGCGGTGGATCCGGGGACGGGCGTGGATGCGATCGGGTTCCGGTTCTTCCACTACGATCCGACCTTTGCGCCGCCGGGGAAGACGGCGGTCACCACCCTGCTGCCGACGCGCAACTACCGCTATTGGACCGACCTGCGGGCAAACGATCCGCCGCGGTATCACGCGGAAAAACATCGCGTGGCGGAGGCGGTTCTGGCCGTGCTGGAGCGGCGAATTCCCGGGGTACGGATGGCGATTGAGGCGATGGATGTGTCCACGCCGGCGTCGGTGATCCGCCACACCGGGAACTGGCAGGGCACGATGGAGGGCTGGCTGGTGGAGCCGGGGGATTCCTGGCGTTCGCTGCCGCGGACGCTCCCGGGGCTGGAGCGTTTCGCGATGGTGGGACAGTGGGTGGCGCCGGGCGGCGGGCTGCCGTCGGGGCCCATGACGGCGCGGCCGGCGGTGAAGGCGATCTGCAGGGCGGACCATGGGCCGTTCACACCGCACGCAGAGCCGGTGGGCGAACTGGCGGCGGTATAGATCAGCGAGCCGTGAGCAGCTGGCGGATTTGCTTCTCGAGCGCGGGGAGATCGACGCCGCCATCGATGCGGGCGCGGACGATGCCCTGGCGGTCGATGAGGAAGGTGACGGGCACGCCAAAGACGCCGCCGTAGCGCTCATTCAAATGTGCATCGCCCATCAGGATGGGGTAGTTGACGTGCAGCTTCTGGACGAAGGGGCGCACGGGAGCAGCGCTGTCGTCGATGGAGACGCCGACGATTTGCAGGCCCTGGGGACCGTACTGCTTCTGCCAGTCGACGAAGCGCGGCATTTCGAGGCGGCAGGGCCCGCACCAGGTTGCCCAGAAATTGAGGAGCACCACTTTGCCGCGGAGGGCGGCGAGATCCACGGGGTGCTGCTGCAGGTCGGGCAGTGCGAATTCCGGCGCGGGACGATGGACCAGCGAGGGCGCGGGCTGGGCGTGGGCCGGGATCGCCATCGAAAGGGCGAGCACGAGCAACAGCGCGGCGGCAGCGCACCGGCAGCGGGGGAGCCGATCGCGGTTATTGGGAAGATTCGACACGGTATCCCAGGGCGACCCAGTTGGCGCCGAAGTTGTTGGCGAGATAGAGGGCGCGGACGTGCGTGAAGCCCATGCGGTGGAGCAGGCGCCACGCGGTTCCGATATTGGGGCAGCGGTCCCAGGGGCAGCAGCCGCAGTAGATCACGATGGGCTGGCTGCGCGGCAGGGGTTCGACGCGGGCGCGGAGGGCGGCGAGGCCATCCGGGCGCGAGGCGGGCCCGGCGTAGGCGGCGCCGGGGATATGAGCTTCCTGAAAGAGGACTTTGGACCCGACCTGAAGGATCAGCAAAGGGCTGTGCTGCTGCAACTCGCGGTTGAGCTGCTCGGGCTGGAGGAGCGCGCTTTGCGGGATGACCGAGGCGCTGGCGGGATCATCCGGGGAGGCAATTTGGGCATGCACAGGCAGGATGGCGACGGCGGCGAAAAGAAACAAGAGAGGAAGGCGGGCGGCGCGGGGTCGGAGGCTCATCATGGCTGGCCGGATCTCCTGGGACCATTGTAGAAGGCGCGAATATTCGGAGGGCGGAGCGCCGGAGGAGAAAGGACTCGATTTAATCCCGGGAATCGCCGGTGACGCGCTGGACGGGCCGAGAGCGTGGACCCGGTGGAACTGTATGCGCTGTATCCGCGGGAGCGACACCATGGAGGCCCCGCGCCTGACGATTCGCGGGACCGAATGGCAGAAGAGATATTCGTCACTGACGCTGTTACATTTTCCCGGTCCCGCGCTCAGGCATGGTATTGCAGGATGGCTTTCTGGACGCGATCGACCAGGGGCGCGAGGGCCTGCATCTGCTGCGTCGTGCGGCGGACGGTGGCTTCGTTCTGTTCGGTCATGGCGGCGACCTGGGTGATGTTGCGGGTGATCTCGTTCATCGCCTCGGTCTGCTGGGTGGAGGAGTGGGCGATGTCGGTGACGCGGCGGACCGCCTCCGTCATCAGTTCGTTGATCCCGTTGAGGGTCGCGTGGGCGTTCTGCACCAGGGTGACGCCGTCGGCGACCTGAGCCGCTCCGTTGCGCATACCACCGATGGCGCGGTCGCTGTCGCCTTTGATTTTGACGATGAGCGAGTCGATGTTGGCGGTGGCCTTCATAGTGCGGTCGGCGAGGTTGCGGACTTCCGTGGCGACAACAGCAAAGCCGCGGCCGGCGGCACCGGCCCGCGCGGCTTCAATGGAAGCATTGAGAGCGAGCAGGTTGGTCTGGTCGGCAATCTCGCGGATGACGCCGGCAATCTGGCCGACTTCGGCGGAGGTGGCGCCCAGGGCTTCAACTTCACTGGCGGCGTCGCGGATGGCCTGGGAGAGATCCTGAATCTGCGCGGCGGCGCGCTGGGAGATGCTCGCGCCGGCAGTCGCCTGACGTCCCGTTTCGCCGACGGTCGTTTCGGTCGTCTGCAGGTGTCCGGAGACTTCGCGGATGGTGAGATCCAGCTCGGCAGCCGCGGCAGCCACGGAACCGCTGGCGGCGCTTTGCGACTGTGCCGCTTTCTCGATTTCGAGAACCCCTTTCAGGACGTCTTCGGTCCCGGCCTGGACCTGGACGACCGCATCGCCGACAGACAGGACGGTCGCTTCAACCCAGCTCACGAAAAGGGAAAGACGGCGCCCGATGGAGCCAAGGCAATCCTCCCGGCGAAGATCGAAGCGCGCCTTGAGGTTGCCGGTGGTCAGAATGGTCTCCAGATAGCCGATGGTGGCTTCGAGGTCGCGATGGAGATGGCGCTCGGCGAAGAAAAAGCCGGCAAGGGCAGCCAGAGCGCTGAGCGCGAAGGCGGTTTCTGCCAGGGGACGAAGAAAAGGATAAGCCGCGCCGCCCAGGAGGACCCCGTAACCGCAAACGGCAGCGGCGACGGCCAGGACCATGCTGAGGCGCAATTGCGTCGTGCATCCCATGGCCAGCTCGGCCCAGCGGGCGCGACGAGCGACGGCACGGCCATCGACGACAGCCAGGCTGCGGTCGCCTTCGCGAATGCGGCGGTACGCGTCCTCGGCCGCGCGAATCTGATCGCGGGAAGGCTTGAAGCGGATCGACTGAAAGCCCACGACCTGGCCATTCTCGCGGATGGGCGAGGCGTTGGCGATCACCCAGTAGAATCCGCCGTCGCTGCGGCGATTCTTGACGATCGCCTGCCAGGGGCGGCCTTTCTGAAGGTTGCTCCACATATCGGCAAAGGCTTCGCGGGGCATGTCAGGATGGCGAACCATATTGTGGGGCTTGCCGAGCATCTCCTCGACCGTATAGCCGCTGATTTCGGCAAAGGCGGGATTCGCTTCCGTAATGCGGCCTTTAAGGTCGGTCCGCGAGTAGATGAAGACATTATCGGGCAGGATGGTTTCGTGATTGTTGACGTTCACGCGAACGGTGGAAGCGGGCATGCGACTCCTTGCGATATTCCCTGAATTGGAAATCGACAAAACCTCGCCGCACATTAGCTGTTCCACGTGGAACATGCGACGCAGGGCGAAGTGGCAGGCCGGCGAACCATGTTCCACGTGGAACAGTCCTCGACATCAGGAGGCCGAAGCCTTTTGCCGCGCGACCTTTTGACTCGGCCAAAGGATTTTTCGGGAGATCGGTCCCGCCTTTTCCACGGGATGCTTTTTCTTGTAACGGCGCAGTCACAATTGGTGGACGAGCCTATCTAACAGAAGACTGAGGGCTTAGGCGACCGGCTGGATGGGGAGAATTTCGGGATTCCACAAATGCAACCCGGTTGTACACAGATGGATTGCCGTTGCGGCGGAGGCAAGCCACCGGTAGTCTTGGGAGGTCATGGGGAAAGTGCTCGCTGTTGTGAACCAGAAGGGTGGGGTGGGCAAGACGACCACCGCTATCAATCTGTCGGCGGCGCTGGCTCTGGAGGGATTGCGGGTTCTGCTGGTGGACTGCGACCCGCAGGCCAACTCCAGCGGTGGGTATGGCGTGGCGCGGGATGCGGACCGGCGCTCCTCGTATGACGTGCTGATGGGCGAGGCGACGGTCGCGGAAGTTGCTCTGAGGACCGAGATCGAGACGCTGCAGCTGGTGCCCTCGCATAAGAACCTGACCGGGGCCAATGTTGAGCTGATCCAGATGGAGCGCCGGGCCTATCGGCTGCGCGAAGCTCTTGATAAGGTTAAAGATAACTACGACTATGTGCTGCTGGACTGCCCGCCGGCTTTGGATTTGCTGACGCTGAATGCGCTGGTGGCGGCGGACCGGTTGCTGGTGCCCATGCAGGCGGAGTACTTCGCGCTGGAGGGGTTGAGCGAGCTGATGCACACGCTGCAGCGGGTGCGGGAGGCCTTCAATCCCGGGCTGGACATTGAAGGCGTGCTGCTGACGATGTACGACGACCGGACGAATCTGGCGCAGCAGGTCACGGAGAATCTGCGGCAGTTCTTCAAGGACAAACTGCTGAAGACGGTCATCCCGAGGAACGTGCGGCTGGCGGAGGCACCGAGTTATGGAAAGCCGGTCCTGCTGTACGACGCGCGGTCACGCGGGGCGGAGAGTTATCGAGAGCTGGCGGATGAGCTTCTGGCGCGCAATGGGGTGGAAAGCCCGGCGGCGAAGGAGCGGAAGGCGGCTCGGGCCACACGCGGCGAGGTGAAGGTGAAGTTCTGGCCGTACGGGTGAAGACAGAGTTTAGAGGTTGGAATTTGGAGTTTAGGGGGGCCGATCCACTCCTGACGTCTAAACTCCAATCCCTAAACTCTGCCTTTCTGTTCCACGTGGAACGTTGCTGCTTTGGCGTTGAGGTGAGAGAAGTGAGGCGAAGGGAATGCAGACTGTGACGGAAGCACCGAAACGACGGGCTCTGGGCAAGGGACTGGAATCGCTGCTGCCGCGGATACAGGCGGTGGCGGAGCCGGCTCCGGTTCCTGTGGAGCAGGGTGGGAAGGCGCGGGAGATCCCGGTGGGAGAGATCGATCGCAGCCCTTACCAGACGCGGACACGGTTTGACGAGGTGCAGCTGGCGGAGCTGGCGGCCTCGATTGCGGAAACCGGGGTGGTGCAGCCGATTGTGGTGCGGCCGGTCGCGGGGGGCCGGTTTCAGCTGATTGCCGGCGAACGGCGGTGGCTGGCATCGCAAAGGGCAGGCAAGGACACGGTGCCGGCGATTGTGCGTCATGCGTCGGACGAGCAGGCGATGGAGATGACCATCGTCGAAAACCTGCAGCGCACGGATCTAAACCCGATGGAGCAGGCGCGGGCCTATGAGCGGCTGGCGAAGGATTTTCAGCTGACCCAGGAACAGATGGCGAAGAGGACGGGGAAGGATCGCGCGTCGGTGGCGAACTTTCTGCGGCTGCTCCGGCTGCCGGTCGAGGTGCAGGGGCAGGTGGAGAGCGGGACGCTCACGTTCGGACATGCGCGGGCGCTGCTGCCTCTCGAGGATGCGGCGGCCATCTTGAAAGCCGCGCAGAAGCTGGTGGCGCTGTCGATGAGCGTGCGGCAGGCCGAGAGCTATGTGCAGGGGATCCTGAATCCCGAGTCGAAAAAGAAGCCGGAAGGCGAACAAAAGGAGAACCTACAGGATCCCAATGTGCGCGAGGTGCAGGAGCAATTGCAGCGGTCGCTGGGGATGAAGGTGCGGGTCGAGGATAAGAAGGGGCGCGGCCGGGTGATCATCGAATACGCGAAGCTGGAGGAGTTTGACCGGCTGCTGGAAATGTTGCAGGGCAGAGGATAGGGATTAGAGTTTAGGGATTAACGATCCGACGGCCCTCCTGCGTGGGAGGCTTCCGCTCCAGATGGCGAAAACAGCGCTTTGACGGAGGCGGCGGCTCGCTCCATCGAATAGCGGCTGGAAAAACAGGGCTGGGCGTGGGCGGCCATCGCTTCGCGTTCGACCGGGGTCAGGGCTAGCCAGCGGCGGAGAAGAGATTCGGCGCCTTTGAGGGTATCGTCGTCGACGAGGCCGGCGCCGTCGGCCTGAATATCGGGCCAGATGTTGACCTGATTGCTGATGAGGACCGGGCGGCCGGCGGCGAGAGACTCCGCCACGACAATGCCGAAGTTCTCCTGGTGTGAGGGCAGGACGAAGGCTTCCGCGCTGCGCAGAGCCCCCCATTTGAGATCGCCGGTGAGCATGCCGGGCCAGTGCACCCGGTCGGCAATACCGTTGCGCGCGGCTCGCTCCTGCAGTTTGGCCTGGAGGCTGACGGGATCGGGGCCCGCAACGACCAGATCCACGTCAGGAAACTCCGAGGCGAGGCGAGCAAAGGCGTCCACGAGGAGGTCGCAGCCTTTTTTCTCGTGCAGCCGCGACATAAAGAGCAGATAACGGCGGCCGCGCAGAGCGGGAAACTTCGCGTGGAAAGCTTCAATCTGGGCGGCGGGCTCGCCCGACGGATGGCTGATGCCATAGGAAACCGGGATTCCGTTCCAGCGGTTGGGACGAAAGCTGGTGCGGGCGAGGTCGCGCTCGGTCGCCGTGGTGAAGAGGACCGCGCGGGCATCGCGGAGAACGGGATACTGCAGCGGCCAGTAGATGAGCTTCTTCAGGTGCTTGAGGGGGTACTTCCGGTTGAACCAGGGATCGAGCGATCCGTGGGGGAAGACAGCGTAGGGCGTGCCGGCGCGGAGGGCGGCGGAGCGGACGGCGATGTCGGCAAAGATCCAGAGCCCGTTCATGACGATGCCGTCGAAGCGCGCCGCGCTCCGATGGAGCCATTGCCAGAGGCGCGGGGAGAGACCGAAGCGTCCCAGCCAGCGCTGGCCGAGGGCGTGGACGGGAAAAGTCAGGGGGGCGAGGAAGGGAGCGTCGGGCAGATCCTGGCAGAGGACTTCGACGTCGACGCCGATTTTGGGGTAGGCGCGGGCCAGCTGGCGGACCGCCTCGGGAGGGCCGCCATCGGCGGGCGAGAGGCTTCCAATGACGTGGAGAATGCGCATGCGCAACAGGGTGAAGGCAGCTTCAGTCTAAACGAGACGGCTGGGAGCGGCGGTCCTGCTTCGCCGGTCCTTCCCGGCGCCTGCACTCCCTTTGCAAACCGGAAAAGCTCGGGAGTTGCGGCAGGCCAGGAAGGTTGGCGGGGTGGTGTAGTATCAGGCCAACTGTGGATGGCCCCGGACGTGCCGGAGCGCGCTGCCTGCCTCCTTCCGCCGGGACAACATCGCTCAAGCAAAAGAGGATTCCAGCGCCTGTGGCGGCAGGGGAGAATGCGAGCGGGGCGGGCCGCGACGATGCGGCAGGAGCGTCGACAGCCGCGGGCGGCCTGACACCGGAAGAGACCATCGCCGATCGGTATGTGGTGAAGCGGCGGCTGGGCGCGGGCGGGATGGGGGAGGCCTGGCTGGCCGAAGACACCATGCTGCGCCGCAAGCTGGTGCTGAAGCGGCTGAAGGGGACGGACCCTGCCGGACCGGGGGAAACGGCGCAGGCCGCGCGCGCCGGCCACCTGCTGACGGAAGCAAAACGCGCGACGGCCATCAACAGTCCCCATATAGCGCAGGTGTACGACCTGTGCCGGCACCGCGGCGAGTGGCTGCTGGCCATGGAGTATGTGGCGGGGCACGATCTGCGGGCGGAGATCGCGACACCGCTGAGTGTGGAGCGATACTTCGCGCTGGCGGTCCAGATCGCCGAGGCGCTGGAGGCGGCGCACGCGGCGGGGATTCTGCACTGCGACATCAAGCCGGAAAACATTCTGGTGACGGAGCAGGGCTTCGTGAAGGTGCTGGATTTCGGGCTGGCGCGGATGATGGCGTCGCCGGACGGCACGAACGAGACGGTGAGCCTGGCGGGCGCGGGGCATGCTTTCGCGGGAACGCCGGGGTACATGGCGCCGGAGGTGCTGCGCGAGGCGGATCCGACGGAGCAGTCGGATATTTTCGCGCTGGGCGTGGTGCTGTACGAGATGGCGGGCGGGACGGCTCCGTTCCGGGGCAAAACGCTGGCGGACAGCGTGCAGAAGACGCTGGCGGCCGAGCCGGCGGCGCTGGATCTGAAGAGCCGCGGGTTGCCAGCGGGCCTCGCGCGAATTCTGCAGAAGGCGCTGATGAAGCAGCCGGAGCGGCGGTATGCGACGGTGCGGGATCTGCTGGTGGATTTGCGGGACTGTGCGTCGGGCGGGACGGCTTCGCGGGGCGCAGCGGGAAAGAGGCCCTTTGCCCTGGTAGTAACAGCGGCTGTGACGATTGTGGCCGTGGCCGCCATTTTGTCGCTGACGCAGCGACATTTTCAGCGGCACGCCGCGCCGCCTTCGCCGACGGCGGTGGCGGCGGCCAAAACGCGGCTGCTGGCGGTGCTGCCGTTCCAGGTAATCGGCTCCGGCAGCGACCGGGCAGCGATGAGCGCGTACAGCGAAGGGCTGCGGGAGGCGATCACCTCGAGCCTGGCGCGAGTGGCTCCGGCGGACCGCATCGACGTGCTGGCGGCGAGCGAAGTGCGGGCGCACGGGCTGACGACACCGGAGGAGGCGCATAAGGAACTGGGCGCCGATCTGGTGATCGACGGGAGCTATCAGCAGTTCCACAACCAGGTGCGGATTCTCTATGAGCTGGTGGGGGCAGGCGGGAAGGTGTCGGGGCAGCCGGGCGAAGTGAAGAGCACGCCGGACGATCCGTTCAAGCTGGAAGACGATGTGGTGGCGGGCGTGCTGCAGATGCTGAGCCTGTCGGCCCGGCCGGAGGAGTCGGCGCCGCAGCGGACCACGGTTCCGGCGGCGTACGACGCGTATTTGCGGGGCGTGGGCTATTTGCGGGACTACGACATTGCGGACAATCTGAAGAAGGCGGAGGCGAGCTTTACCGAGGCGACGCACGCGGATCCAAAGTTCGCGAGCGCCTACGCGGGACTGGGCGAGGCGCACTGGGCGCAATATCTGGCGAGCAATAACGAGGGGGAGATCGCGCTGGCGCGGAGGGGCTGCGAAAAAGCGGTACAGCTGAACGCGCAGGTGGCGGAGGCGCAGATCTGCCAGGGAACGATTGACGATGGGACGGGGCAGGCGAAGCAGGCACAGGGGGAATTCCAGGAGGCCTTGCGGCTCGATCCGCAGAGTGACACGGCACTGAATGGGCTGGCGCGGACCGATGAGGAGCTGGAGCAGCCGCAGGAGGCGGAGAAGGTGTACCGGGAGGCGATCCAGGCGCGGCCGTACTACTGGGCGAATTACTATGCGCTCGCCAACTTCCTGTTGCGGCGCGCCGAATACGCGCAGGCGGCGACGGTCCTGGAGGATGGAGTCGCGAAGTTCCCGGCCAACAGCTTCCTGGCGCGGCGGCTGGGCGTGGTGTATTTCCTGGAGGGGCAGTTCGATCCGGCGGCGGCGGCCTTCCAGAAGGCGATCGGCGAGCACCCCCATGCGGAAGCGTATATGGATCTGGGACAGGTGTATCTGCACCAGGGGCAGTTTGCGCCGGCGGTGGCCGCGCTGGAAAAAGCTGCGGCACTGAAGCCGAATTCGTTTTCAGTCGAGGCGGATCTGGCGGATGCGTATGCGTGGAGCGGCAACGCGGCGAAGGCAGCGGCGCATTATCGGGAAGCGGTGGCGCTGAGCCAGGCGCGGCTGCAGGTGAATCCGCAGGATCTGAATGCGCTGATGGTGGCGGCGTATGGATCGGCGGCGCTGGGCGAGAAGCAGGCCGCGCTGAAATACCTGGATGCGGCTCTGCGGCACGCTCCGGAAGACGCCGAGGTGAATTACTACGCGGCGCGGGTGTATGTGCGGAACGGGGATGCGGCGACGGCGCGGATGTGGGCGGAGAAAGCACTGGCCCACGGCTACTCAAAGGCGGATATCGGGAGCGCGCCGGATCTGAAGAGTCTTGTTCCCGGGGCGCCCACCCGCTGAGGGCAGGCGCCGAGGCAATCAGGACAGCGACTGCAACTATTTGCCGATGCCGAGGTGGGGATCGCGGCACTCCAGATGACGGTGCTGCGCATCGTGGGTGGCGAGGGGGCTGTTGGGATCGACGGTCATGAACTGGACCTCGAGCTTATAGAAGCAGCCGATCGCGCCGGCTTTTGCCTCCTGGGTATCGAAGGAGCTGCCGAAGTTGAAATCTTCTTCGTGGAACTCGTGGCGGAAGGGGTGCGCGGGACACGCCTGGCCCTGGCCGTTGGTTTTGTTGACGGGGACGAGGCGGCGGACGCGATACATGCGCCCATTGCTGGAGCGGAAGACGATGTGTTCGGCCAGTCCGGCGGAGATGCACATGGGTTTGTGGTCCGACATGTCAACGCTGGAGGAGAGGTCATAGCGGCAGGCGTGCTTGCGGCTCATTTTTTCGACATCGATGACGCATTTGCGGCCGCGGGTGCCGGCCGGCGCGTCCCAGGTACAGAGATTTTCGGCATCGGCTACGGTGGCGCAATTTTGTGCGACGCGGGCCGACCCCGCTTTGGGGCTGGGCGTGGGCGATGCGGCGAAGGCTGTCAGGGAGGCAGCAGCGAAGAGGGCGAGGGCCGGCAGCGTGAATTTCACGGAGATTCTCCTGGGGGGCAGGTTTGGGACTGGGGAGGGGTGACAGCGAGAGTACGGCTTTCCAGCGCAATTGGCAAGGGGAGGGAGAGCGGGGAGCTGGGAGCTGGGAGGGCTTATCCCATGTAGCGCAGGTCGACGACGGTGCAGTCGTCGTCGGCGGCGAGGGAGCCGGAGAACTTCTCGACGCTGGTAAAGATGTCGTCGAGGCTGGTTTTCTCCAGTTCGGGCGCCACGAGACGGTCTTCCCCATAGAAGTCGCCGGCGGCGTCGGCGGATTCTGTAACGCCATCGGTGACAATCAGGATGCGGGAGCCGGGCTGGAGCTGGAGAGAGCCGGAGGAGAAGGGCGCGCCTTCAATGAGGCCGACGGGGAGGTTCGATTCAGGCAGGCGGGAGGCGCCGTTGGCATAGAGAAACGGCGGAACGTGGCCGCAGTTGATGTAGTCGAGCCGGCCGTCGGGGGTGAGGCGGAGGATGGCCATGGTGGCGTACTTCTCAATGTTCTTGCTGCAGATATAGCGGTTGACGACGTCGGCGAGGGTGGCGAGGGGCTGGCGGGCGACGAGCAGCGAATAGATGAGGCCCTGCAGGGTAGCGCCGAGAATGGCGGCGGAGATGCCTTTGCCGGAGATGTCGGCGAGAACGACGGAGAGGGCCTCGCCGTCTTCGACGATGTCGAAGAAGTCGCCGCCGACCTCACGGCAGGAGACAGAGCGGGCGGCGACCGAGGCCCAGGAGAGGATCGGCGGCTGGACGCTCATGAGGCCGCGCTGAATATCGGCGGCGATGGACATTTCCTGACGGTAATGGCGATCGCGCTCTTCGGCGACCGTGAGCTGGGCATTATCGATGAGAGCGGCGGCGTCGGTGGCGATGGTACGCAGGAGATCGTTGTCGATTTGCGTAAGGCGGCCGGCCTTGAGACGGCTGTCGAGGTAGAGGAGGCCGAGCAGCTCGGCTTTCACTCCGCCGGGGCGGCGTTTGCGCAGCGGGATACAGATGACGGAGCGGATGCTGTGGGCGACGATGCTGGCGGAGCGAGTTTCGGGGTCGGCGGAGAGGGTGTCGGTGAGGATGAACTCATCGGCGCTCATGGCCTGACGCATGGCGCCGTGGGAGAGGGTGGACTCGTCGGTGAGCTCTTCGCCCTTGTCGCTGCGGCCGACGGCGAGGCGCATTTCACCGGCTTCGTTGGCGAGGAAGACGTAGCCGCGCTCGACCTGGGTGAGCTGGAGGGTGGTATCGAGGAGGGCGGTAAGGATCTGGTCGACGGCGTCGGAGGTGTTCAGCTTGCGGGCGGATTCGAAGAACCAGCGGAGCTTGTCGAGGGGATTGCCGGCGCCAACCTCGGGCATCTGGTCCATGATGGCGCGGATGGTGGAGGAGTCGTGGGTTTCCACAGTGCCGAGGTGGAGAGCGGGGCCATCGAGCGCGCCGAAGTGAATGGTGTCGTCGGGTGTGACGCGCTGGCGGGGTGTGGCGGGCTGGCCGTTGACGAAGGTGCCGTGGCGGCTGCCCTGATCCATCAGGAAGTACTGATCGTCCTCAATCAGGATGTCGGCGTGGCGGCGGGAGACGTAGGGATGGGCGAGGACGAGATCGTTCTCCGGGAGCCGGCCGACGGTGAAGGGCGAATGGGCAATGGTGCCGGTGCTGCGGTTCGCGCCATCCACGAGCACAAAGCTGACAGGGGTCGAAAGGGCGGTGGACATGTTGGGAGACATTATGACAGGGACGGGGGGTAGCCGGTAGCCGGGAGCTGGGAGGGCACAGGGCACAGGGCACAGGGCACAGGGCACAGGGCACAGGGCACAGGGCACAGGGCACAGGGCACAGGGCACAGGGCACAGATAAAGACGAGTTCAGGGGGAGGCTAATGTCAACGGCTGGTCAGGAGGCGGCGGAAGAAGACGAGCGAGACGATGCAGGCGCCGAGGGTGCCGGCGGTCCAGAGAACGACATTCATGCTTTGGGTGGAGCGGAGGAAGGGGAACAGCGCGGCGGTGTCGAGGGCGGTGGCCGGGGCGGGCGCGGCGGAGACCGGGGCGGCAGGGGCGGACAGAACCATCGAGACCAGAACGGCGATGAGGAGGGCGAGGACGGCGGCGATCGCGATTATGCCGGGAACCGCGCGCTTCCATGGGAACGGGATGGGCGCGGGCGCGGAGGCGTCGTGGGCGATGGAAGCCATGACCGACGCGGCAAAGCCGGAAGAGGGCAGGATGGCCTCGTGCTCGGAGGCGAGCGCGCGGGCGATATCGGCGTCGGTGAGGGGCACAAAGTTCGGGTTGGGACGGCGCGTTTTCACTGGGCCTCCTTATGCGCGGCGAGGCTGGCGGGACTGGATGCAGCGGCGGTGCGGGATGCGGGCCGGGAGAATTTGGAGCGGAGCAGCTCGCGGGCGCGGAAGAGCCGGGCCTTGACGGTGCCTTCGGGGATTTTGAGCGTGCGGGCAGCGGCGGGAACATCCTGCTCGTGGAAATAAAAGAGGAGGATGGCGTCGCGATATTTGGGCGGCAGGGCGAGGACGGCGCGGCGGAGGGCCTCGTCCCGGGAAGTCTCTTCGAGGGCGGCGCCGGCCAGGTGCGGGTCGGGCGGCTCGGCGATGTCGTCAAGAGAGAGAGGGGTGGCGGGCAGGCGGCGAAGCTCGGTGCGGTAGACGTTGGCGGCGAGGGAAAAGAGCCAGGTGGAGAAGGCGGAATCGCCGCGGAACTGGGCGAGGTTGCGCCAGGCGCGGAGGAAGGCCTCCTGGGCCATTTCTTCGGCGCGGGTGCGGTCGCGGCAATAGCGCCAGGCGAGATTGACGAGCGGGCCCTGCCAGCGGCGGACGATGGCTTCGAAGGCAGAGGGATCGCCGCCGAGAACGCGCGCGATGGCAGCTTCGTCAGTGAGGGTTGCGGATTGGGCCGGGTCGGCGATCATGCTCTGCCTGATTGTGGGACCACGGATTATGGTGCGCGGTTTCAAAATCTCTGTCGAGGCATAGATTTGCCAAAAGATTTCACCACAGAGGGTTCAGAGCTGGGAGCTGGGAGCTGGGAGCTGGGAGCCGGTAGCCGGTAGCTGGTAGCTGAGGACCGGGAGCTGAGGACCGGGAGCTGGGCGCTGGGAGGATCCTCCAGGCGTCTCTGAAAAAAATGAAACCGTGCTGCGCGGGGGCTGGTCGTACGGGGTGAATGCGGAGAAGGCACGCCGCGAGGAGGTTGCGATGATGTGGAGTCCCGATGTGATGGTGTTTGTCTTTCTGGCGGTGGGCGCGGTCGCGCTGTTCTCATTCCTGGCAATCAATTCGTGGTCAGACGCGCGGCGCAAGGAGCGCGAGAGCTATTACAAGAACGACATGCTGAAGAAGCTGGCGGATTCGCAGGGTCCTGGGGCCGCTTCCGCGCTGGAGCTGATGCGGGA
Organism: Acidobacteriaceae bacterium; assembly: GCA_036269135.1. Lineage (GTDB taxonomy): Bacteria > Acidobacteriota > Terriglobia > Terriglobales > Acidobacteriaceae > Palsa-343. The sequence continues at coordinate 15,277 of DATASQ010000045.1, forward strand.
AGAAGCGCGGCTGTCGACGATCCGGATGCGGCAGGGGCTACAGATTGGCGGGCTGGTGACGGCAGCGGTGGGGCTGGGAGTGATGGTCCTGCTGGGCGCACTGCCTACGGACAAAGGGGTTTATCTTTGCGGACTGATTCCCCTGTTGATTGGCATCGCGCTGTACGGGGGATCGTTTCTGGTGAAAGAGGCAGGAGAGGTGTGAGGCGAGGTTGCAGGTTGCAGGTTACAGGTTGCAGGTGTGGGCGGTCCGCTAAAGGAACCCATCGCCGAGACTGGAATCCGCCAGCAAAGCTGGTTCTCTGACACCTGCAACCTGCAACCTGGCACCTGGCACCTGCCTTCGTTCAGGCCTGGTCGGCGGTGCTGGGGCGCTCTTTATTCATGTAATAGCCGATGCCGGCAAGCATGAGTCCCCCAGCGAAGAGGGCGCGGCGAACCGGCGGGGACCAGAAGGTGCGGGCAATGGCCCAAAGGCTGGGCGGCGGCGTTTGGCGGCGGAGATTGCGATCTTTGAACTGAGGCGGCATCGAGCGCTGCACCGCTTCGAAGAGTTCGGGATCGATCTGTCCGAAGATTTTGGTCAGGGCGATGAAGTTGCGCAGGGCGCGGATGGTTTCCGGCTCGGCGGCGGCTTTGGCGAGGTGGCCCACGAGGTCATCGCCGGCGGCAACGGCTCCGCGGAGGGTGGCGAGGACTTTTTGCTCGTGGAGGACCTCGAGGAGCTCGTAGAACTCGAGGATGGCGGCGGCGTGCGCGGCGGGCGCCTCGGCGACGCGCTGCTCAAGCTCCGCCTGATGGTTGCGCGGAGGAAAGTCGAGCTGAATGGGTTTCGCCATGGGGTCAGGCCTTTCTGCTCGCCCCCTGCTCGGGACGAGCGGCGGGCTGGATCTGGACAAGGTTGGAGCCGGGCAGGCGATAGTCGGGACGAGCCCACTTGCGCTCGACTTCGACGCCGTTCTGCGGCGTCGCATTGTGGAAGCGGTGATTGGTGTGAGGCAGCGGCGAGCGGCCCTTCCGGTCCAGCGGCTCGATCTGGACCGGGGTTTCTTTGTAGGCCGGGGTGTGGACGACGACATCGACGTTGTTGCTGGTGAGGGTGTTGATGGGCTGCTCCCGGGCGTTGAGCGGGGCATAGAGCTGATTGCCGCTGACGCGATCGGTGACGAGGACGCGGAGGACGATTTCGCCGTCGCGGGATTTCACTTTGACGTACCGGCCGCTTTCGAGGCCGCGCTCCTTCGCGAGCTCAGGCGACACTTCGAGGAAGGTATCGGGAGCCTTCATGACGATGCCCGGGACGCGGTAGGTCATGTTGCCGGCTTCGAAGTGCTCGAGCATGCGGCCGTTGTTCAGGTGCAGATCGTACTCCGCGTCTTCTTTCTGGCTGGGCTCTTTCCATTCGACGGGGTGAAACTTCGCTTTGCCGTCGGGGAAGTGGAACTTGTCGGTGTAGAGGAGCGGGGTATCGGTGCCGTCCGCCTGGACGGGCCACTGCAGGCTCCGGTAGCCTGCGAGGCGGGCGTAGGTGACGCCGGCAAAGAGCGGGGCGATGCCGGCGCATTCGTCCATGATGTCGGAGGGAGATTTGTAACTCCAGTGGGCACCTAAGCGGTTGGCGACATCCTGAATGATCTGCCAGTCGGGACGGGTGCCGGGGAGCGGCTTCATGACTTCGTAAAGGCGCTGGATGCGGCGCTCGGTGTTGACGTAGGTACCTTCCTTTTCAAAGCTCGGACAGCCTGGAAGGATGACGTCGGCGTACTGGGCGGTGAGGGTGAAGAAGATTTCCTGGAGGACGAAGAGCTCGAGCTTCTCGAGGCCGGCGGCGAGGTAGTGTTTGTTGGACTCGGAGCTGATCATGTCTTCGCCGATGAGGTAGAGGGAGCGGATTTTGCCCTCGTGCATGCCGTCGACCATGACATGGTTGTCCATGCCGTCGCGGTCGGAGAGGGGAACGCCCCAGGCAAGCTCCCACTTCTGGCGGATTTCGGGATCGGAGACGTCCATGTAGCCGGGAAATTTGTCGGGCATGGAGCCGAAGTCGCTGCAGCCCTGGACATTGTTGTGGCCGCGGAGAGGATAGCCGCCGGTGCCCTCGCGTCCGTAGTTGCCGGTGAGGAGCAGCAGATTGGAAATGGCGGTGGAGGTATCGGAGCCGTGTTTGTGCTGGGTGACGCCCATGGCCCAGAGGATGCAGACCTTGCCGGCGTGAGCGATTTCTTCGGCGACAGCCTTGATCGTATCGGCGGGAATGCCGGTGCGCTGCTCGGCGAATTCGAGGGTGAAGGGCTGGAGGCTTTCGGCGTATTTGTCGAAATCGTTAACGCGGCGCTCGATAAAGTCGTGCGCCTGCCAGCCATTGTCGAGAATGTGCTTCGCGACGGCGTTGAGCCAGATCAAGTCGGTGGAGGGATTGGGACGGAGCCAGATGTCGGCGCGGGCGGCCATCTCATTCTTGCGGAGGTCGGAGACGATGAGGCGCTGGCCGCGCAGCTTGTGGGCGCGCTTGACGCGGGTAGCGAGGACGGGGTGGTTCTCGGCGGGGTTCGCTCCAACGATGACAACCACGTCGGCCCGCTCGATGTCGGAGATGGAGCCGGAGTCGCCGCCGTAGCCGACAGTGCGGGTAAGGCCTTTGGTGGCGGGTGACTGGCAGTAGCGCGAGCAGTTATCGATATTGTTGGTGCCGATCACGCCCCGGGCGAGCTTCTGCATCAGGTAGCTCTCCTCGTTAGTGCATTTCGAGGAGGCGATGAACTCCAGGGCATCGGGACCGTGCTGGGCCTTGATGGCCTGCATACGGGAGGCGATGAAGGTGAGAGCTTCGTCCCAGGAACACTCGCGGAATTTGTCGCCGTCGCGGATGAGGGGGCTGGTGATGCGGTCGCCGCTGTTGACGAAGTTGAAGCCAAATTTCCCTTTGACACAGGTGGAGATGCCGTTGGCGGGGCCGTGGGCGGGCTCGACTTTGAGGATTTCGCGATCGTAGTGCCAGATGTCAAAAGAGCAGCCGACACCGCAATAGGTGCAGACGGTCTTGGTCTTTTCCATGCGGGCGGCGCGCATGGCGGCCTCCGCCTGGGAGACGGTGAGGATGGGGCCGTAGCCGAGATCGGGCTCGACACCTTTGACGGTGTCGATCATGTGCTCGAGAGCCTGACGCGGCAGGCTGGTGAAGTAGCCAGCGTTGCCGAGCATGGATTTCTCCATGAGGGCGTTGCAGGGGCAGACGGTGACGCAATGGCCGCAGGAGACGCAGGAGGATTCGCCGATGGTGGAGCCGCCGTCCCAGAGAACGCGGGGATGCTCGTCTTCCCAGTGGATGCTGAGGGTCTCATTCACCTGGACGTTCTGGCAGGCTTCGACGCAGCGGCCGCAGAGGATGCACTGATCGGGATCGTAGCGGTAGAAGGGGTTGGTTTCGTCCTTCTCGTAGGGCTTCTGGCGGTAGGGGATGGATTCGTGCTCGACTTTGAGGAGCGCGGTGGTGTTGTGGACGGTGCAGTTCTCGTTGTTGTTGTCGCAGACGGTGCAGTAGAGCAGGTGGTTGCCGAGGATGCGGTCGAAGGCTTCGCGCTGGGCAGCCTGGGCGCGGTAGCTCTCGGTGAGGACGTTCATGTGGGCTTCGATCGGGGTGCCGCAGGCGCGGACGAGCTTGCCATTGACCTCGACCATGCAGGTGTCGCAGGTCTCAATGGGGCCGAGCGGCTGGAGATAACAGACCTGGGCGAGCTCCTTGCCGGTCTCGCGATTGAGGGTGTCGATGAGGGGCTCGCCGAGGAGGCCTTCGACGGCGCGGCCATCGATGAGGACGCGGGTGGTGGCGGGCGCGGGTTGCTCGACACCTTCTTCGGCGTTGAGAAAGTGAGGGCGCACACGATTCTCCAGGCTCATATGGATTTTGGATGCGCGAGGGCCGATGGAGCGAAGTCCGGCAGCATGGTACAGGCGCGGGACAACGAAATGCGAACAGCAACCGGGGAAATGCGAACAGCAACCGGGGCAGTCCTGGGTAAGAAAGGGATGGCGGACGGTTGAGCCGGCGGGGCGGTCAGGCGGCCTTCTTTTTGACACGGACCGAGAAGCCGAGTTCGCGGAGCTGGCGGGCGGTGGCGTTGAAGGAACGGCTTTCGTCTTCGGCGACGGCGGGGCTCATGCCGAGGGAGACGACCCTGGCCTTGAAGGCGTCGCGATCGTGGAAACGCGGCGTGCCGGCCTGAATGCTGTAGGGGCGGCGTTCGGTACCGGTGGCCGGGCTGCAGGAAATCTCGAGGCCGTTGTCCCTGAAATCGAAATGGAAGCAAACGGCGGCGGGTTTGTCTTCAGGTTTGGTATCAACCGGCATATTCCTCCGAGAGTTGTGGGAGAGCCCACCCATGGATGGATGCGGCCAGGGCTGGACGCCGTTGCGAGGGGCGGTTCCCGAATCGACGCCGGCGGCGGGGCAGGACAGGCGCCGCGGCTCGCCGCCACTCTTTGCTGCTCGACATTTGCCGATGAAATCAGCGTCTGCCGCATTTCGAGCGCCACCGCCGGTGCGCGCGCGGGGCGGGGTACGGGCGAGAGCTGGATCGGAGCGAGGGCTGCCGGATGGTAAAAGGATGGGCGATCGGGCGCAGGCGGTTCCCGGAGCAGACGGTCGAGGAACCGAAGACCGGCGGGGCCACGCACGAGGAGACGGACGAGGCAGGAGCCGGGCGCGCGGCAGCGGCGGAAACCTCCGACAGGTCAGGGGCGCGGGCTTTGCGGGAGACGGCCGACGCGCTGGGAAAGGTACTGGAGGAGTCGGAGAGCGAGATCCGGCGGCTGGCGGGCGACTTCGAGACGATGGCGCAGGCCACACACGCGATGGTGCAGAGCGCGGCTTCGATGGTGGGATGCAGCGAAGACGAGCGGGTGGAGGGGGTGCTGGCCGCGGTCCAGGAGCTGAGCACGACGGCGCGGAACTTCCTGCAAACGAGGCTGGAATCGACAGCGGGCATGGTGGAGACGGTGACGGCGGAGGCCGCGCTGCTGGGGCGGCTGGCGCAGCTGACGCAGGCGCAGAAGGCAATTGTGCGCGAGACGGCGATGCTGCGGGTGCTGACGAACATCGAAGTGGCGCGCCTGGGCGAGGTGGGGGCGGGGTTCGAATACCTGGCGCGCGAACTGGACGATTTTGCAACAGCGGTCGCGGAGAGCATCGGCTCGCTGACCGCGCACACGCAGGAGCGCCGCACCGAAACCGACGCGATGCGGCGCGCGCTGAAGACCGAACTGCCGCGCATGCGCGAGGAATACGCCCAGCTGCAGGAAGGGCTGGTGCGCACCCAGTTGGAGATGGACACCACGCTGGCGGCGCTGAAGGAGACGCCGGCGCGCTTCCAGGGGTGCGTGGCCGAGATGGCGCAGCAGATTGCCGGCGTGGTGGCGGCCATCCAGGCACATGACATTACGCGCCAGCAGATCGAACACGTGCAGGAGGCCCTCACCGAGATCGCCGGGGAGATGGACAACGGCGGCCGGACCCCGGAGGGGGGAGCGGGACTGGCGATCCAGAGCTATCAGGTGCGCAGCATCCAGGCGACGGTGGGGGGATGGACGGGACAGATCCGCACGTGCCTGGAGGGGATCGCGCAACTGGCCGCGTCGGAGATCCTGGAGATGGGGCGCGATGTGCTGGGACGGGAGCGGCATCTGGCATCGGCGCTGGGGCGCATCGAGAAGATGGAAGAGCAGTGCGCGGCGGACAACGCGAAGGTGCAGGCATCGTTCGCGGGCATAGCCGGATTGATGCAGCTGGTGAGCGAGCATCTGGAGCGATCGCGGGCGGTGCGCGAGCGGCTGCAGCTGCTGATGTTCAATTCCATCGTGGAGGCGAGCCACCTGGGCGCGCAGGCGGACGGAATCCTGGAGATTTCCAACACCATCAAGCGCCTTTCCGGAGACTGGAGCGCCATCACGCGGCAATCGGAGGCGGCGATGCAGGAGATTCGCGTGCTGGTGGAGCAGAGCCGCGCGACCATGGAGGCTTTTTCCGGAGAGGCGCAGGAGGGGCTGCGCGCGGCGGGGGAACAGACGCGGGCCGGACTGGCGATTCTGCGGGAAGCGGCGAGCTGCGCGGAGAGCCGCGGGCAGCAAATTCAGGGAGAAGCCGGGACGCTGCAGGGGCGGGTGGAAGAGGTTCGGGCGGTGGGCGAACGGCTGGAGGGCTGCATGTCCGGGCTGGCGCGCATTCAGGCGGAAATCGACACGGTGCGGGACGCGGGCGGCAAGGGACAGGCGCATGAGCGCGCCGGGCTGGACGCCGCCGCCATGGAGCAGCGCTTCGGATCGACCTACACGACCGAGATGGAACGGCTGGTCCTGCGGGCGGCGCTGACAGGGGGCCCGCTGCCTGTGGCGCAGGAAAGTTTCGCGGGCAACGAGGTGGAGTTGTTCTGAGCGGAGCGGGCGCGGAGCCCCGAACAGGAACGGCGGTTCCGGGTTGTGACCTTCGAGACATGCAGAAACCGGAGATTGCTCCGATGAAGGGAAACAGAACCCATGAAACAGGTGCTGACAGTCGACGATTCCGCCAGCGTGCGGCAGATGGTGAGCTTCACGCTGCGCAACGCCGGCTATGGCGTGGCGGAGGCCAGCGATGGGCGCGATGGAAGCGCAAAGGCGCAGGGAGAGAAGTTCGATCTGATCGTCACCGACCTGAACATGCCGAACATGGATGGGATCGAGATGATTACGGCGATCCGCAAACTGCCGGGGTACGGCTTCACGCCCATTCTGATGCTGACCACCGAGTCGCAGCCGGAGAAAAAAGAGTCGGGACGGAAGGCCGGCGCAACGGGATGGATCGTGAAGCCGTTCCAGGCGGAACAGCTGGTCGCGGTGGTGCAGAAGCTGGTGCGGTAGGGAGCGGAGAGGAGACGCGGTGAAAGGAACATTCGATCGCAGCACAACGCCCGCGACGCTGCGCCTGGAAGGCGGGCTGGAGATCGACAGCGCGGCCGAACTGCAGGCGCGGCTGCTGGAGGCGCTGCATGCGGGCGAGCCGATGGCGGTGGGGCTTGAGGGCATTACGGAAGTGGATGCGATCGGGTTGCAGCTGCTGACAGCGGCAGAACGGGCGGCCCGGGCGCGGGGTGGGGCGTGGGTGCGCAGCGGCAGTCTGCCGGAGAGCCTGCGGCGGGCGGCGGAAGACGCTGGATGGGAACGCGTTCCCTTCGAGGGAGAAGCGCAGTGACGGGACGAAGACGGTGACGGGAAAAGGCAACAATCCGGAGGCCTTCCGGGCAGCATTCCGCGAGGAGGCGCGCGAGATCCTGGTGGATCTCGAGGCGAGCCTGCTGGAGCTGAACGAGAAGCCTGGAGACACGGAGCTGGTGGGCCGCGTATTTCGCGCGCTGCACACGATCAAGGGATCGGGGGCGATGTTCGGCTTCGACGATCTGGCCGCCTTCACGCACAACCTCGAAAACGCATTCGATGAAGTGCGCAAAGGGCGGCTCGCGGTGACGCCGGAGCTGGTGGATCTGGCACTGTCGGCGCTGGATCGGATTCGCGCCATGGTGGAGGCGCAGGCAGGTGAGCCGGCGGCGGATCGGGACTTGTGCGCAAAGATCATCGAAAGAGTACGCGCGGTCACCGGAGGGACGTCCAGGGCGGCGGAGCAGAGTGCGCGCCCCGAGGCCCCGAGCGCAGGCGGGACAGACAGGATCGCGGTCGAGGAAAGCCAGGCGGAGCACCGCTGGCGCATCGATTTCGCTCCCGGACCGGAGCTGACGCGGAATGGCGCCGATCCGCTGCTGCTGCTGCGGGAGCTGCGGCAGATGGGCCGGCTTGCGGTGCGGGCGCATACGGATGCGCTGCCTCCGCTGGACGAACTGGATCCGGTGCGCTGCTATGCGCGCTGGGAGATGACGCTCACGACCACGGCCAGCGCGGACGCCATCCGGGATGTCTTCATCTTCGTGGAAGACGTGTGTGAGCTGACCCTCACGGCGGACGACCCGGCAGGAGAGCCAGCCGCGCAGGCGCAGGCGGAGCCGCGGGCGCCGGCGGTGACCGGGAAAGCTCCGGAGGAGAAGCGCAACGGAGAGGGACGGCGCGCGGCGGACAAGTCCGAAGCAGCGGCGAGCCTGCGCGTGCCGGCGTCGCGGCTGGATGCGCTGGTGGATCTGGTGGGCGAGCTGGTGACGGTGCAGGCGCGGCTGAGCGAGTTGGCGGCGCGGGTGGACGATGCCGATGTGGTGGCCGTTTCCGAAGAGATCGAGCGGCTGACGTCGGCGCTGCGCGAGAACTCGATGACGCTGCGCATGCTGCCGGTCCGGGCAACGTTCGAGAAGTTCCGGCGGCTGGTGCACGATCTGGCGCGCGATCTGGGCAAGGACGCGGAACTGACGGTCGAGGGAGCGGAGACGGAGATGGACAAGACCGTCCTCGATGCGCTGGGCGATCCGCTGATGCATTTGATCCGCAACAGCATGGATCACGGGATTGAGACGCCGGGGGCGCGAGCCACGGCAGGCAAGCCGAGGACGGCGCACATCCATCTGTCGGCGCGGCACTCCGGAGCGAGCGTGCTGATCGGGGTATCGGATGACGGCGGCGGGATCGACACGGATGCGGTACGCTGCCGCGCGGTGGAACGCGGGCTGGTGAGCGCGGAAGCCGTGCTGAGCGAACAGGAGATTTATTCCCTGCTTTTCCAGCCGGGATTCTCGACGGCGCGCGTGGTGACCGGCCTTTCCGGACGCGGCGTGGGCATGGACGTGGTGCGGCAGCGGGTGGAGAGCCTGCGCGGCTCGATCGACGTCGCCAGCCGCCCGGGCGCGGGCACCACCGTGACGCTGCGGCTGCCGCTGACCCTGGCCATTATCGACGGGCTGCTGGTATCGGTGGGGAACGCGCTGTTCGTGCTGCCGCTGGCCTCGACCCTGGAGTGCATCGAGCTGACGCGCGCAGAGGGGGAACAGGCCAACGGCCGGCAGGTGGCGAACGTGCGCGGGGAGATTGTGCCCTATATCCGGCTGCGCCAGTATTTCGCAATGAAGACGCCGGCTCCGGAACGCGAACAGATCATGGTGGTGGAGAGCGACGAGGGGCGCTGCGGCCTGGTGGTGGATCAGGTGCTGGGGGACTGCCAGACGGTGATCCGCAGCCTGGGGCGGCTCTACCGGCACGTGCAGGTGGTTTCGGGCGCGACGATTCTGGGCAACGGCGCGGTGGCGCTGATTCTCGATGCGCAGCGGCTGGTGCAGGAAGCGGCGCGGGCGAAGAGCCCGGCCGGGCGGCCGCGACCCTGCCCTTCGACTTCGGGAAGCAGTCCTCCGCAGGGGAACAACGCGGAAGAGAACACGAAAATGGGCGAGGCCGGCGCAGCAGCCGGCGGCGGCCAACCAGCGATGTCATGAACCGGCCCGGTCGCAGAGATCGAGGCAGAGAAAGGATAAGGCAATGCCAGAGACAGTCAGCAGTGAGGGCCGGAAGGCCAATGGATTCGCCGGCCATGCAGTTCCGGAAAAGAGGAAGGAAGCCAGCCGCGGAAGGGACGATGCGCTGCTCGTCTCCCAGGAGATCCTGCGGCTGGTCGACGCCTCGAAGGAAGGGCGTCTGACGGAACGCGGACGCGCGGGCGAGTTTACCGGCGTGTATCGCCAGATGGTTGAAGGCATCAACGAGATGCTGGACGCCATTCTGCTGCCCATCGGCGAAGGCAACCGCATTCTGGCGCAGATTTCCGGGGGCAAGATCGACGAGCTGATCGCGCAAACCTACAAGGGCGACCACGAGAAGATGAAGGTCGCTGTCAACAATGTGGCCCTGGTCACGCAGGGCCTGCAGAAAGAACTCGCTCATCTGATCGAGGCTTCGAAGGAAGGCCAGCTCTCCGAGCGCGGCAAGCCCGAGCAGTTCCAGGGCGCGTATGCGGAGATCGTCCGCGGCGTCAACACTATGCTCGATGCCATTCTGCTGCCCATCGGCGAAGGCAACCGCATTCTGGCCCAGATTTCCGGGGGCAAGATCGACGAGCTGATCGCGCAAACCTACAAGGGCGACCACGAGAAGATGAAGGTCGCTGTCAACAATGTGGCCCTGGTTACCCAGACCCTGCAGAAAGAGCTCGGCCGGCTGATTGAGGCTTCGAAGGAAGGCCAGCTCTCTGAGCGCGGCAAGCCGGAGCATTTTCAGGGCGCGTATGCGGAGATCGTGCGCGGCGTCAACACCATGCTGGACGCGATCCTGCTGCCCATCGGCGAAGGCAACCGCATTCTGGCGCAGATTTCCGCCGGCAAGATCGATGAAATGATCACACAAACCTACAAAGGCGATCACGAGAAGATGAAGCTGGCCGTGAATAAGGTCGCCGAAGTGCTGCAGATTCTGGAAAAGATGCTGGTGCGGCTGACCGCTGCAGCGAAGGACGGCAAGCTGGATGAGCGCGGGCACCCGGACGTGGTGCAGGGCGCGTATTCGGAGATCATCCGGGGAGTCAATGCCGTGCTGGATGCTGTCATCGGGCCGCTGAATGTCTCGGCGCGCTACGTCGACCGGATTGCCAAAGGGGATATTCCCCCGGCGATCACCGATGTGTACAACGGCGACTTCAACACCATCAAGAACAACCTGAACATGCTGATCGGGGCGATGCACGAGATCACCGCGGCGGCCGAGCAGATTGCCGGCGGCAATATGACGGTGACGCTGAAGGAGCGTTCGCCCGAAGACAAGCTGATGCAGGCGCTGACAGCGATGGTGGGGGGGCTGACCCAGACGGTGTCGGAGATCCGGTCGATTGCCAGTGAGGTAGCGGCCGCCAGTCAGTCCATCTCGACCGCGTCGGTGCAGGTGTCCAAAGGCGCCAGCTCCCAGGCGGCGGCAGCCGAAGAGGCCTCGTCGTCGATGGAAGAGATGGTGTCGAACATCCGGCAGAACGCCGATAACGCGCAGCAGACGGACAAGATCGCCAACAAGAGCGCGCGCGATGCGCAGGAGAGCGGCAAGTCGGTTCTGGAAGCGGTTGCGGCGATGAAGGAGATCGCGAACAAAATTTCCATCATTGAGGAGATCGCGCGGCAGACGAACCTTCTCGCCCTGAATGCCGCTATCGAAGCGGCGCGGGCCGGGGAGCACGGAAAGGGCTTCGCGGTGGTGGCGGCCGAGGTGCGGAAGCTGGCCGAGCGCAGCCAGAAGGCGGCGGGCGAGATCAATCAGCTGTCGGGTGCGACGCTGCGGGTCTCGGAGAAATCCGGCGAGATGCTGGAGAAGCTGGTGCCGGATATTCAGCGGACCGCCGAGCTGGTGCAGGAGATCACGGCGGCCAGCAAGGAGCAGGATACGGGAGCGGAGCAGATCAACAAGGCGCTGCAGCAGCTGGAACAGGTGATTCAGCAGAATGCTTCGGCCGCCGAGGAGATGGCCTCGACGACCGAGGAGCTGACCGGGCAGTCGGAGCAGCTGGTGAGCGCGCTGTCGTTCTTCCGCACGGGCGAAGAAGAGGGAGCCGTGCGACGGGGCAAGCCGGTGGCTTCGGTGCCGGCGCCCGGGTCGCACGCGCCGAAAGCAGCCGCAGCCGGCGCGCGCCCGGCCAAAGCGGGCAAGGGCGGCGGCGTGAGCCTGAAGCTGGGCGAGAAGCGCGACGAGCTGGACGGCGGTTTCGAGCGGTACTGACCGAAAAGGGGCGCGGACCGGCCCTCGGGGCCGTCTGCGCCCTGTCTTCAGGAGACGAGAGGAGGAAGAGGATGAGTGAGATTACGGAGACACGGCAGTACCTGACCTTCCGGCTGGGCAACGAGATTTTCGCGACGGACGTGGCCAAAGTGCGCGAGGTGCTGGATCTGACGACCATCACGGCGATTCCACGCACGCCGGAGTTCATGGCCGGGGTGATCAACCTGCGGGGCAGCGTGGTGCCGGTGGTGGATCTGCGGCTCTGCTTCGAGATGTCGAAGACGGTGACCACGCGCAACACCTGCATCGTGGTGGTGGAAGTCGAGCTGGAAGGCGAGGCGACGATCATCGGCGCGCTGGCCGATTCGGTGGAAGAGGTGATCGATCTGGAGCCGGAGCAGATTCAGCCGGCGCCCCGGATCGGCATGCAGATCCGGACGGATTTCATCCGCGGGATGGGCAAGCGGGACACGCAGTTCATCATGATCCTCGATATCGACCGGGTCTTTTCCGCCGACGAGCTGGCGGCGGTGCATGGCCAGGACGCGGGCCGCGCGACGGAAGCGGCGGCATAACCGAACAGCACGAAGGGGCGATGAGCATCCACGAAGAGACGCTGTCGGGACGGGACTTCAACCGGTTGTCCGCCTTCATTTATCAGGAGGCGGGCATCCGGCTGGGGGTGGAAAAGCGGACGATGCTGGAGGCACGGCTGAGGCGGCGGCTGCGCAGCCTCAGTCTCGACTCCTACAGCCGCTACTGCGAGTATCTGTTCACCCCGGAGGGCCGGCGCGAGGAAATTGTTTCGTTTCTCGACGTCGTGACCACCAACAAGACGGACTTTTTTCGCGAGCCGGGGCATTTCACGTTCCTGGCCGGGCAGGCGCTGCCGGAAATGGCGGCCCGGGCCGAAGCAAAGCCGCTGCTGGTGTGGAGCGCGGGCTGCTCGTCGGGCGAGGAACCGTACACGCTGGCCATGGTGCTGAGCGAGTATGCGGAAGCGCATCCAGGATTCCGCTTTCGGATCCTGGCCACGGACATTTCGACGCAGGTTCTGGAGAAGGCGCAGCTGGGGATCTACACCAGCGAGGAGGTGGAGCCGGTACCGCCGGTGCTGCGCAGGAAATATCTGATGCGCAGCCGGGAGCGCGGATCGGATCAGGTGCGGGTGGTGCCGGAGCTGCGGCAGCTGGTGGAATTCCGGCGGCTGAACTTTATGGATGCCGATTACGGAGTGGCGGAAAAGGCCGACGCGATCTTCTGCCGGAACGTCATCATCTATTTCGATCGCGCCACCCAGGAAGAAATTCTGCGGAAACTCACGCGGCATCTGGTGCCGCAGGGCTATCTCTTCGTCGGGCATTCGGAGACGCTGCACGACATGGATCTGCCTCTGACCGCGATCGGCCCGGCACTGTACCGGAGGAGCCATGGACACGGATGAGGAGGCGAGAGGCGTGGCAGACATCTACGTGCAGCCGGGGGAAGTGCATCTGGTGCGGGTTCCGGCGACTCTGCGGACGGTTCTGGGTTCATGCGTGGGGGTGACGTTCTGGAATGAGCGGCTGGGGATTGCGGCGCTGTGCCATCCCATGCTGCCCCGCTGTCCCGCGGAGGCGAGCCGGATGACGGTGGCGGCGCTGCGCCGTTATGTGGACTTTGCGATTCGCGAGGTGGCGAAACAGCTGGACGCGCTGGGGGCGCGGCGGCGCGAGACCGAGGTGAAGGTATTTGGCGGGGCGGACGTGCTGCAGGTGGAGCACGCGGAGACGCGGCCGACGGTGGGCCGTCTGAATGCCGATCGCGCTCTGCAGATTCTGACGGAGGAAGGATACACGGTGATCGCGCAGCGCCTGGGCGGGAAGCAGGGGATCCATATCGATTTCCTGACCACCAACGGCGAGGTGCGGCTGCGCAAGCTGTAGGGACGGTGGCGATGCGGGACTCGAAGATTCGTGTGCTGATTGTGGACGACTCGGCGGTGGTGCGGCAGACGCTGGCGGCGCTGCTGGAGGCCGATCCGGAGATCGAGGTCATGGGAACGGCGGGCGATCCCTATGCGGCGGCGGAGAAGATTGCCGAGCAGCTGCCGGACGTGATCACGCTGGATATTGAAATGCCGCGCATGGACGGGCTGACCTTTCTGCAGAAGATCATGGCCCAGCACCCGATCCCGGTGGTGATTTGCTCGAGCCTGGCGGAGGAAGGCACCGCGAGCGCGCTGCAGGCGCTGGAATGCGGAGCGGTGGAGATAGTGGCCAAGCCGCGGCTGGGGGTGCGGCAGTTTCTGGAGGAGTCGCGGACGGCGATTTGCGAGGCGGTGAAAGCGGCGGCGAGCGCCCGGGTGCGACCGGTGCGCGGACAGCGCCGTGTGGAACCGAAGCTGACGGCGGATGCCGTGCTGGCGCCGGGCGCCTGTGCGATGGCGAAGACGACGGAGACGGTGGTGATGGTGGGCGCCTCCACGGGCGGGACGGAAGCGCTGAAAACGCTGCTGGAGGCGCTGCCCGCGGATACGCCGGGCATCGTGATCGTGCAGCACATGCCGGAGCTGTTTACGCGGGCGTTTGCGAATCGGCTGGACGGGCTGTGCGCCATCACGGTGAAGGAGGCGGAAAGCGGGGACACGGTCTTGCGCGGGCGGGCGCTGATCGCGCCGGGCAATCATCATCTGCTGCTGCAGCGCAGCGGAGCGCGCTATTACGTGGAGGTGAAAGACGGGCCGCTGGTGTGCCGGCATCGGCCTTCGGTGGATGTGCTGTTTCGCTCGGCCGCGCGCTATGCCGGCCCCAATGCGGTGGGCGTGATCCTGACCGGGATGGGCGACGATGGGGCGAGGGGCATGCTGGAGATGAAACAGGCGGGGGCGAGAACGATCGCGCAGGATGAGGCCAGCTGCATTGTCTTCGGCATGCCGAAAGAAGCGATCAAGCTGAATGGGGTGGACAGGGTGATGCCGCTGGAGTCGATTGCCGGGGCAATCCTGAACTGCGAGCGCTGAAGCGGAGACAGGCTGGTCTGGATGATGATGACGCTGCTGCGCTCGGGAGCGGCCGGAGCTTTTGTCTGGTGAAGAATGCGGCCGTCGGCATCGATGAGGCCAATCTTAATGTTGGTCCCAACCGATGCCGACGCCGATAGGGAGGGCCCGGCGAGTCATGAGCGACTCCATCTCCATCGTATGGCGAACGCAGAGGAGAAACGGGATTGAGGTACGGCAAGGGGCACGGCGAATACAACCTTGTTTTACTGATTTTGTTCTTCGTACTGCGCGGTTGTTCGAAGGCGGCCATCGAGGCTTCCAGCTTGATTAACGTATCCATGTCTATCCTCGAAGGTTGTCTTGCGGGAGCTACCGGGCCGGGGTCAGATGCTCCGGGCGGTTGGGGCACGACTGGAAAAGTGAAAGCTTTCAAACACTTTGCCCGAAGTGTAGTTTCGGCCCCGCGGGATTGTCAAGCCTCGAATCCTGCTCCCCTGAAAGCGACGGGGCCCGGCGAGGAAAATCGTTCGGCCGGGCAGAGTCATTCACCTCTTTGGACTATGTCAACATCCCTGTTACGCGCAGCGAATCGCCGGATTTCCTCTGCTATGCTGTGTGAAACCATTCAGAGCGCTGGCGTCTCGCCAGCAGCGGATGGCTTCCGCCATCCCTGAATCGTTCGGCACGGCGCATGTCGTATTCCGGATTTGTCCGCAGCGAAAATCGCGGGCACGAACGTCGGAAAGGAAGGCACATCTTCGATGCCCAACATGAAGCAGATCGCCGAGCTGGCGGGCGTCTCGCTGGGCACCGTTTCGCACGTCCTGAACGGCACGGCGCGAGTTCGCGAACCGCTGCGGAAGCGCGTTCTGGAAGCGGTGAAAACCACTGGCTACCAGCCCAGTCAACTGGCGCGCGGCCTGCGCCGGGACAAGACCAACATTCTGGCCATGATCATCCCGGATATCCTGAATCCGTTTTTTCCGGGCGTGGTGCGCGGCGCCGAGGACGTGGCTTTTGCCAACGGCTATCGTCTGGTGCTGTGCAATACCGACAACGACCATGCCAAGGAAGTGATGCACCTGAACGCGCTGCGGACCTATCTGCCGTCGGGTCTGATCGTGATTCCCTCCGATTTCAGCGACCTGACCGCACAGACCGAATCGTATCGAAATGCGGGCGCGGCGGTGGTATGCATTGACCGTTTGCCGCGGAACTGGGACGGCGACAGCGTCACCATCGATAACGTGGCCGGGGCGTATCACGCCACGTCGTATCTGATCGGACTCGGCCACCGGCAGCTGGCGGCGATTACCGGCCCGCTGCACCTGACCAACGCGCAGGATCGCCTGAAGGGCTTCAGGCGCGCGCTGAAGAAAGCCGGCATGGACATCGATCCCGGCTATATGCAGGAAACCACCTTCGACCGCGCCGGCGGCTTTGCCAAGACGAAAATCCTGCTCAAAATGATTCCCCGGCCCACCGCCATCATGGCGTGCAACGACCTGATCGCGCTGGGGGCGCTGCTGGCCATCCGCGAAGAGCGCCTGCATTGCCCCGATGACATTTCGATCATCGGCTTTGACGGGCTGGACCTGATCGAGACCACGACGCCCCAGTTATCGTCGGTCTACCAGTCGTCTTACCAATTGGGCGCTGAGGCGGCGCAGCTGGCGCTGGACCGAGTGGCGCAGAAAGACAGCCCGGTGCGGCAAATCGTTCTCAAGACGGAGCTGCGCATTCGCGATTCTGTGGCGGCGCCGCCGAAGATCGACAAAGCGCCGGTGCTCATCTCGCTGAAGAGATCGAGGTCGGTGGGGGCGCGCGCCTGACGCGCAGCTTCGCCCTTCAGCGACTCCGGGACTTATGCAACGCATGGGAATTGGTTTGAAACATTTCCCCCGTTCGCCGTTTTCGCCGCGCTTCCTGGCGCTTCTTCCGGGTTAGTCTGGTCAGGGGAAATTATCTATGTTGAAGAAGCTGAACGTTCTGCATACGCCGGACCTGCTGCACGTCCTGGCGTCCATGGGTCACGGAGATGAAATCGCGCTCGTGGATGCTAATTTTCCGGCGGTCTCGATGGCGCAGCGCCTGGTGCGGCTCGATGGCGCCGATCTGCCTTCTGCCGTGGAAGCCTGCGTCGATCTGATGCCGCTCGATACCTTCGTGGATAAGCCGGCCCTCCGCATGATGCAGGTCCATGCGCCCGGCGAGGTTCCCGAAGTACAGCAAATCTGCCAGACGATCATCGACAAGGCGGAGGGACGCCATGTGGAGCTGGCCGGCATTCCGCGTGAGGATTTTTACGAGCGCGCGAAGAAAGCCTTCGCCGTGGTCTACACGACCGAGCGGCGCGTCTACGGCTGCCTGATTCTCAAAAAGGGCGTGGTCTTCCCCGAATAACGAGGCGGAGTCGCTCTGGATCGACAAAGCCGAGCCGGACAGCATCCTGCCCTTCCTGCGCAGGAAGGGCAACGATGAGGTGCTGGTCGTCCTGAATTTGTCGAACCGGGACGTCCATGTCACCATTGACCTGCCCGTAATGGATTACTATGCAGTGCAGAATCTTCTGGGGCCGGACAAGAGCTGGTTCCCGTTGTATTCCGGACAGGTTTCCGCCGACCTCGGCGCCTTTGGCTACGTGGTCGGCAAACGAATTCCTCTCGCACCGCTGCAGCAGTAGCGCCGCCGATCTCCAATCGAGGTTTTGCTCATGGCCGCCACCACCACCGCCGCTCCGGCCACCACGGCCACGGGACGGCTGCTCTCTATCGATATCGCCCGCGGCATCACCATCGCATTCATGATCATGGTGAACAACAACGGAGCGGCGGCCTACGCGCCGTTTCGTCACTCGCTGTGGAACGGCTGGACACCGACCGACCTGGTGTTCCCCACCTTTGTCTTTCTGGTCGGCACCTCGATCGTCCTGGCCTTCAGCCGACGCCTGGAAAAGGGCGCTTCGAAGGCTTCGATGGCGACGAGCATTATCCGCCGCACGATCATCCTCTTCGCCCTGGGCCTGGTGGTGAACGGGTTCCCGCATTTCCCATGGGCTACCCTCCGCATCTATGGCGTACTGCAACGCATCGCCCTTGTTTATTTGTGCGTTGGCTTGTTCTATTTGTGGCGGCGCGACGTGCGGAGCAAAGTTGTAGCCATTGTGGTGCTGCTGGTCGGGTATTACATCCTGATGCGCTTTGTGCCGGTTCCCGGCGCAGGCGTACCCACGCATAGTGTCCCTCTGCTCGATCCCAATCAGAACTGGGTAGCGTGGCTCGACCGCAAGCTGCTCTCTGGCCGGCTCTATGAGGGCGTGCGCGATCCGGAAGGCCTGCTGAGCACCTTCCCGGCAATTGCCACCGGGCTGCTGGGCCTGCTGGCCGGGCTGTGGATCAAGTCCGAACGGCCGCGCCGCCAGATTGCCGCCGGGCTGTTCTTTGGGGGCCTGTTGCTGATTGTGCTGGGCGAGCTCTGG
>DATASQ010000046.1:0-52405 GCA_036269135.1 Acidobacteriaceae bacterium
TGAGAAACGCGGAGCCGCCATCGGCCTCCTGTGGCGGCACCCCGGCAGGATAATCCGCTGTCCAGTCGCCGAATTCCCACCACCGCATTCTGCCCAGCAACCCATCTGGACGCACTCTCTTCGCAAACCAGTCCAGCACCGTCCGCGTGTGCGGCAGGGTTTCCTGCACCAGCGTCGGATCGTCCACATACATCCAGTAGTCGTGCAGCATGCTCACCCACAGCAGCGAAAACGGCGGGATGAACTGCGGCAGCCCCGACGGATACCGGCTCTGGGTAATGCCTTCCGGCGTCCGCGAATCGTCAATGTTGGTGATGGCCTGCCGCGCCAGCCGGCTGTCGCCGGTCATGGCGTAGGAGATCAGCGCCTGGATGCGCGTGTCGCCGACGTACTGCATCTGCTCCCAGTAGGGCGCGTCCATGTAGGTCTCGTGCGCGCACAGGCGAGCGGTGCGCCAGCCCGTCTGCCACAGGGCGTCGAGCTGCGGGATATCGCCGCGAATCTCTGCCTTCGCGTCGAAGGGATACGCCGAAAACCAGGCGCGCAGCGCATCGAGCTGCAGCGGAGCATCCTCGGTGGTCACGTCCATCTGGAGATAGCGCCAGGTGCGCCACCACAGCGGCTGAAACACGCGGTGCTCCCCGCCTCCGGCGATGAATCGATCGGTGATGCCTTCGATGTGCCGCCCGGCAATCTCGTTGCGATTGCCCTTGTCGCCGTGCGCATCGTACAGCGCTTCGGAATACGTCATCGCAATCGTTGCACCGCGCCCCCCGCTCAGCGTCAGCTCCGGGTAGGCCGTCTGCAGTACGCGATGATCGAGCAGCAGGACCACGTGCGCATGCGCCGGGATCGTCAGCGGAGCGGCGGGAAAGCTGGGCAGCGCCGGCAATCCCTCCACCCGCACGGGCACGCCGGCGTCGACCAAACGATGCTCCATGGGCGGCAGCAGATCCTGCACCAGCTCCCAGTTATTGTCGGCATTCTGCGCCTGGCGGGTCGCGGCATGGCCGATGAGCGCGGGTGTCTCCCAGCCGGGGTCGTCGCCCGGCTGGTCCCATTGCCAGTCCAGCACGCGCCCGTCGATCTTCTCCGCGGGACCGGCGGCGTAGTAGCCCTCCAGACCGGCGTGGGCCATGGCTCCCCGTCCCGGCTCCGCGCGGACGCGCCAGTCCGCCCCGGTATTCACCGCGGCTTCCTCCGCCGAGTCGCCCTGCATCAGGAAGCCGGTGCGGTTGCTCATTTGCGCTACCGGCGCTTCCTCGCCGAAGTTCCACACCACCGCCGCCAGCACATTTTCACCGGGGTGCAGCAGCGGCGCCAGGTCGATCGTCTCAAAGCGCCAGTGGAAGAGGTCGCCCCGCGCCGGACCCTCCCCTGCGTACTGCCCGTTCACGTGCAGGATGAAGCGGTTGTCGGCGCTGACGTGGACCCAATAATGGGCGGGCACGCTGGTCACGGTCAACTCCCGGCGGAAGTAAAAGACGCCCGGAGCCTTTGCTCCCGCTGACGGGCTGGCGATCCAGGACGCCGGCCACTGCGCCGCCACCAGATTGGGACTCAGGGGGCCCATCGCCCTCGCATTTGCGCAAGACGCAAACAAAGCCAGCAAGCCGACAAACAGGAGACGCCGCATGGCCGACAGGGTAGCAGAATCCAAGCCGGCGCCGGCCGATCCGGACTGGGTTTGCGGCTTCTGAACGCCTCGCCATCCGGTCAGCCTTCTTTTTCCTGCAACCAGGTAAACTTGCCCCGTGAAATCCCGTCTATCTCGACGCATGGAAGAGATCGCAGGGAACGACCTCGCCATTGAAAAACGGGAGCAGGCCGTGCTGGAGCTGGCCGACTTCGACGAAGTAGTGCGCGTCTATCGGCCCCGTGTCCTCCGCTTTCTGCTTGCGTCGCTGGCGGACCGCGATACTGCGGAAACGCTGACCCAGGAGTGTTTTCTCAAGGCCTGGGTGGCGCGCCATCAGTTTCGCGGCGACTCCAGCCTGAGCACCTGGCTCACGCGCATTGCCGTGAACCTGATGCGGGATCATCTCCGCAGCCGGAGCCTGCGCTTCTGGCAGAAGACCCGGGGTGCGGCGCTGGATGTCGTCGACATCAGCGACTGGCTGCCGGACGGGCGCGGTACCCCGGAGGGTCTGGCGGTCGCTCGCCGCCAGGTTGCCGAGGTCTGGAAGGCCGTGCAGAAGCTTACGGCGCATCAGCGAACCGTGTTCGCGCTGCGCTTTGTCGAGGAGATGGAGCTGGATGAGATTGCCGCCGCGCTGAATATGAACCTGAGCACGGTGAAGTCGCACTTATATCGAGCGCTCGCCATCGTTCGCGAACGCACAGGAGGACAACGATGAAGTTTCGCACGGAACGAGAAATCGAAGCGATGGAATCGCGCGAGGAGGTCCGCGAGCTGGCCGAAGCCCTCAGCCTGTATCGCTCCGCCATGACGCACCTCGCCGAGCGGTCCTCCGCGCATCCGCGCCTGGCCCTCCCGCGCACCGCCGCTCCGTTCGGCCTCCGCCTGCTCGTGGGGCCGGCTCTGGGCCTCGCCCTGGCCGCCGGCATTCTGGTTCCGCTCTACGGGCACCTCCACCACCAGAACACCGTTGTCCTTCAGTCGCAGAACAACCCTGCTCCCGATCCCTCAACCGCGCGCGCCTCCGTCGATGACACCGTCCTGATGAACCAGATCGACAGTCAGCTTTCTGAATCCGTGCCTGACGCGCTCGAGCCGCTCGCGGCTCTCAGCGCCCAGGCCGCAACGCAATCCCCTGTATCGGAGAAGAAACAATGAATCGCAGCAAGCCCTTTATCGTTGCCGCTCTGGCCGGCGCTCTTTCATGCGGCGTGGCCCTGGCTCAGGGCCCGGATGGCCCTGGTCCGGGGGGTCCTGGCTTCGGCGGACCCGCCCCCATGGAGCACATGTTCCACGACGGCCACTTCGGCCGCTGGTGGAACGATCCCCACCTCGCGCAGCAGATCGGCCTCACCGACCAGCAGAAGCAGCAGATGGATCAGATCTTCCTCCAGCACCGCCTGAAGCTCATCGATCTGAATGCCAATCTGGAGAAGCAGGAAGTGCTGCTGCGCCCCATGATCGAAGCCGACCAGCCCGACGAAGCTAAGATCCTGGCGCAGATCGACTCTGTGGCTCAGGCTCGCGCCGATCTCGAGAAGGCCAACGCGCGCATGCTCTTCGATCTGCGCAAGACCCTTACGCCCGAGCAGTGGCAGAAGCTGAAAGCGATGCGGATGGAGCATCGCGAGCGCGATCGGATGCGGGGCGATCGTCGCGACCCGTGGGGTCCGGGCGATCATCGCCGGATGGGCCCCAATGGCGGCGCACCGCCTCCGCCCCAGCCGGACAACGCGCCCCAGGGCCAGGCCCCGGCTCCTCCACAGCAGTAGCCGCGGAAGCTCCCGTCAGAGGAGCGCCTGCGAGTATCCAGCCCCGTTTCCCTGGTATCTGCAGTAAACGAAAGAGCGGCTCCGGCCGCTCTTTCGCCGTTTTTGTGGCCAGGATCGCCGAAGCGCCGCCCCGGAGTAACGAAAGTCCTGTGGATTCTCGCGTTCTTCACGCCCCTTCAATTGACACACCCCCACCACGGCACTATAGTTTTTACAGAGGGTTTGCGCCGTTCGGGATTCATTGCGCCGACCCCCGATCGCCACTCCTGTTCATCCCAGCCTTGCCGGATGCTCCAGCCTGGAGATCGATGTTGCGATCACCCGCGCACCGTCTCCGATGGGATGCTCCGCCTGGATTGAGAAAAGAATAGCCGCGACGATCCCCGAACTTCGCCGAGAACCGCGCCCGGGTCCCAAGCCCGCGCCGCTGACGACGAAGAAGCTGCAGCCTGAGATCGGGCCACGGCAGGATCGGTCAGATTTCCCGTTGCGGGGCGGAATCCGGGAGCCGCCGCAAAATCCCGGAGCTGTCTGCTATGGCACACGTCGCCCATCCTGATCAAACCGAGAGCACTCCACTGAACACCGAACTGGAAACCCCAACGCTTGAAGCCCCGGCGGAATCCGCCCCGTCGACCGAATCCACCCATAACCCCGAAGCCTCCGAGCCCGAGGCGATCGCGGCCCCCGTCTCGCCCGAAGAGCACCTGGACGAACAGCACGAAGAGCCCGACCTCAGTATGGAAGACTTCGCCGCTGCTCTCGAGTCCTTCGACCGCGAACAGGCCGCGGAAGCTGCCGCTCAGGCCTTCGACGACTCCGCCATTGTTGCCGGTACCGTCATCAAGATCACCGACAAGCATGTCGTCGTCGACGTCGGCATGAAGTCCGAAGGGCTCATCCCCATCGAGCAGGTGACGGACTACACCGGCCAGCCGAAGGTGCATCCCGGCGAGACCATCGAGGTCGTCATCGAGCGCGAGGAGCCCGAAGGGGGTTACCTGCTGAGCTACGAAAAAGCCCAGCGGCTGCGCGTGTGGGATACGGTGGAGAAGGCGCACAACGAGAAGACTCCCCTGGACGGTACGGTCGTCGGCCGCGTCAAGGGCGGTCTCACCGTGGATATCGGCATCAAGGCGTTCCTCCCTGGCTCCCAGCTCGAATTGCGGCCCGTCCGCAATCTCGACGCCTACATCGGCCAGCCCAGTCAGGTCCGCGTCATCAAGCTGAACAAGAAGCGCGGCAACGTCGTCGTCTCCCGCAAGGAGATCCTCGAGGAAGAGCAGACCAGCCGCCGCTCCCAGACTCTGGAGCACCTCGAAGAGGGCGCCGTCCTCACCGGAACCGTCAAGAATCTCACCGACTACGGCGCGTTCGTCGACCTCGGTGGCATTGACGGCCTGCTGCACATCACCGACATGTCCTGGGGCCGTCTCACCCATCCCCGCGACCTCGTCAACGTCGGCGATGAGATCCAGGTCAAGGTTCTCAAGTTCGACAAAGAGAAGCAGCGCGTCTCCCTCGGCTTCAAGCAGCTCACGCCCGACCCCTGGCTCGACGCCGCCGAGCGCTATCCCATCGGCGCCCACGTCCGCGGCCGCGTTCTCAGCGTCACCGACTACGGCGCCTTCGTCGAGCTGGAGCAGGGCATCGAAGGCCTGGTCCACGTCTCGGAAATGACCTGGTCCAAGCGGATGAAGCACCCCTCCAAGCTGGTCAAGCCCGGCGACGAGGTGGAGACCGTCATCCTCGCGGTCAATCCCGCCGACCGCCGCATCTCCCTCGGCATGAAGCAGCTGATGGAGAACCCGTGGGAGCACCTGGCCGACAAATATCCGACCGGCTCCACGGTAGAAGGCCGCGTCCGCAACCTTACCGACTTCGGCGCCTTCATCGAGATCGAAGACGGCATTGACGGTCTGGTGCACGTCAGCAATCTCAGCTGGACCAAGCGCGTCAAGCACCCCTCCGAAGTCCTGAAGAAGGGTGAGAAGGTCCGCGCCGTCGTCCTCGGGGTTGAGCCGGAGAACCGCCGTCTTTCCCTCGGCATCAAGCAGCTGCAGCCCGATGTGTGGGAGACCTTCTTCGCCCAGCATCGCGTCGGCGACGTGGTCAAGGGCAAGATCCTGCGCACCGCGCAGTTTGGCGCCTTCGTCGAAATTGCCGAAGGAGTCGAAGGCCTCTGCCATGTTTCCGAAGCCACCGACGCCCACGGCGCTCCGCTCAAGCTGGAGCAGGGCCAGGAGAGCGACTTCAAGATCATCCGCATGAACCCGGAAGAGAAGAAAGTCGCCCTCAGCATTCGCGCCGTCAGCGGCGACGAAGCCAGCCGCGCCGATGTGGAAGCCTACAAGCAGCCGGTTTCCAGCTCCACCACCACCCTCGGCGACCTGGTCAACTGGAAGCGCGAACAGTAAGCCTCAGCCCCAAAACAATCAAGCGCCACCCGCAAGGGTGGCGCTTTGGTTTTGCTCCGCTAAACGCTAAACGCTGAGCGCTAAACTCTAAACTCTATCCCCTGAACTCTGTCCCTTGAACTCTGCCTCATCACTTGATCTTCAGATCGATGTTAACGACCTTCCGCGTGTCGAACGAGCTGATCGTCTTCTGACCGCTCTTCCGGCCCTGGTCCGCCGCCCACAGCGCATAATCCGTATCCGCCGCCAGGTCCGCAAAGCGATAGCTCCCGTTGCTCGTCGAAACGAACGTCTTGATATCGTCGTTCCGTTTATTTTCCAGGTACACGATCGCTCCGTTGATCGGGGCATCCTTCGCGTCCAGCACCTTCCCCTGCACATTCTTCAGACCGAAGTTCTGCGCGCTTGCCGCCGGCAGCAGCACCGTCGCCGCCGACAGGATCGCCGCACACACCATCATCCGGGCTCCCGGCGTCTTCCGCGGGGCCCGTGCGCTTCCCATCATCATTCTTCTTCCTCTTCCTTGACCTCTTCTTCGTCCGCGTAACCCTCTTCGACCTTGCTCAGCTCCAGAGGATCGGTTGCCACGATCTCATATTCCGTCCCGCACTCGTCGCAGACGATCACGTCGCCTTCTTCCACTTCTTCTTCGTCGAAGTCCAGAGTGCTTTCGCATTCAGGGCAAATTGGCATGAGTCCCTCCACCAGGAGAACACGATTACGATTAAGAATCCATCCGAAAGACGCAGCCCAAATGAAAAGGTTGCATACTTGCCACCGGGCCGCGCCCACAGGCCGGCGCTTCGTCCCGGCTCGCGCGACTTCCCGTTCGGCACTTGCCTTCGCTAGTTTTGAAGAGAATCGCCCTGCACGTCAAGCGTGCCACCCTGTGCCTGTCCAGGGCATACTCGATAGGCATGAAAGCCTGCCGCGTCCTTGCCTGTGCTCTGCTGCTGCCCACCTGCCTCCTCGCCGCCCACGCACAGGCACGCGCCTCTTCAGGCGATGCCGCGCACCGCGATCTGGATGCCATCGGCGCTCCCATTCGTCCCATGCCTGTCGACTCCGCCATCAACCGCGCTCTCGCGCAGATCGCCCCCGCGCACATTCAGCATACGATTACGACCCTCGTCTCGTTCCGCAATCGCAGCACCCTTGCCAGTATGGACAAAGACCTGCCGCCCGGTACCGGCGTCACCGCCGCCGCCGTCTGGATTGAATCGCAGTTCAAACAGATCGCCGCCGCCTGCAACGGCTGCCTTGAGGTTCATACCGATACCTACACCCAGGCGCCCGGTACCGGCCCCCGCGCCCGCGTCACCCAGCCCACCACCATCACCAACGTCTACGCCATCCTGCGCGGCAGCGATCCATCCCAATCCGGCCGCATGCTCCTCGTCACCGGCCACTACGACTCGCGCGACAGCAGCAACTTCGACACCCACGGCGAAGCCCCCGGCGCCAACGACGACGCCAGCGGCACCGCCGTCTCCCTCGAATGCGCCCGCGTCCTGTCGACAATCAAAGTCCCGGCCACCCTCGTCTTTGTCACCGTTGCCGGCGAGGAGCAGGGCCTCTACGGCAGCCAACACCTCGCCGAGCTGGCCAAACAGGACCACTGGCAGCTCGAAGGCGTCCTGAACAACGACATCGTCGGCGGCAATCGCACCCCCGGTGACAAGTTCCAGGACCCTCACGCGGTCCGCATCTTTTCCGAAAATGTTCCCGCCACCGCCTCGCCGGAGGAAATCCGCCGCACGCTCGCGCTGGGTTATGAAAGCGACTCGCCCTCCCGGGAGCTGGCCCGCGCCATCGTCGATGTCGCGCGCACCTATACCGGCGCGCCCACCCCCTACAGCGATCGCGGGCTCGCCTCCGGCCTCGAGCCCGTCCTCGAATTCCGGCTCGACCGCTTCATGCGCGGCGGCGACCACTCTTCCTTCAACCAGGAAGGCTTCCCCGCCGTCCGCTTCACCGAGTGGCGTGAGGATTTCAATCACCAGCACCAGAACGTCCGCGTCGAAAACGGCGTCCAGTATGGCGACCTGCTGAAGTACGACAACTTCGACTACATCGCCCGCGTCGCCCGCCTCAATGCCGCCGCCCTGGCTTCTCTGGCCAGCGCGCCGCCTCCGCCGATCCTCGTGCAATATCCGCCGCCCTCCAACGTCTTCAACAACGCCTTCAACAACACCGCAATCGAGTGGGACGCCGCCGCCGCCGCGCCCCCCGATACCCACTACGAAATCGTCTGGCGTCCTACCGCCGCTCCCGACTGGACCCGCTCCATCCCCGCCGACCGCCTCGCTTCTGTCCCTGAAGGCAAGTACTCAGCGACCCGCGGCCACTACTCCATCACCCTCCCCGTCTCCAAAGACAACGTCATCTTCGGCGTTCGCGCCGTCGACGCACACGGCCATCGCAGCCCCGCCGTCGTCCCCTGGCCCACGCGTTAATCGCTTGTCATCCTGCGCCGAGCGCGGCCACGACTCTTTCCCGCGGTGCATCCTGCTGCTCCGCGCGGCGTCGCATGGACTCCCGTAGCGAAACGAGCTGCCTGCATCACGAACGGTCCCGGCGCGGGGACACCCCGCTCCCAGCTCCCTCCCTCTCACCCAATGAGACAATAATCCCGTGCCTCGCCTTTCCTCCGGAATCCTCGGCTTCCCCAGCTTCAGCGGCTTCACGCGGCGCCTCGTTCTCTGGAATCTCGCCGCCTACTTCATCCTGCTGATCCTGGGCGTTGCCGATCGCCTGGTGGCCGCGGAAATCGCCGGCGTTCTCGCCCTCGATCCAGCCCTGGTGCTCCACCAGGGCTGGATCTGGCAGCTCGGCACCTACTGGATCATTCACGCCGGCATCTTCAACACCGCCTTCGAACTGCTCTCCCTCTGGTTCCTCGGCAGCTTCCTCGAGCAGAACCACGGCGGCCGCTGGCTGGCCGAGCTCTTCTTCGTCTCGGTCCTCGGCGCCGGCCTCGCCACCCTCGCCCTCTACCTCGTCCTTCCGCAATCGGCCGGATCGCTGATCGGCATCTGGGGCGGCATCTTCGGCCTCCTGATCGCCTTCGGCGTCCTCTACGCCGACATGGAATTCATGATGTTCCCCCTGCCCATGATGATCAAGGCGAAGTACCTGGTCGCCGTCTACATGCTCATCGCGCTGGCCATGCTCTTCTCCGCGGAGAAGGTCTTCGCCTTCTCCCAGCTCGGCGGCGCGCTGTTCGGCTACATCTACATCAAGTTCTCGCCACGCCGGGGTTTCGCCAAAGCCGGCTCGGAATCCGTATACGGGCTGCGCAACCGCTACTACCGCTGGAAGCGCCGCCGCGCCGCCAAAAAATTCGAAGTCTACATGCGCAAGCGCCGCGACAATTAACGTTCCCAGTCCCCAGCTCGCTCCCAGCCCCCAGCTCCCAACTCCCAGCTAGACTCTGATCAACGGCAGCCCCGACTCGGGATCCACCTGCTTCCGCAGCGCCTCCGGGCTCTCCGTCAGAATCACCTCGCACGTCGGCCGCACCGTCGCCGATTGCAGGTGCCCGCCCCGGGTTGTTCCATCCCGTCGCGCGATGGCCACGTGCGCATGCACGGTCGGCTTGCCTTCATTCAGCGCAATATCCCCAATCAGCGACACCAACTCCACCTGCTCCTGCAGATCCACTGAGGTCATATAGCCCTTGGTCTCCCAGTCGAACCAGGCCAGCCGCACCGCTGAGAACGCCCCAATCGCGTGAAAGCTCGACCCCGCCAGCTTTTCTTTCTCCGCGAACTCCCTCAGCCCGCCCGCCAGCTCCTCACCCGTCTCGAAAATCACCGCATACGTCCGTGGTTCCTTCTCCAGCAGCTTGTGTCGCATCCGTTCCTCCTGTCCTCTCGGATGCGCCCTGCAACATTCCCGCCTGCTCGCTGCCGAACCGCTTCCGAATCCGGACATCCTCCGTCCTCTTCCAGCCCGTGAGGCCCGGCCACTCCGGTACGCGCGTTCAATCGAAGCGGAAACGCGGCGAGATCCATGGAGGGAAGAAGAATACGTACTTTCCCGTCCCTCTGTGGAAAACCTGTCAAGCCCCTCGCGCTCTGACGAAAGTAACAATCGCTGATACACAATGACTTCCACGCTAAAATTCCGCCCAAAACCTGGCAGGAAAGCCGTCCAAACCTGCCATACTGAAGGTATAGAGTGAAAAAAGGAAAAAAGCCCGCCGCGCGCGGGCTTTTCCGTTGTACGACCGAAGTCTTTGCCGGGCAGAGAATCCGAGGAACTCCCTCCCAGATGATCTGGTTTCAATCAAGTAGCGACGAGAGATCCTCTCGCAACCCTGCAACTATAGGCATGCAAAGGAGTTAAGCGAACCGTTGACATCGCAAAAATCGAGCTTTTTTGGCGCGCTCGGCCACCGGCTACCGGCTCCTCTACTTCGTCTCGGCAACCGCAGGCGGCGCTTCCTGGGGCGGAATCAACGGCAGCTCTTCGACAATGTCGATGCCGGCTCGCCGCAGCAACTGCAGCACGGTCGCTTTGTTGAGGCGCGTCGCGTCAAACTCCACCCGGATGCGCTTCCACTCCTCTTCGATCCGGATGCGCCGGATGCCGTAGACCTCGCGCAGATTTCCCAGCGCAGACATCGCGGACTCCGCCGGGTGTCCTTCATACCGGTACAGCACATCGAGCTGCGTCATGCCTCGATCATACCAGGAAGGAAGGCGAGTCGCCGCGCGTCCAACGCGGCCGCAGATGACGAAAGGCACTAAACTCCAAACTCTAACCTCTAAACCCTGAGAAAGGGATTCCCCTGCCGCTCCTCGCCAATCGTCGTCGCCGGTCCGTGGCCCG
The DNA here is from genome assembly GCA_036269135.1 of Acidobacteriaceae bacterium. Taxonomy (GTDB): domain Bacteria; phylum Acidobacteriota; class Terriglobia; order Terriglobales; family Acidobacteriaceae; genus Palsa-343. The sequence continues at coordinate 10,665 of DATASQ010000046.1, forward strand.
GAATGACGCGAGTTTCCTCCGGCAGCACCAGCAACCGGTCGTGGATCGAGCGCAGGATCTGCCGCCCATCGCCGCCCGGCAGATCGGTCCGCCCAATCGACCCGGCAAAGAGCGTGTCGCCGGCCAGCAGCAGATGGTCCGGGGCAAAATGCAGACAGATGCTCCCCTGGGTGTGTCCCGGCGTGTGCAGGATCTGCGCCGTGTGTCCGGCAATGCCGGCCGTGGTCCCGTCCTCGGCGCTCGCGTCCGGCGGAGCTACCTCAGGCGGAGCAATGCCCAGCCATCCGGCCTGCACGTCCATCATGTCGAGCTGCGGCAGATCATTCTGGTTCATCAGAATGGGCGCCCCGGTCGCCCGCTTCAGCCGCAGCGCGCCGCCGACGTGATCGATGTGGCCATGCGTGACGACAATCTGCTTCAGGGTCAGGTGGTGCTTAGCGAGGGAGGCCAGGATCTGCGGAATGTTGTCGCCCGGGTCGACGACCATGGCCTCGCCGCTGGTCTCATCGCCCAGAATGGTGCAGTTGCACTGCAGCGGCCCCACGGGAAAGGTTTCGAGGATCATGTTCTCCGCCATGGAAAAGAGGGGCAGGCGTCTCGCCTGCCCCCACTAAATCCCTGGACAAACTTACTTGCTCTTCGGCGTGCTCTGCGTGGTCTGCGCGCCCGACAGCACCGAGTGCGGATGCGCGACCTGGTGCTGCAGCATCACGGTCAGGGTGATCGAGGTGATCAGGAAAATCCCGGCCAGCCAGGCGGTGGCTTTGGTGAGCATGTTGGCCGCCGAGCGCGGGCCAAAGGCAGTCTGCGAACCCTGGCCGCCGAAGGCCGCTGCCAGATCGGCGCTCTTGCCCTGCTGCAGCAGGATGATCACGATGAGCAGAAGGCTGACGATGATGTGGATCGTGGTAACGAGATAAATCACGGTGTTTTCAACAACCTCAGGGTGCGCCGGAAAAGCTCAGGCTGGATTCGTTGGTGCGGAAGGGGGGACTTGAACCCCCATGCCTTTTGGGCGCCACCCCCTCAAGATGGTGCGTCTGCCAATTTCGCCACTTCCGCATGGGAACGTACCGTCCAAGTATAACAAGGCGCCTGGACGGGTGAAAGCGGCTCCGCGCCCCTTGATTGTGTTACAACGGCTAGCAACTTCGTCCCCGACGGAAAAGCATCCGCAGCCCCGGCCGTCGCCGGCGATGCCCGGAGAACCTGTGAGACGTTCATTTCGCTCCTGTACCGTACTGGTCCTGCTTCTGCCTGCCGCCGTTTTCGCCGCCGCTCCCGCCAGTCTGCCCTCGCTTTCGCAGCCAGCGCTCTCGCCGGATGGGCGCGAGATTGCCTTTGTCTCCGGTGGCGACATCTGGAGCGTCGCGGCCGCCGGCGGCGAGGCCCATCTGCTGGTCAGCCATCCGGCCACCGAGTCGCGCCCGCTGTGGTCCCCGGACGGCAGCCGCCTGGCCTTTGTGTCCACCCGGACCGGCAATGGCGACATTTATGTCCTGACCCTGGCCACCTCGCAGCTGACCCGGATCACGTATGCCGACGCGGCCGAAGGGCTGGATGCCTGGTCAGCCGACGGCCGCTGGCTCTATTTCACCTCGAACTCTGACGATATTGCCGGGACCAGCGATGTGTTCCGCGTGAGCGCCGAAGGCGGCACGCCGCTCGAAGTCAGCCACGAGCGGTATCTCTCCGAGTTCGAGTCGGCGCCGTCTCCCGACGGCAAGACCCTGGCGCTGATGGCCAAAGGCATCAGCGACTCCCAATGGTGGCGCAATGGCCATGCCCACATCGATAACACGGAGCTGTGGCTGAAGCCCATCGATGAGTCCGCCGGCTACCGCGTGCTGCTGCCCGATGACGCGAAGCACGCCTGGCCGATGTGGTCCGAAGACGGCGCGACGCTCTATTACATGTCCGATAAGACCGGCCCGGAAAATCTGTGGTCGGCGAGCGCGAAAGACGGCGCCGAGAAGCAGCTGACGCATTTCACCTCCGGCCGCGTGCTGTTCCCGTCCCTCGGGAACCACGGCAGGACGATCGTCTTCGAGCGCGACTTCAATCTCTGGTCGTACAACCTCGGCTCGGGCAAGGCGGAGAAGATTCCGGTGGCACTGCGGGGTTCGTCGGCGGGCGCTGGCGTTCGCCATGAGGTGGTGTCGAAGTTTACCGAGATGGCGCTCTCCCCGGACGGCAAGAAGGTGGCCCTCGTAGCGCACGGTGACGTCTTCGCGACCACGACGAAGGACGGGGGCGACGCCATCCGGGTGACCGACACGCCCCAGGTCGAAGACGATCTGCACTGGTCGCCGGACAGCAAACTGCTCGTATACGAGAGCTATCGCAACGGCCACGCCAACCTCTACGCGTACGACTTCACCACGGACAAGGAGCGGCAGCTCACGAAAGGGACGGCCGAAGACGAGAGCCCGCGCTGGTCGCCCGATGGCAAAACGCTGGCCTACGTTCGCAATGAGAAAGAGCTGCACCTGCTCACGCTGAGCGACCTCAGCGATAAGACTCTGGCTACCGACTACCAGCAGGATCCGGTGCTGGCCTTCTCGCCCGCCGGCGACTGGATCGCCTTTGCGGCCGAAGGCTACGATGATTTTCGCAACCTGAAGGTCGTTCCGACGAGAGGGGGAGAGGCGCGCCCCATCAGTTTCCTGGCGAATGGCGAATCGGCGCAACGGATCGCCTGGTCGCCGGATGGCAAGTACATCCTGTTTGAGACGGCGCAGCGCAGCGAAAGCCTGGACATCGCCCGCGTCGATTTGACGCTGCACGTTCCGACCTATCGCGAAGACGAGTTCCGCGATCTTTTCCGGACGCCGATCCAGCCCACGCCGAAGCCGGAAACCAAATCGAGCGCGCCGGTGAGCAGCGCGGAACTGGCGGACAAAGGAAAGTCCGACACGGAGAAGAAGCCGGAGGTTAAGCCGATCGACATTCGCTTCGACGGCATTCGGGATCGGCTGAGCCTGTTGCCCATCGGGCTGAGCGCCGGCGAGCCGGTGATCAGCCCGGACGGCAAGACCCTGGTCTTCGCCGCACGCACCGGCAACCAGGAGAACCTCTACAGCTACTCGGTGGAAGAGAACCCGAAGGAACCGCCGGTGGCGAAACAGCTCACCTCCAGTGCGAGCGACAAGCAGGACTGGCAGTTCTCGCCCGATTCCAAAGAAATTTACTACCTCGACGCCGGACAGTTGCGGCGTATTGCGCTGGAGGGCGCTGCGAAACCCATCGCGGTGACCGCGGCCTTCGACGTCGATTTCGCCACCGAGAAGAATGCGGCCTTTGAAGAGGCCTGGCACGATCTCGATCGCTATTTCTACGACCCCACGTTCCATGGCCGCAACTGGAACGCGATTCACGACGAGTGGGCTCCCTACATCGCGGGATCGCAAACGCCGGACGAGATGCGCCGCGACATCAGCCTGATGATCGGCGAGCTGGACTCCTCGCACTCCGGCATCTTTGGGCCGGACCGGCCTGCGCAGAACGTGGGCCGGCTCGGCCTGCGCTTCGAACGTGCCGCGTATGAAAACGGGAAGGGGCTGGTGGTGCGGGAGGTGGTGCCACTGGGTCCCGCTGGCATCGAAGGCATCGCCGTCGGCGATCGTCTGCTCGCTGTGAATGGGCGCGGGCTGGAAACCCATACCAACCTGAACGATCTGCTGACGGACACAATCGGTCGCCGCACCGTCCTGCATGTGGGCGCCGCGGATGGCAAAGAACGGGATGTGGTGGTGATGCCCGTCTCGACGACGACCGAAGCGGGTCTGCTCTACCGCGCCTGGATCGACGCCAACCGCGCCGAGGTGGCGAAGCTGAGCGGCGGCCGGCTGGGCTACGTGCATCTGGCCGACATGAGCGACCACGCGCTCAAGCAGCTCTATCTCGACCTGGACGCGCAGAACGAGAGCCGGGACGGAGTAGTCGTCGATGTCCGCAATAACGACGGCGGCTATGTAAACGGCTACGCGCTCGATGTTTTCAGCCGGCGCAATTACCTCACACTGACGTTTCGCGGATTGCCTCCCTCGCCTTCGCGCCAGATCCTCGGCCAGCGCGCCCTCGGCAAGCCGACGATCCTGCTGACGAACGAGTCGACGCTGTCAGACGGCGAGGATTTCACGGAGGGCTACCGCGCGCTGCACCTGGGCAAGGTGGTCGGTGTGCCCACGGCAGGCTGGATCATCTACACGGGCGGCACCGAGCTGATTGACGGCTCGTACCTGCGCCTGCCGCGCATCCGCGTGCAGGATCTGCGCGGCCAGACCATGGAGGAGCATCCGCGTCCGGTGGATATCGACGTGGTGCGCCGGCCGGGCGAGACGGAAACCGGAGACGACTCGCAAATCGAGCGCGCAGTCACGGAGCTGCTCAGCGAGTTGCCGGCAAAGAAATAGACGCAGCAGGACTGGCGGCGCATCGCCAGGGTTCGGAAAATTCGCTATGGATGAGGAGAAGACGCGATGCACGTAGTCCTCGAGGACACACAGGCCCTGCTGGCGCGCACGCCGGCGACGCTCGACACCCTGCTGCGCGGCCTGCCGGAAACGTGGACGTGCCGCCACGAGGGCAAGTCCACCTGGAATGCCACCGGCATCGTCGGGCATCTGGCGCATTGCGAGCGCGCCGACTGGATGCAGCGGGTGCGCATGATCCTCGAGTGCGGGGAGGCGCGGACCTTCGAGCCTCTGGATCGCCTCGCTTTCATTCAGGAGAGCGAAGGGAAGCCGCTGGGGGAGCTGCTGGACGACTTCGCGCGGCTGCGCGCCGAGAATCTCCAGGCGCTCGACGACCTGCACCTCGGAATGGAGCAGCTGGCGCTCAAGGGACGGCATCCGGTGCTGGGCGTGGTGACGCTTTGCGAGCTGCTGGCCACCTGGGCGACCCACGATCTGACTCACCTGCACCAGATCACGCGCGTGATGGCCTTCCAGTACCGCGACGCGGTCGGGCCGTTCCGCCGCTACCTCGGCGTGCTGCAGTGCGAGGGACACAGCTCGGCCACCTAGCCGAACCGAGCGGCCCTGGATCGGAGATCTGCCCGAAAGACATCTTCACGCAGTAGGCGGTTCGGGCTGGGCCTACTCGAACAGCCGCGGGCCAGGGCGGTTTTCGACGGGGCGCGGTTTGGTCTTTGACTCGCTCCTGGGCTCGCGATGCAGATAGCTGCGGGTGGGCGCCGCGGAGAGAATGCCCAGCAGCTCGCGCAGCTCCTTGCGCAGATGCTGCAGCCTGGCATCGGTCCCCGCTCCCTCGATCAGCGGCATCTGCTTCGCTTTGCTGACCCGGGCTTCCTGGGAGAGAAGCTGCCGCGCGCCGGCAATCGTGTAGCCCTCCTCATGGAGGAGCTTCTTAATCCGCATCGCCAGCTCCACCTCGCGCCGGCGATACAGGCGCTGCCCGGTGCCGCTCTTGTTGGGGCGGAGCTGCGGGAACTCGGTTTCCCAGAAGCGCAGGACGTAGGTTTCCACGCCGCAGAGCTTCGCCACATCGCCAATGCGGAAGTAGAGCTTGTCGGGAATGAGGACTTCGCGCGGAGCGCGGCGCTGGGCGGCGTGGCGGGGCATCAGGGACGGTTCTCTACGGGGCCAGTATAGGCCAGCGCCCCGCCTGCGCGATGAGGAAATACCGGGCTCAGGACTTATCCTGTGGCCCATTGAGGGCAGGGCGAGCCACCGAACCGCGCGGAGCCGCCCGCAGATACTGCACAGGCCAGGAGGCCGTCTCACCCAGCGCGGCGGCCGCATGCAGCGGCCAGTACGGATCACGGAGGAACTCGCGGGCGATGATGATGAGGTCGGCCTGGCCGGTACGCAGAATGTGCGCCGCCTGCGCGGGGTCGGTGATCATGCCCACGGCGCCCGTCGGGATGCCGGCCTGAGCGCGGATGGCCTCGGCAAAAGGCGTCTGATACCCAGGACCCACCGACATCGCCGCCGTGGCGACGTTGCCGCCGGACGAGACGTCGATGAGATCCACACCGCGATCGCGCAAAAGCGATGCCAGCCGGATCGACTGGGGCAGATCCCATCCGCCTTCGGTATAGTCGGTGGCGGAGATGCGGACAAAGAGCGGGCGCTCCCGGGACCAGACGCCGCGGATGGCGTCGGTGACCTCGAGCAGCAGGCGGACGCGATTCTCGAAGCCGCCGCCGTATGCGTCGCTGCGCTGGTTGCTGATCGGCGACAGGAATTCGTGCAGCAAATAGCCGTGCGCGGAGTGGATCTCGATCACGTCAAAGCCGGCGCGATCGGCGCGGACCGCGGCATCGCGGAAAGCCTGGGTGATGGCCGCGATGCCGGCCTTGTCGAGTTCCTGCGGTTTTGGATAGGTGGCAGAAAAGGGAATCGCGCTGGGGGCGAGGACATTCGACCAGCCGCCGGCCTCGGGCGCGATAACGCCTTCGCCGCTCCATGGGCGAAAGGTGCTGGCTTTGCGGCCGGCATGGGCCAGCTGAATGCCGGCGCGCGCTCCCTGGCCGTGAAGAAACGCGGTGATGCGGGCCAGCGGCGCGATGTGTTCATCCTTCCAGAGGCCGAGATCCTGCGGGCTGATGCGTCCTTCCGCGGTGACCGCGGTGGCCTCGGTAAACACCAGTCCGGCGCCACCCACGCCGCGGCTGCCCAGGTGGACCAGGTGCCAGTCGTTGGCGAAGCCGTCTTCGCAGGAGTACTCGCACATGGGCGAAACCACAATGCGGTTGGGAAGGGTGACGGAACCGAACGTCAGCGGAGAAAAGAGGGTGGCAGGATTTTCAGTAGACACAGCCGTTTGGATGAGACGCGGCCCATTTGGTCGCACGGCAGGACTCGGCGGCAAGAAAGAAGAGGCTTCGCTCGGAACGAAGCCTCTGGAGATGCCTGAAATGTGGGGGAGGGGCTGAGTTGTGCCTCCGTAGGAAATCCTTCTCCCGGAGATTTCCGTGGTAAACGCAAACCCTCTACAACATTCTGGCCAATAGCCGTTAAGCCATCTACATCTTGTGGTGCATTGACAGGTGTTGTCAAGTTATTTCTTGGCTGGCGACAGGACAGCCGGATGCCCGCAAGCCGGGGCGGAACAGGAATTAGAGGATCTTCTCCGAGGGGATAAAGCGGGAAGGGAAGCCATCCCGCTCTGCCGGAGAGCGGGATGGCGATGAAGCTACTGCACGACGGCGGTCACGTCGAAGGTGTGGATGTTCTTGCCGCTGGGGCCGATGCCGGTGATCGTGATGGGATACGAGCCGGCGGTCGCCCCCGTGACACTGAGCGTGACCTGGGATGACCGGTTGGAGCCGCTGGCCGGCAGGGTGACACTTGACGCCCCTAACGAGCAGGTAAGCCCTGTCGGCGCCGAGCAGGTGAGGCTGACGGTCCCACTGAAGCCATTCGCGGGATTCACAAAGAGCGTCGTGCTTCCCGTTCCAGGAGCGAAGCTGAAGGAAGGAACGGCCGTGATCGAGAAATCCGAAAGGGGATTGCCGATCGAATTGCCGTTGTTGAGGATGGTGGCCGCGCCGTTGTAATTCGTATCGCCGCCGTATTGCAGCGTGACGAAGTTCGCGCCCTGGAAAAGAGTTTGACTGGTGAGGCTGCCCGTGAAGCTCGAGCTGTCGCCCGATCCGGGGTTGAGATAGAAGCCGGTGGTGGCGCCGATCCCCGAAGGAATCACGTAGACGATCCCGGTGGGCGCCGGATGGCCGCTCTGGCCGGTCACTGTACCGCTGACGGTCATAGTCGTGGTCGGAGAGATGCTGCCGCTGATGTTGGCGCTGATGGTCGTGGTCAGCAGCGTGGGAGCCGTGATGGTGATGGTGCCGGATTGTGCGTTGGAACCCGTCAGCGCCACATAATTTCCATCACCGCTGTAGGTGATCCCGACGGTGTAGCTGCCCGACCCGGTGCTGCCGCCGCCTCCACCTCCGATCGGTCCAACATTCCCTGCGCTGCCGCCTCCCCCGCAGGAAATGCCGGCCCCCACCAACCCGGCAAAGATCAGAACGCAGACGAAATTGCGCCACCCGCGTCGCCGGGCAGGAATCGCCAGCAGGACCACGCAGGCAAACACCGCGGCGCCTCCGCCGGGAATCCAGGGATTGGGTTGCTGACGCCGATCCAGAGCGGAACTGGCAGACGCGCTGGCGGCGATCTTCACCACCGCGAGGCCAACCGCCTGTCCCGTGCTGGGATCAACACCCGCGGCGAGGGTAATCGTCTGGGTCCCGCCGGGGAGACCCGTGACCGTAACGCTGCCCGTCGGCGCTGCTACCGGAACCGGCATGGGGTAGCCCGTGGTCGTGGACCCGGAGGAGCTTAAATTCGCGCTGTTTTCAATCAGGATGTTGAAGTAGCTATCCTGACCGCCGGCCAGTGTGAAGGCGCCGCTGGAACCGGAAGTGGATACGTAATTCGAAGCGCCAATGAAGACCGTTGGCGTATTTTGAACGATCGTGAAGGTCACGGGAGAGGCCGTCGATGCGGTATAGCTGTTATCTCCGGCATAGCTCGCCGTCACGGAGTGGCTGCCCACGGCGAACGGCGCGTTGTATTCCGCATCGCCCTCCGCGTTCAGAATGGCCGTGTTGATCGTGTTTCCACTGTCGGAGAAGGTGATGGCCCCGGTGGGACAGGTAAAGGCCAGATGGGTCGCGGATGAACTGGAACTCGTCGCGCATTGCGTGGAGGTACTGCCGCCATAAACGTAGGCGTTTACCTCGATCTGGGTGCCGTAGGGGACGCTTGTCGAGCCGGAGGTGACGGCCGTGGTTCCGCCGGAATTGAGGAGAGTCAGAGCCGTGGTGCTGGGCCCGGGCGTGACGTTGATCGTGACAGGGATGGACTGACTTGGGCCGTTTGCGTGATCGCCGCTGTACTGGCCCCAGATCTGATAGGTGCCGCCGGGCAGGTAGTTGACGTCGGTGGCGGAGAAGGATCCGCTGCTGAGGGGATAATCGGCCACGCCCGCCGTCAGCGGGACCGTGCTGCTGGTCATCAGCGCCACGAAGCCGCTCGGCGTGCCGGAGCCGGTCACCGATCCGCTGATCGAGATGCCTGTCCCATGGGTAAAGGTCGTAGGCGAAGGCGTCAGCGTGACCGTCGCCGTGCCCAGGCTGTTCTCGACATTGCCCCAGTCGGCGAGCAGGACGGCGGCGTCGACCGAGCCGAGGCCGGTGGCGCGGTTATAGCCCGCGGCTGCCTTGTAGTCCGGCGTTGTGCCGGTGCCAATCTCACCCTCGGCGGCCGCTCCGTACGTAGGATCAGTCACGGTGATCTCGTTACTCACCGCGATGCAGTTCGTGCCGCCGGACGCGCAGGGCACGGCATTCGTGCCGACGGTGATGTCATGGAAAGCCGCGGGGTACTGGGTCTTGAGCGGGTAAAGGACAACATCGGCCTGCCCCTGGCGTCCGTATTTCTCGTTCACCAGGGCCATGATGCCGGCGAAGGCAGGCGCCGCGGCGGAGGTGCCGCCAACGCCGGTGACCTGCACGGGCCCGCTCGAAGCCGGCTGGCAGTCGCCGTCCGCGTAGCACATGGCGTAATAGCTGTAATCCGGCCCGTCGGCGGCGAAGAGCGAGACATCGGGAATGTCGCGGACACCGTCCGCCGGGACACCGCTGCCGGTTTGCCAGGCAGGCTTCGGATAGCCGGTCGTCGTGCCGTTACAGGCGCCCGAGCTGACGTTGTAGCTGCTCGAACAGACCGCCGCGCTGCTGGCGCCGCCGCTGCCCGCGCCGATACTCGTGACTCCGTAGGTGGTGTAGTAGTTCGAAGCGTCCAGGCCAAACTGGCTGTTGTTCCAGGGCTGCTCGGCGATGGGCGCAAGCAGCGATCCGCCGGCCGGCGGCGTGTTCGTGCCGGTCGTATTCCAGTAGGCGCCCAGGCTGGCGAGGGTGAGGCTGGCGTACCCGGAACCGTAATAGAAGTCGGTGCCGCCCACGGCCACATCCCACGGGGTGGAGGCAAAGCCGTTCACGCCGAGGCCGTCCACCGCGTAATACTGCGTGTCCGGATCGTCGCAGCCGGCAGAACCGCTGTCGCCCGTCGAGACCATCACGGTGATGCCCTGCGCGGCAGCCTGCTCCATCAGGGACTGATCGATGAACGCATTGCCGGAGCCGAGATCGGCTTCGCACGCCCCGAAGCTCATGCTCATGACCGGAGCGACGTTGCCATAGATTGCGTGTTCGGCGGCGAGAACCAGGCCGCTTTCGAGGGCCGTATCGGCCGCGATGACCAGATCGACGGTGGCTTTGGGAGCGACCGCCCCGGACCATTCCACGTCGAGGTAAGCCTCCGGCGAGGCGTCGTTGGGACCGTCGGGATCGTTGATGCCGTCGATGCCCGGATCATTGCCGTCGATGATGACGTTCGGCGGATTGGCAGGAAGGCCGAACAGCGTGCGGAACTGGTTGACGAGGGTGATGTTGATGTTCGACTCGTTGATGATGGCGAGGGTCTGGCCGGTGCCGTCGTAGGTCGTGCCCACGTAATGAGAGTTCAGCGTGGCGTTCGGCAGATCGTACTGGACGGCGAAGTCAGCCGGTGAGAGCGCGAAGTTGACGCCGCCGACGGTGGGATATCCCTCTCCGCCGGGCACCGTCCATTCAGGCGTCGTTTTGCCGGTCTTGAGATCGAGGAGGGCCTTGCCCAGAACGCGGGCGTAGCTCTTCGGACGGAAGTTGTTCAGGGAAACAAAGCCGGCGACCACCGGAGCCAGAGCGGCCGGGATCTGCGGTTCGGTTGCTGTAGCGAAATGCGGATTCCCATTCACTTCGTAGTGGTGCACCTGGACGCCAAAGGCATCGCGCATCTGAGCAACATTGCCGCTGAACTCGATGATTTGCTTGCCGGGCAGGGCGCCCGTGACCGCGAAGCCCTTCGCGGCCAGCCAGGATTCAACCGTGGCCACATCCTGGTCGGAGGGGCCGAACTGCTGACCGAATTCCTGCGGCGTCAGCCATTTGTGGTAGTTCGGGGAGCCGGGGGTATGCGCCTGGGCGATGAACTGGCGCAGGGCCGCCTCCTGCGCTGCGCTGCGCTGCAGCACCAGGTGCATCCGCGTCAGGGGCATCGAGTCGGGCGCCGGTCCGCGATCGTTGGCGGCATTCGCCAGCGGATGCACGTAGCCGTGCAGGGTGATGCGGGCGCTGTTATCGACGGGCTGAACGATCCGGCTGGGGACCACCGTCTCACTGCTCGGAAGGGACTGCGCGGCGAGAGCCGGCGCGAAGCCCAGAAGCGCGATCGAGGAGACGGCAAGGGCGGAGAGGGAACCTACCAGGGTGCGAAACATGGCCATCCTTGTGAAAGGCGAGAAAGAGATACTGTGCGCCGCGATCCTCTGCGGCGATCCACTGTTGCAGCGGGACAAACTACGCTGAATTGCGTTCTGATGCGAACCATCATAACCCTGCCAGGGAAGTTCGGCTTCGGCCAGTCGGGCGGGTTCTTCATGCGGGTGAATCCCATGGATTTTGAAGAGTGCCGGGTACGCGCAAACCGGATTCTGCCCGGGCGAACGGGGAGAAAGCAAGTTAAATCCGTTGCTGTGTATCCTTCAGACCGGTCCCGGAAAGATAAGTTGCGGGACGGGTCAGGAAAATGACAATCCAGCGATGATCCTGTCAACAATAGGCCGCTACTCGTCCGTGTCTGCGGTGACGGTCAGCCATTTGCCGCCCAGGTAATAGTGGATCGCCAGAGTGCGCTCGATCCGGGCGTCGTCGATGGCATCGTGCTCGATCGGGAGCAGGTGCCGCAATCGCGGCGACGAGCGCAGCTGATCGACGGTGCGCGCCGCGATCCCCCAGGCCGAGCCGAGGACCGCTTCCCCAGGATCGGCGCCCAGCCACGCCGTATCCGGCTGGCTGCGCAGGGGGATCGGGGTAGCGAATTGCCCCGCGAAGAAGACATAGAGCGTGGTGGTGCCGCCCGCCGAGCAAAGAGCCGCCCAGTCGCTGGCTCCGGCAGCGTGAAAGGCGCCCTCGATGACGTTCTCCGGCTGCTTTGCCTCGTAGGTCTGCGGAATCATGCAGCGGCGGAGGCTGAGCTGAGCGACGACCTCCGCCGGGAGGCCCGGAAAGGAAGAAAGAGGGAGAAGACGAATCCGGTAGCTGACCGGGCTTCCCCCCGCCGTCGCGATCTGTCCGCTCTCAACGCGTTCCGCGAGACCGGGAGCCGGCGCGGAGGAGACCGGGGGGACAGCCTGCCCGGCCGCAAGCAGTAGACCGGCCAGCATCGCCGCCGCCGCCGGATTCATTTTGAGCCGAGGATGTGCGTATAGGAGTTCTCTTCCAGCCAGGCCGATGCCGAACGAAGCAGCTCGTGAAAATAGCCCACGCCTTCATTGGGCAGCCGGACCACGAAGTGCGGCTCGCGGAAGTCCTCGATTTCAGGAATCGCCGCGATCCGATCGAAGAAGTTTTCCGGCTCGGGACGGGATTCCCCCGGATGCCCCTGAATGCCCAGAGCCAAACCCTCGAGGAAGGTGAAGTTCAGACCGACCTGGCGCTGGTCGAGGCGCTCGAACGCCGGCTGAAATCGCGCCAGGCGAAGATACGCATCGAACATGGCGAGAGCGCCCGTGATCTCGTCGGCATCGGCAAAGACGCAGACGGCGCGGTTCCGGTCCGCGATCCAGATTTCCAGGCCTCTGGCAAAGCCGGCGAGCAGCGAATCTTCTTCCTCGGCGTCGGGCGCGGGCGCGGACTCCGTGGAAGGCGCGGGTTCGGCTGGTGCTTCGGTTTGCGGCGGGTGGGTCAGATCGACCGCGAGCACGGCCGTCACCCGTATGCAATTCCGCAGAGGGGCGTCCTCGTAGCCGGCGGCCCTCGCAACCTGGTTGCGCCGGAGCACCGCGGCTCCGGGTTTCTCGAGAAGAGTGCGCAGACGGGTGGCCGGCTGGGGCCAGGCGTGGGCGGGCAACTTGAGTTCCAGGCAGGGCATGCAAATCCTCTCCGGGGGCTGACTCGAAAGTATACGCAATGGAGAACCGCGGGAAGTGACCAGAAAGGGGCGGCGGTGTTGACAAGGGGCGCCGCGCAGCCGGCGCTGCTTCGGCGAAGAACCCGGACGCGTAATTGACACCCGCTTCCCGCAAAATTAGCGTCAGAAAGACAGTAACGGCCACGGAAGCAAAGATTCGAGAGATTCGAGGGCGCATGCGACTGGGAATCGTCATCATGGCTGCGGGCAAAGGTACGCGGCTCAAATCGAAGCGGGCCAAAGTGCTGCACGAGATTGGCGGCCGGCCTCTGCTGCGGCACGTCATCGATGCGGCGGCGCAGGTGGTCCCGCCGCGGGACATTGTGGTGGTCGTCGGGCACCAGGCCGAGGCGGTGCAGGCCGCCGTCGGCGACACCGGGGTTCGCTTCGTTGTGCAGGCGGAGCAGCGCGGCACCGGACATGCTCTGCAGACCGCGGAGAGCCAGACCCGCGCCTACGGCGAGCTGATCGTGCTCTCCGGCGATGTGCCGCTGCTGCGCTCGGAAACCATCGTGGCCTTGCGCGATTTTCATCTTCGCGAGCGAGCGGCGATGACCATTCTGACCGCGGCGCCCGCGAATCCCTTCGGCTATGGACGCATCCTGCGCCGGAAAGCGGATGCCCCGGAGGTCCAGGCCATCGTCGAGCAGAAATCGCTGAAGCGCGGTCAGGAAAATCTGCGCGAGATCAACTCCGGGATCTACGCATTCCAGCGGGAGGAGCTCTACAAGCGCATCGGCCGGCTGCGCTCCACCAACACCCAGAAGGAGCTTTATCTGACGGACATGGCCCGCATCCTTTCCACAGCAGGGGAGCGGGTGGTCGCGGTGGAAGCCGCCGATCCCGTCGAGGTGCTGGGGGCCAACACCATCGCCGAAATGATGGACCTGGACCGGGAGATGCGGCTGGCCACCGCGCGCCGTCTGATGGCCGGCGGCGTGGTCATCCAGCGCCCGGAAACGGCCATCATCGATACCGGCGTCGAGGTCGGGCCCGACACCATCATCGAGCCTTTTGTGCAGCTGCTGGGCAGGACGCGGGTCGGCAGCGACTGCCGCATTCGCTCCTACTCCGTTCTGGAGCACGCCACGGTCGCCGATCAGGTTGTGATCCAGCAGTCCTGCGTAGTGGCCGAATCGCAGATCGACAAAGGCGCGCGCCTGGGCCCGATGGCGCATGTGCGGCCGGGATGCCACATCGGCGAGGGAGCGCACGTCGGAAATTTCGTGGAGGTGAAGAAAACCCGCCTCGGCGCAGGATCCAAGGCCAACCACCTCACCTATCTGGGCGACGCGGAGGTCGGCAAGGGCGTCAACATCGGCGCTGGCACCATCACCTGCAACTACGATGGCGTGAATAAGCACCGGACTCTGATCGGGGACCGTGTCTTTATCGGCAGCGACTCGGCGCTGGTGGCGCCGGTGGTGATCGGCGAAGGCGCCTATGTGGCGGCGGGTTCCATCATTACCGACAATGTTCCGGCCGATGCCCTCGCGCTGGGCCGGGCGCGCCAGGTGAACAAGGCGGGCTGGGCCAAAAACCGGCGCGCCCAGCAGCAGGCGCGCAAGATCGCCCCATCCCGAGGCTAAATAAACTTGACGGTAGTTTTTTGCGATTTGCCGGTGTCAGGCGGCTTCCTGGTCGCTGTCGCGCAGAGCGGCCAGTTCGGTCCGCAGCCGCAGGCGCGCGGTCAGTGCAACGCGGAGCACGCTCGACGGGGACATGTTCAGGAGCTCGGCGACCCGGCTCGCCGGGTATCCTTCAACATCCATCAGCAGGAAGACCAGGCGTTCGGCCGAAGGCAGATAACGAATCGCCTCTTCCAGTTCCGTGCGCAGAATGTTATGTCGCTGCGGCAGGTACGCAATCTCGGGCGGAGGCAGTGCATCGCCATCCTGCAGGACCTGCTCCTCTTTCAGCCGATCCACAAGGGCCGTATCGATCACACCATGGTCCGGCTCCGCGGCGGCCTGGAACGCGCGAATGAAGGAGTCACGGAGAATCTTCTCGGCCTCCAGTTCGCTGCCCGTCATGTAATAGGAGACGGAGAAGACGCGATGGCGATGGCTGTCGTAAATGTCGCGCTGCCTCTCTTCAAGAGGCTGAGGCGCCATTTCGCGCGCGGTGACGTTCGAAACGTGTTTATTCAGTTCAAAAAGCATGCGTTGGTCGGTCTGGGAAAACGGCCCTGCAGAAAGAAGCTTACCACGAAGCTAAGATGCAATTTTACGCTCCGGCGCGAACCGCTGCGCTGGCGGAAATTGGCGCCCGGGACCCCCAAAAGGCATCCCGGCGGTTGACCGGAATAGTCAGCCGGCATTCCCCGTTCCGGGAATTGCAGAATTGTCAGCTTTGCGCCAGGATACGATCAATCGGGATTGGTGTAGCCCGACCTTTCCGTGCGGTTGAACGCTTTCAAAGGTGGAACAGCAGTGGCGTCAGAGCGGATCCTGATCGTGGACGACGAACCGTATGTGCGCAGCCTCATGGCCGCCATGCTGGAGAAGTCGAACTACAAGCCGGTTCTCGCTTCGAACGGTCTGGAAGCGATCCAGCATCTGGAAAAGGACCCCCCCTACGATCTGATCCTCTCCGATATCGTCATGAACGGCCTCGACGGGATCGGCCTGCTGGAGCGGCTCCGGGAAATTCACCCTGATACCCCCATGGTGATGGTCACCGCCATCCACGATGTGGGCGTCGCGATCTCCGCGATGCGCAAAGGCGCCTACGACTATCTGCTGAAGCCGTTCGAGAAAGAACAGCTGCTGGTTACGGTTCGGCGCGCCCTCGACTATCGCCAGCTCGTCCAGCAGAACCAGGTGTACCGCCACAATCTGGAGCAGCTGGTCTCCGCCCGCACCGAAATGCTCCGGCAGGCGATGGCGGATCTGGAGCGGTCCTACGACATTACTCTTGAGGCTCTGGGCGACGCGCTGGATCTGAAGGATCAGGAAACCGAAGGCCACTCCCGGCGGGTGACCGCCTATACCATCGCGCTGGCGCGCCACTGCGGCGTGGAAATGGCCCAAACCCGTGTGATTGCCCGTGGAGCCTTCCTGCACGACATCGGCAAGATGGCCATTCCTGACGCGATTCTCCTGAAGCCCGGCAAACTCAGCGAGGAAGAGCAGGCCATTATGCGCGAGCATTGCGCGCGCGGATACCAGATTCTGCGCAAGATCCCCTTCCTCGAGGAAGCGGCGGAGATCGTCTACAGCCATCAGGAGCACTACGATGGCAACGGCTATCCCCGCGGGCTGAGCGGGGAAGAGATCCCGCTGGGAGCCAGGATTTTCGCCATCGCGGACACCGTGGACGCCATCACCTCCGACCGGCCCTACCGCCGGTCCCGCCCCTACAGCGCGGCGCGGAAAGAGATCGAAAAGTACGCCGGCACGCAGTTCGACCCCAACATCGTCGAAGTCTTCCTCGGGCTCCCCGATTCCCTCTGGGAGGACCTGCGCGTCGAGATGACGCGTTCCCCCCGCTTCTCACCCCTTTCCTTCGCGGGAGCCATCGAAGATCTCAAGGTATGATCGGGTCTGCCTGAATTTCCCAGCATGGAGGAATGGGCCATGCCTCTCCTGGACGACAAAATCGTTCGTCAAAAGCTCACGAACATGCCCCTCTGGAGTCTGGAGGGCGGCGAGCTGGTCCGTCGCTGCACCTTCGACAATTTTGTGCAGGCCATGCAGTTCGTCAACGGTGTGGCCGAGCTGGCGGAGGGGGCTGGCCATCATCCCGACATCGATATCCGCTACAACAAAGTGCGCCTGGCCCTCGTAAGCCACGACGCCGGGGGCCTGACGGAGCGGGACTTCGATCTGGCCGCCGGCATCGACGGTCTTGGCTGATCCACCGCCCCGCCCGGCTCGCCGCAACTGTCTAACTGTCTATTCGTCCTCCCCCTCCGGAAAAGCAGGGGGCGGCTGAAGCGTCTCCGCCGGCTGGCGAAGCCTCGAAAGGGAGCTGCGGTTCCAGAGAACCACCGCCAGGCCACCCAGCAGGGCCGACCCGGCGATCAAAAGTCCGGTTCGAAGTCCCTGGAATCGATCCTGAGAGGGTGAATCGGGCGTGGATTGAGGATCGGAATTCATGGAGAACCTCAGAAGGCGAGAGCTTTAGAATCAACAAAACATGGTGAGAAAATACTAAATTGTGTATTGGGCTTGTGCGAATGGCCTGTTCGGGTTACACTATTTTGGAGATTGGGAATCGGATTCGTTGGTTTCCTCTTCACGAAGTCGATGCCTCCTCGCAGGGCTTTGGGGCATCAGAAACTTTAAGAGTTTGGTTCCAGACCGGTGACTGAGAATTCCCGGCTGGCAGCAAGTTTATAAGTTGCGTCACTGGCCTCCCGGCACGAACAATTGACCGTTCGTGCCGTCTTTTTTTGAATTTTGGCCCCTGCACCACCCAGCGTCCCGAAAAGTCCCCTCAGTTTCGATACCAGGTCCGATACCATGGATCGCGGAGACTTCCCTTGACCCGAGCCCTCCTGACTTTGGCCCTCCCGGTCCTGATCCTTGCCGGGTACGTCGTTCCCCTCGCCAATCTTCCCAGCCATGCCGTGCATGCCCAGTGGTCCGACCCGCAGGAGGATGTTCCCGCTTATCACCCGAATCCTCCCGCCCAGGGGCAGGTGCTGCACCCGCTCCTTTCCGGCAATCAGCTGACCGGCCCGTTCTTCCGGGAGAAGTGGCAGGTCGAAGTCTACAAGCAGGCCGCCCAGATTCCCACCGTGCTGTACCAGTTGCCCTGCTACTGCCGCTGCGATCGCGCCCTGGGACACACCAGCCTCCACAGCTGCTTTGAAGGAACCCACGGCGCCATCTGCGAGACCTGCGCGGCGGAGGAAGCCTATGCGTACAAGATGACCAGGCTGGGCAGGACGCCGAAGCAGATTCGCCACGGCATCGAGCAGGGAGATTACAAGTCCATCGACCTGGACGCGCTGGGCCGGAGCTGATTTTCCGGTGCGGTTCGCCGTTCGCAAACGAGCGCGTCCCGGACGGACGCTGGCCGCGTTGCTGATCGCGTCGAGTGCGGCGGCCGTTCCAGCCGCCATCCACCACCCGCAGACCACGGTCTTCCCCTGCAAAGGTGTGAAGCTGACGGCGAGCTATCTGGCGGAAGCAGCGTCCGGCGCCGGCCCGGGCTTCCTCTTCCGCATCGAGAACCGGACCAGCAAAACCATCCGCCTGGCCAGGCCGGCGCCTTCCAGCGCGCATTGGTACGCGCGCGTTGGCGACCGCTGGCTGTGGCGTGCTTCCGCGGGACGAGGCGGCGCGCTGGTCAACGCTCTCCTTCCCACAGGGCCAATGTTCGCCTGGCGTCCGGCCAGGCCGCCCGCGCATCCGCAATACCTGACCGTTCCGCCCCAGGGCGCGCAGCAGTGGGTGGAAGCGATGCGCAACAATCCGGCCATTGCCTATCGGCCGAGCTGCGCGCACTGCAACTATCCCGGCGAGAGCGACTACGAAGCTGTCTTTGCGTACGCGTATCTTCCTGGCGCCGACGAGCACGCTCCCGACCTGCTGCGCTGCGGGCTGCGTTCCGACCCGGTGCCCATGCCGCCCAGGGCCCTCGAGAACGCCATGCCTGCGCGCTGACGCCTCGCGCCCGACGCGTCTTTCTCACGAAAAGTCTCAAAAATATTGTGTGGGACGCACCCACATTGCCCGCGCAACAGTTGGCAGAGGCGCGTGTTCGAGTGGGGCAGGGAGGAATTGAAAAATTCCATGAAAAACACACTCTTTGCAGTTGCACTCGGCGGGATCATCGCAGTCAGCGCGAATGCCGCCCTCTATGCGCAGGACAACAGCGCGCAAACCACCACACCCCAATCCGACGCCCAGCAGCAGCCCGGTCAGTTTCATCGCGGTCACCGCATGAATCCCGACCGGCAGCTGGCCCACCTGACGAAGACGCTTGACCTGACCGCCGATCAGCAGGCGCAGATCAAGCCCATCCTGGTCGATCGCCAGCAGAAGATGCAGGCCCTCTGGCAGGACCAGACGCTTTCGCGCCAGGACAAGCGGGCCAAAGCGCAGGCTCTTCGCCAGGATACGCAAACCCAGCTCGAAGCCGCGCTGAACGGCCAGCAGAGGCAGAAGTTCGAGGAGATGCAGGCGAAGATGCAGGCTCGCCGTCAGCAGAGGATGGGCGGCCAGAACCAGGCCCCCGATGCAGCTCCGCAGCCTGAATAACCCGCCCGGGTGCGAATGCAGGGCCGCCGAGCCGTCCATTCGGCGGCCTTCTTCCTTTTCGGGGTAAAACAGTACCGTGGCGGCTACAAATCCCATAAATAAGCGCAGCCTCGATTACAAAATCCCGGGCCGGCTCTTCGCCTTCACTGGTTCGAAGGCGGCACAACCGTGGCGCCTGCCTGCTGCCGCGCTTCCGCGTGGAACTTCTTGTAGCCGTCGTCGGTCATATGAATCTGCGCGCGGAAGCCGAGGAAGCCGATCGCGTGAGCGACCAGATGGATATCCGCGCTGGTGGGCAGCCACAGCTCGTTGTTCACCAACTTCTGGTCGAAAGTGAGATTGCTGCCTTTGCTCAGCGAAAGAAGGCCGAAGCCCGCGTGCACGTTGGATCCCAGCGTCGCCACCAGCCGCCGCACCTGACGGTCCTTTTCGTCGATCCAGATCGTCCCGTATGTGCGCAGAGCCGCTTCCTCGGCCAGGCTGTGCGCCTTTGCTTTTGGGTTGCCGGTGAAATCGAAAGCGATGGTGCTGCGCCCGTCCAGCATCACCCGCCGCGGCTGCGAAATCCTGGCCATCGAGAGAATGTTGCTGACGCTGATCGACTGATCGCCGCGCGGCGACTGTCCGGGAGGCGTCTGCTGCGCCTTCTCAACATCCTTCGTGACCCGGTCCTGCTCCTTCTTCTGCTGGTCCGGATTGAGATCCTTGCCGTCCTTGCGGATCAGCCGTCGTACTGGATGCGTGTTGACGAAGAAGACCTCGTACTCTTCGGTTTCGGTCTTCTTCACGCCGCCGTCTTTGTTCAGCTCCTGCGTGACGTCGGTCTCGTGGAAGGTGTAGTTCTCCTGCACCGCCTCCATCTGATGCTGATGTTCCCGCACCTGCTGGATGAGCGTCGGCACGTCGGGCAGGGGAGCGGGGGCATTCTGCGCAGACCCCGGCAAAGCGAAGGCCAGCGCACAAACAAGACAAGCTCCAGGACCGGTGCTCCGGCGCCCCGGCGCCCAGGGGGAATGGAGACGAAGTCTCATGCTTCCTCTTAAGCGGATCATAGCGTACCCTGTGGCCACCAACCGTCAAATCGGGAAAGGACGATCCGATCATGTTGCGACTGCTCCTGAAGTGGCTGCTTTATGCGCTGGCTCTGTTAATCACCGCCCATCTCGTCCCAGGATTCCACCTCCGCAGCATGGCCGCCGCGCTGATTGCCGTGCTGATTATCGGCTTCCTGAACATGACCCTCGGCCTGCTGCTGAAAATCGTCACCTTCCCTCTCACCATTCTCACCTTCGGTCTGTTCCTGCTGGTGATCAATGCCTTCATCCTGAAGCTTGCCGGAAACGTGGTGCCGGGCTTCTATGTGTCCACGTGGAGCGCGGCTTTCATTGGCGCCGTGGTGCTCGCCCTCCTCAATCTGCTGCTCCGCCTCCTGCTCGATCGCGACGACCGCTGACAACCTAAGCCGCCCTTCGGCCCTCCGATACAATGACGCTATGCCGCCCGACAACCCCTCCCGCCGCCGGCAGAAAAATCCACCTCCAGGCGAAACCGGTCAGGAAGCCCAGTATCTGCGCTCCCTCAGCGAGCGTCAGGTGCCGGTGCATGTAAAGATGCACGACGGCGAAACGGTTTCCGGCTGGATCGAGTACTTCGACGACCGCATGATCCGGCTCACCCGCGAAGGCAAGCCCAACCTCTTTATCTATAAGAATCAGATCCGGACTATCGCCGAGCACGGCCGGGAAAGCCGCCGCCGCCCACGGAACGAGGCCGCCACCGAGGACAGCCAGTGACGGATCGCGTCCCGGCCCAGCTCGCCACGGCAGCCCGCGCCGCCGCCATCGCCCAGGAAGCAGGAGCCCTTCTGCGCCGCTACTTCGAACAAGGCGTCGCCACCGAATACAAGGGCGATGTGGATCTGGTCACGGAAGCCGATCGCGCCTCCGAGCGCCTCATCACTGAGCGCCTCGGCGCCGCCTTCCCCGATCACGGAATTTACGGCGAAGAGGGCGTGCGGCAGCGCATCGAAAGCGAATACCGCTGGTACGTGGATCCGCTCGACGGCACCACCAACTTCGCGCACGGCTTTCCTGTCTTCTGCGTCTCTCTCGGGCTGGAGCACCGTCCGACCGGCCGATCCGCGGACAGCGATGGCACTCTGGTTGCCGGCGTCATCTACGATCCCACCCGGGACGATCTGTTCGTCGCGGAAAAAGGCCAGGGCGCGTGGCTCAATGGCCGCCGCATCCACGTCTCGGGAACGAAGCACCTGGCCGAGGCCCTGCTCGCCACCGGTTTCCCCAGCCGCAAGCGGCACGCCAGCCCCAACATCCACTTTTACCAGGAGTTCACCCTTCGCTCGCATGGCGTGCGGCGCGCGGGCTCAGCCGCGCTCGACCTCGCCTACACGGCCTGCGGTCGCCTCGACGGCTTCTGGGAGTTCCACCTGAATCCCTGGGACACCGCCGCCGGGGCTCTGCTGGTCCTCGAAGCCGGTGGCATCATGAGCCGCTTCGACGGAGGGCCGTTTCGCCTGGACAGCGGCGAGGTCCTGGCCACCAACGGGCTGCTCCAGGGCGAACTGACCCACCTGTTCGAGGCGATGTTTGCCGGCCGCGACCTGCACCCGATCCCCACGCCTGCGGAATTCGCCGCGGCCCGGAAAGCGCGAACCCGAAGCTGAGGGATGCACAATCCGGTCAGCGCCGTCCACGTTCCCAAAGTCATTTGCCTGCCCGCCAACTCTTGCCGCCCTGCGCCAACCCCCTGCTAGAATGATCCGTTGTCGCGACAATCGGGCTGAAGGCCGAGGGGGGCGGGAACTGCCATCCGGTGCGCATCCGACCGGACGCGCGTGTTGCTCTCCGCCTGAACCTGCTTGCGCGGTGGCGCGACCTGACTATCACTCCCGAAGAGGAACTCCATGGCTTATGTAATTGCGGAACCCTGCATCGGCACCAAAGATACTGCCTGCGTCGATGCCTGCCCGGTGGACTGCATCCATCCCAAGAAAGACGAAGCGAAGCACGCGGAATCCGAGCAGCTCTTTATCGATCCGGTGGAGTGCATCGACTGCGGCGCCTGCGTGCCGGTTTGCCCGGTTTCCGCCATCTATGCGGCGGACGATCTGCCGGAGAAGTGGGCGAGCTTCACCGAAAAGAACGCCGCCTTCTTCGGGCGTTAGACGGCTCTCCTGATTGCCGTCGGACGCACAGCCCTCGTGCTGTGCGTCCTGCGCGCATTGCCCCTCTTTGGCTTTCGGCCTTCCTTAGAGTCGATTCCCGTCAGGCCAGGCAACCAGGTCATTCCGGACTGCGTCGTACCGATATCGCTTTTCCCCGGAAACGTGTGCCTATGAGCCTGACTGCACAGAAGATTCGCAACAGCAGACCCCTGGGAGCTTCTCCTCATGGAAGAAATGGCATGGAAAGGTTTGTTCTGATGAATGCCGGACCTACCCAACCCCGACCGGCGAACCAGCACCTGCGCCGCAATCCGCCCATTGCGGGCGAGCAGGAAGCGATTACCAAAGCGCAGAACGGGGATGGGCGCGCCTTCGAAACCCTCTACGCCATGCACAAACGGCGAGTCTATTCCCTCTGCCTGCGCATGCTGGGCAACGTAGCCGAAGCCGAGGACCTCACCCAGGAAGCCTTCCTGCAGCTCTATCGCAAGATCGCCACCTTCCGCGGCGACTCCGCCTTCTCCACCTGGCTCCATCGGCTGGCCGTCAACGTCGTGCTCATGCATCTGCGCCGCAAGGGCCTCCCCCAGGTTTCGCTCGAAGAAACTCTCGAGCCTTCGCAGGATGACGGTCCGCGTAAGGATATCGGCGCCCGTGACCTCACTCTCTCCGGGTCCATCGACCGCGTTACCCTGGAGCGGGCCATTGAAAACCTCCCTCCCGGATACCGTCTGGTTTTTGTGCTCCACGATGTGGAGGGCTACGAGCATAATGAAATAGCGGAGATGCTCGATTGCTCCATCGGGAACAGCAAGTCCCAGTTGCACAAGGCCCGGATGAAACTGCGCGATCTGCTCAAGACCGGGCAGCGGAAGGAGCAGATCGCGTGATTGTGATGCGCGCTCCGGATAAAACCATGACCTGTGCCGAATTTCAGGACGCCCTGCCCGAACTCTTCGAGTCCCAAGCCGATCTCAGCGGACATGAGCACCTGAAGAGCTGCGAGAATTGCGCCGCTCTGGTGCGCGATCTCCAGTACATCGCCTCGCAGGCGCGCCTCTTGCTGCCCATCCATGACCCCAGTCCGGCTGTTTGGGAGAACATCCAGCAGGCCATCCGGCAGGGTGGCTCCAGTGGTCCGGCGGCCCAGGCTCCCCGCAAATAGCGGAGCCCGATCCCGTCCCCTCTTCTTATAATCAGAACCCATGAGTCGGCATACGCCAGGGCTGTCTCCGCTTCCGGCAAGCATCACCCGCATCTTCATCACCGGTTTTATGGGTGCGGGGAAGACGACGGTCGGCAGGTTGTTGGCGGAACGGCTCGGATGGGACTTCGCCGATTCGGATCATCGGCTCGAAGCCGAAACCGGCCAGACGGTCGCGGCCATCTTCGAGACCCAAGGCGAGTCCGCCTTCCGCGACCTTGAGGCGGCCACCATCCGTGCCGGCATCGCGCAGGATCGCCTGGTTCTCGCTTTGGGCGGCGGCGCCCTGGAACGGCCGGAAACCCGCGACCTGCTCGCCTCGCTCCCTGACTCTCTGCTGATCTTCCTGGACGCCCCTCTCGATGTGCTGGTCTCCCGCTGCGCCGATCAACCCGGCGGACCCATACGGCCGGTTCTGGCCGATCGCGCCCGCCTTCTTGACCGCTGGACCGCCCGTCTGCCCTGGTATCGCCAGGCGCACCTCACCGTGAATACCGAGGGCTGCACGCCGGACCAGGTTACGGAGTTCATCCTGCGCCAGATCGTCGATCGGTGCCGCGCCATCGCTCCCCGGAGCTCCGGCCCGGGCCGCAGAACAGGAGTGCCCGCATGAGCAAGCCCCCCGGCCCGCGCAGCACCGTCCTCTTCGCCTTCGGTGTCGCGATCGCGCTTTATCTGGCTTATCTGCTGCACGACGTGCTGGTGGTCATCTACGTCAGTGCTCTCTTTGCCGTGGTCCTCATGCCGCTGGTGCGGGTCATCATGCGGCTGCGCATCGGCAAGTGGCATCCTGGCCGGGGCATGGCGGTCCTGATCCTGCTGGTCCTCACCGCCGGCAGTTTGACCCTCTTCTTCATCGTCGGCCTCGCGCCGGCCTTTCGCGATCTGCGCGAATTCATCAAAGAGCTGCCCCAGCGCGGTCCGGAGTTCTTCGCCCGCCTCCAGAAGGTGCCTCTGCTGCGCGACATCGACCTCGATGCCCTGCAGGAAAAACTGCAGGACATGACCGCCAACCTTGCCACCTATGCGGTCCGGTTCGCCGGCGACTGGGCCGGAACCCTGGCCCGCATTCTGGCCGGCATCGTCCTGACCGTCTACTTCATCATCGAAGGCGATGAAGCCTATGCCTGGTTCCTTTCGCTCTTCCCGGTGGAACTGCGGATGCGCCTGGACAGAACCCTGGCCCGGGCCTCAGGCCGAATGGGCCGCTGGCTGCTCGGCCAGGGCACGCTGATGCTCATCCTCGGCGTCTCCAGCACCATCGTCTTCGCTCTCCTGCATATCCGGTATGCCTACGCGCTGGGCATCATCATGGGGCTCTTCAATCTCGTCCCGGTGGCCGGCGCGCTGGTTTCGGTCTCGATGGTCGTTCTGGTCGCCGCCCTCGATTCCTGGGGACGCGTCGCCGGCGTCCTCATCTTCTACTTCACCTATCTCCAGATTGAGAACACCTGGCTCACGCCGCGCATCATGCGCACCCAGGTGGACCTTGCCGGTCTCACCATCCTGATCGCCATCTTCATCGGCTCCTCGCTGGCCGGCGTCATCGGGGCTATGGTCGCGGTTCCTACCGCCGTGCTGATCGCCGTCCTCATCGAGGAATACGCGGTTCACGACGAGGCGATCATTGCCGAGCCGTACCCGGTCGACGCGCCGCCCCCGATCGTCGTGCCGTAGTTTTTGCCGTTCTGCCCGCCGGCTCGTCCTGATGCGCCGCGGCCTGGTATCATGGAAGCGCAGGTCGTCCCCACGCCGTTCCGCATCCCAATCTCGATGGCTTCCTTCTTTCATTCCCGCGCCAGGCGTTCCCAGGTGCCATGCGCCTGAACTCCGCCGCTGCTCGTGTGGATCCCGCCGGCGCCTCGCTCGAGCCCGCGCCCGCTGCCTGGGAAGCCGCCCCCGCGCACCTGCATGCTCCCCGCGCCGGCGCAACCGCTTCGCTCCTCGTGGACTATCGCGAGCTGTTCAAGCTGCGCGTCACCGGGATGGTCGTGCTCACAGGATGGGCCGGCTTCTATCTCGGCTCCATGCGCTCCGGCATCAGCAGCCTGCAGCCGGGCCTCGTGGAAACCCTGGTGGGCATCACCGCCGTCTCCGCGGGCTCCTCGGCTCTGAACCAGGCCATCGAGCGCAAACTCGACGCGAAGATGAAGCGCACCGCCGATCGCCCCATGGCGACCGGGCGCATCAGCCTGGCGCACGGCATTACCGTCGGTCTGCTGGCCATCGTCCTGGGCAGCCTGTGGCTCACCCGCGAGACGAATCTCGCCACCGGCGGCCTGGCGCTGCTCACTGCCTTCCTCTACGTTGCCGTCTACACCCCGCTGAAGCGCGTGACCACCCTCGCCACCTTCATTGGAGCCTTCCCCGGAGCGATGCCTCCGCTGCTAGGCTGGACCGCCGCCCGCGGCCTCATCGAGTGGCAGGGCGTGGCTTTGTTTGCCATCCTCTTCGTCTGGCAATTCCCGCATTTCATGTCCATCGCCTGGCTCTATCGCGACGACTATGCCCGCGCCGGCATTCGCATGTTGCCCGTAGCGCAGCCCGACGGATGGTCCACCGCCATCGAAGCCCTCACCTATGCCGTCATCATGATTCCCGTCAGCCTCCTGCCGTTCTGGCTGCACATGGACGGCAAAATTTATGCCGGGATCGCGCTCGCGCTCGGCCTTCTGTATCTGGCCTACACAATTCGCTTTTCTCGGATCGTTCGCGCCCGCGATGCGTCGCAGTCCCGCATGTACGCGCGCGACCTGCTCAAGGTCAGCGTGGTCTATCTGCCCCTTCTGCTGGCCGCGCTCATGCTGAATGCCACCGGAAAATGAGGCGCCGATAGCCACAGCCATCCATTCCGAAACAGCCCTCAGCCACAGCGGCGCGCCAACCGCGCCCATTGCACTGGATCGCGTCTCCCATGACTACGGCACGCGCCGCGCTCTGGATGAACTGAGTTTCACCGTTAATCGCGGGGAAATCTTCGGCCTGCTCGGCCCCAACGGCAGCGGCAAAACCACCCTCTTCCGCATCCTTTCCACGCTCATGGTGCCCTCCGGCGGCCGCGCGACCCTGCAGGGTTTCGACGTCGCTCGTGAGCCCAACCAGGTGCGGCAGCAGATCGGCATCGTCTTTCAGGCGCGCAGCCTTGACCCGAAGCTCACCGTCGCCGAAAACCTGAAACATCAGGGCCATCTTTACGGCCTGCACGGCGCGCTGCTGCGGACGCGCATCCAGGAAGTCCTCACCCGCGTCGGCCTGCTGGATCGATCCTCTGATCTCGTCGAGACCCTCTCCGGCGGCCAGCAGCGCCGCGTGGAACTGGCTAAAGGCCTGATCCACTCGCCCGAAGTGCTCCTGCTCGACGAGCCCTCCACGGGACTCGACCCCGGCGCCCGCCGCGACCTCTGGCTCTACCTGCGCACCCTGCGCGATCAGGAAGGCGTCACCGTCCTCGTCACCACCCACCTCATGGAAGAAGCCGAGCACTGCGACCGCCTGGCGATTCTGAATGAGGGCAAGCTGGTGGCTCTCGGTTCGCCTGCGGAGCTCAAGGCTCAGATCGGTGGCGACGTCGTCGCTCTTGAAACCGCAGATCCCGAGCAGGCCGCGCAGCTCGCCGCCCAGCTCGCCGGCCGCTTCGGTGTCCATCCCGTGGTCGTCGATCAATTCGTCCGCGTCGAGCGCGAGCAGGGCCATCGCTTCGCCGCGGAAATCGTCGAAGCCTTCCCCGGAAAAATCGAAGCCGTCTCCGTAGCCAAGCCTTCCCTGGAAGACGTCTTCATCGATCGCACCGGCCACCGCTTCTGGAATGAACCCCCGGCGGAAGCCGAGAAGAAGAAGAAGGGAAGGAGGCACTGATGGCCACCGTTGCCGCCCCCGCTCCCCGATCCGCCGCGTCCCCGCGTCCCGGCGTCTGGACGCCCGCGTACTCCCTCTGGCTGCGCGAAATCGTCCGCTTCTACCGCCAGAAAGCCCGCGTCGTCGGCGTCATTGCCACCCCGCTGCTCTTCTGGATCCTGCTCGGCTCCGGCTTTGCCCGCAGCTTCCACTCCGGCCAGGGTTCGGGCTCCTACCTGAGCTACTTTTTCCCCGGCTCGGTGGTCATGATCGTCCTCTTCACGGCGATCTTCAGCATGATGTCCCTCATTCAGGATCGCAATGAAGGCTTCCTGCTCTCGGTCCTCGCCTCGCCCGCCAGCCGTTCCGCCATCGTGCTCGGCAAAGTCCTCGGCGGCGCCACGCTCGCCGCCGTCCAGGGCATCATCTTCCTGGTCTTCACACCTCTGGTCGGAATTCACCCCAACGCCACGGCAATCCTGCTCAGCATCGCCGTCATCGTGCTGATCAGCTTTGAGCTCACCGCCCTCGGCTTTGCCATTGCCTGGCCCATGGATTCCCCGCAGGCCTTTCACGCCATCGTCAATCTGGTTCTGCTGCCCCTGTGGATGCTCTCCGGCGCGCTCTTTCCCGCCGATCGCGCCTCCAGCTGGCTCGGCTTCCTCATGCGCCTCAATCCGCTCAGCTATGGCGTGGACGCGCTGCGCAACGCCCTCTTTCCCGCCGAGCACACCCTGTTCCCCCTCGGCATCAACCTGGCCATCACCGGCGCGTTCTGCGCGCTCATCTTTGCGGCCTCGTGGAGCATCGTGAACCGCCGCACGCACAAGCCGGCTGCCTGAGAATGAGCCCTATGACCACCGCGACCACTTCCAAACCCTCTGCGGCGATTCCGGTGGCCGTCATCATCGGCATCAGTGTCGTCGCCACGCTTTTCCTGTTCTGGCTGATTTACGTTCACCCCGCCTCTGACGCCGCCGCGCAGCACTACACCTTCCTGCCCAATCTGAACGCGCTGCTCAACGGACTCGCGGCCATCGCCCTGCTCGTGGGCTTCTACTTCGTGCGCCACCATCGCATCGCCGCCCACCGCAACAGCATGATGACCGCCTTCGTCTTCAGCTCGCTTTTCCTGGTCTGCTATATCGCCAACCACGCCCTGCACGGCGACACGCTGTATCCCGTGCACGATCCCACCTACTACTATGCGTACCTGCCCATCCTCATCAGCCACATCATCCTGGCCACCCTCGCGCTGCCGGTCGTTCTCATCACGTTTTATCTTTCCCTCTCCGGACGCATCCGCCTCCACCGCAAAGTGGCGCGATTCACCTTTCCCCTTTGGCTGTATGTCTCAGTGACGGGCGTCGTGGTGCGGGTCATGCTCGTGGAAGCGCTGAAATAGCTCGACGTGGCGAACGGAACGAATCAACGGACCCCACAACTCCCCGGCGACGACGGCACACGTGCGCTGCTGCAGGCCGGCCTCGCTATTCTGCTGGCCGGCATCCTCGCTGCCGTGCTCACCGCCACCGTCTTTGGCGGCATCGGCACCCAGGGCCCGCACACCAGCGTCGGATGGCTTTCTCTCATGTTCGCCATGATGTGCCTGCCCTTCGGCCTCATGCTCTTTGTGCTCGGCGCCGCAAAGTGGCTGCGCAACCGGCGTCTGCGCCGCAGCTGACCGTGTCCCGGCCAATCTCCGGGTAACCGCCGTGGTTCGCTGGCATCCCATTGAGTGGCACGGAGTTGCCCTTCAGGCTACGCTGGAAACAGACCGGGGCGCCCAGCGCGACCTCGGTGGCTCCCCGCCGGTCGCAACTCTCGCTGTTGGATCGGGTTCCAACAATCAGGCCGCTTCCGGCCGGGTGTGCAGCAAGGAGAATGTCCGTATGAAGAGTCAGGGCCGAATCGCCATTTTGGCGGCGCTTACCGGCTGCCTCGTGCTGCCCGCGGGCTGGGCGCAGTCCACCCAACCTGCCCAGAATCAGCAGAATGCCCAAAATCAGGACCAATATACGGGCGTCTCTCATCCGCCGCCGGACTCCACCATTGATGCCGATGAGGACACGACCCCCGCTCCGGCTCCAGCGCCGAAGCCGTCTCCCGCCATTCCCATGACGGCCGCTGCTCCGGCGCCCGATGCCTCGCCGGCTGCGTCGGCGGTCATTCCGGAACCCGCCGCTTCAGCCCACCCGCTGGACAACACGGACTACGGCATTGTGACGGTCGTCCCCAGCCAGAACGCCGCCGGGACCGGCGATGCTGCGCTGCGGACCCGGAACTGGAACCCGAACGACGATATCGTCAACTACGTCCCCTCGGTTCCGGGTGAACTCGCCGCGGGCACCAATTTCACCGTGCGTCTCTCCGAAGACCTTTCCACCGACGACGCGCACCGCGGCCAGACCTTCCGCGGGGTTGTCGCCACCAATGTCTATAAAGACGGACGGATCATCATCCCTGCCGGATCGGGCATTCGCGGCCGGGTCGTCGAAGTCTCGCAGGGCCACCACATCGGACCCCATGCCACCCTGCGTCTCCGCCCCGACGACATCATCCTGCCCGACGGAACCATGTATCAAATCGATGCCGAGGCCGTGCAGTCGCTGGCCTCCGGAACCCGTACCAATGACGAAGGCGGCATCGAAGCCTCGCATCACTACGCGAAGGACGCTGTCGAGTATGGCGCGGGCACCGGTGTTGGCGCGGTTGCCGGCGCGGAGATTGCCGGCCCGGTCGGCGCGGGCGTCGGTTCGCTCGTCGGCGCGGGACTGGTTTCCGCCCACATGCTCATCGGCCATCCGGAAGCGGCCAACCTGCCGCAGGGCTCGATGCTGGTCTTCAGCCTGACCCAGCCGATGACCATGACCCCCACCCGCAACTGACCTGCCCAGCGCGGCTCCAGGAGAGGCGGGCTTCGGCCCGCCTCCAGTTTTTTTGCCGTCAAAACGCCTTATTTGACAGGCTCCAAAATTGCGCCCATACTCCGTTTCATTGATGGCCCGACAAGGCAGTTCCGTCGGGCCAAAGTTGTCCTTACCTTCCCCCTGCGTGCATGAACCGCACGCCCTTCCAGGCGGTAAAAAACAGCCAGATTCGCCAACGAATCGGCGGTCGCTTCCGGAATGGTAATTCTGCGGAGGGTGAAAACGTCCTCTGCGCTCCTCCTCTTCCTCTTAATCTCCGCCGCGGTCCCGCGCCGTTTGGATGGGACCCGAGATGAATTTGGCGGACCCCCAAGGGAGGACATCCATGGTCGATACCTGTGCTAATCCTGTATGCGCCCTACCCCTCAAGTACTTGCGGGATGGCCGGATTTATATCTTTGAAGCCGGCTCGCTCGAGGGCGATCCCGGCGAAAAACGGACGCGCCATTTGGAACACTTTTGGCTCTGCGGCGCCTGTTGCGCCAGCCTGATTCTGACCCACGACGGCAAAGGCATCCGCGTCTCGCCCAAACCGGCCAGCGTGCCTGAGGAATTCGACTCGATCGAATCTGCCCAGGCCCCCTCAGGCTGGCGGACCGCCCTTGCGCGTGGCGCCTGAATTCCGGCAAGCTGGGCGGAAGGCCTGATCGTGCATCGCATTCCCCCGCGGACCGCCTTCATCCGGGTTGCAGACGGCTGCCGTGGAGCACGCACATGGACCGCCGCGGAGCACGCATCATGACCGTCGCCCAGTTTCGCCGCCTCGCCCTCAGCCTGCCCGATACCGCAGAGCACGCGCATATGAACCATCCCGATTTCCGCAGGAAAGGCAAGATTTTCGCGACGCTCTCGTATCCGGACGAATCCTTCGCCATGGTCAGGCTCTTTCCCGATCAGCAGGAGGCCTTCGTAGCCGCCTCGCCGAAGACCTTCGTTCCGGTCAAAGGCGCGTGGGGCAAGCAGGGCTGCACGAATGTCCTCTTGAAGACCGCGGACAAACAGAAGGTATGCGAAGCGCTCTCGATGGCCTGGGAACGCGCCACGCCTGTGCAGCGCGAGGCAAAGAAAATCCCAATTCGAAAACGGGCGCGCTGAGCTAAAGCTCCCGCCGCCCCTCCAGCGCCCGGGTCATCGTCACCTCATCCGCGTACTCGATATCGCTGCCGGCCGGCACGCCGGTCGCGATCCGCGTGATCCGCACGCCGGACGCGCGCAGCAGATCCGCCAGCCAACTCGCCGTTGCCTCGCCCTCCACCGTCGGCGAGGTCGCGACAATCACCTCATCCAGCTCTCCGCGCCCGGCCCGGTCCAGCAAGGTCTGCGTGCGCAGATGCTCCGGCCCCACCCCGTGCAGCGGCGACAGCGTTCCGTGCAGAACATGAAAGACCCCATTCCACGACCGCGTCTTCTCAATCGTGGCAATATTGGTCGGCTCTTCCACCACGCACACCAGCCGCTGGTTCCGCGTTGGGCTTGCGCAGTAGAGGCACGGATCGACATCCGTGATGTTGTTGCAGATCGAGCAGAGCCGCAGCCGCTCCTTCACCTCGCGAATCGCCGTCGAAAGCGCCGCGGCATCGCCATCATCGGAGCGCAGGATGTGAAACGCCAGCCGCTGCGCCGATTTCGTCCCGATCCCGGGCAGCTTGCGCAGCTCCTCGATCAGGCGCGCCATCGGTTCGGCAAATCGTGACTCTGCGAAGGGTGACACGGCAGCCTTTCTATGCGGGATCCGCCACGGCGACCGGCGGCCCTGGAGCTATGGACGCAGCGCGTCCGGTGCGCACCGCCTGGGCCAGTTCGCCAAACAGGGTATAGGTTTCGTCCCAGCCCAGGCAGCCGTCGGTGATGCTCTGTCCGTAGACCAAAGCGCGTCCCGGAACCAGCTTCTGCGCTCCCGCCACCAGATTGCTTTCGAGCATCACGCCGACGATCCGGCCGTCTCCGCCGGCGATCTGCGCCGCCACGTCGCGGCAAACCGCCGGCTGGCGCGCCGGATCCTTCCCGCTGTTCGCGTGGCTGCAGTCGATCATCACCCGGGGCGGCAGCCCCGCCTTCTCCAGCAGCCGGCAGGTTTCGTCCACTGACGCGGCATCGTAGTTCACCGTCTGTCGTCCGCCGCGCAGGATGATATGGCAATCCGTATTCCCGGCGGTAAACAAAATCGCCGACTGCCCGTACCGCGACTGCCCCAAAAACGTATGCTCGTGGTTCGCCGACAAAATCGCCTCAATCGCGATCTGCACATTCCCCGACGTCCCGTTCTTGAAGCCCACCGGGCACGACAGCCCCGACGCCAGCTGCCGATGCACCTGGCTCTCCGTCGTCCGCGCGCCAATCGCCCCCCAGCTCACCAGCTCCGCCACATACTGCGGCGAAATCATATCCAGAAATTCGGTCCCCGCCGGCACGCCCATCTCCGCCAGGTCCAGCAACAGCCGCCGCGCCAGCCGCAACCCGTCGTTGATCCGGTACGACTCGTCCAGATACGGATCGTTGATCAGCCCCTTCCACCCCACCGTCGTCCGCGGCTTCTCAAAATAGACGCGCATCACGATCCGCAAATCCTGCGCGAACTCCGCAGCCGCCTCTTTCAGGCGCCGTCCGTACTCCCGCGCGGCGGCAGCGTCATGAATCGAACACGGCCCCGCGATCACCAGCAGCCGAGGATCGCGCCGGTTCAGGATGGCGACAATCTCCCGCCGCGCGTGAAAGACGGTCGCGGAAGCCGCTTCCGTTACCGGCATTTCCTCCTCCAGAAACACCGGGGGCAGAACCACTTTGGTCGAGCGAATGCGGAGATCGTCTGTGCGATAGAACATGGGCTGATTCAAGTTTAAGCGACCCGCCGCCCGCGCTGCCGATGGCCCCGGCTCCGCCCCCTATCATGAAGGTATGCGTGCCCTCGCAGCGCTGGTGCTGGCCGTTCATCTCGCGTGGATCCTCTGGGTGATCGTCGGCGCGCTCTTTACCCGCGGCCGCCCCGGCTGGACCGCCTTTCACCTGGCCTCGCTGGTCTGGGGCATCGTCGTGGAAGTCGGCCCGTGGCCCTGTCCCGTCACCCTGCTCGAGCAATGGCTTGAGCAGCGCGCCGGCGAGGCGTCGTACACCGGCAGCTTCCTGGTGCATTATCTTGACGCCATCGTTTACCCGCACGTGCCGGTCTGGCTCATCATCGCCTGCGGCGTCGCGGTCTGCGGCACAAACATTCTCATCTATCTGGTCCGCTTTATCCTCTGGATGCGCCGCCGCCGCACCGCCGTCCCCCGCTAGCTTGGCCCGTTGCCGTTCCTGTGGCGCTCGTCCTTGTGCGTCTGAAAGAAAGCGTCCTGCTCGGTGGCAAGCTGCCTGGCTTCTTCGCTCGCGGACTGCGCCGCCTCCTGCGCCGTCTTCAGCGAAAAATCGTAGCTCGCATCCGTTCCCGCGGCGCGCAATTCGGCCGGCCACTTCGCCGTCGAGGCCACCACCTCCTTGAGCGACTTGCGAATATCGGCGTGCGCCGCATCGTACGTGTCCAGATTGTCCTGGAGCTCGTCGCACAGGTGCGTAAACTCCTCCAGCTTGTCGCGGATCTGCGCCTTGCGGTCCGCCACGTCGGGATTGCCCGCCAGCTGGCGGATCGAGGTCAGACGATCCTCGATGAATTTCATGTAGAGCTTAATCCGCTCGTTGGGATGGATCGCGTCGTCGCGAACCTGCTGCACTTCATCCGGCGTCAGGGGATCCTGATCGTCCTGGGCGCAGAGGCGAACCGCCGATCCGGCGGCCAGAAACAAAATAAGCAAGCAGGCGATCCGGCGAACCATAGGAAGCACCTCGACTGACATAATCTTCGATGCTGGGAGCTACCGTTTGCAAGTTCCGGACCCCGCGCCGAGGCCCGCGCTCCGTCACTGCGCGCCCCCTCCTTTAAACTGAAATCAGACCCATGACTGTCCTCAAAGCCGTGCGCGGCACGCGCGATCTTCTGCCGCCGGAAACCGAACTGTGGGACCGCGTCGAGTCCACCACCCGCCGCGTCATGGCCCGCTACCATTTCGGCGAGATCCGCACCCCCCTCTTCGAAGACACGCAGCTCTTCGCCCGTGGCGTCGGCGAAGAAACCGACATCGTCTCCAAAGAGATGTACACGTGGAAGGATGGCGAGCGCTTCAATGCCAAAAAGCTGATTGACACGTGGATCTCGGTGAATCGTTCTGACTCCTTATCGGGGTTTGAACCCGGAAAAATTGCAATCAACGACCGCGACTTGGCATCTCTGGGGCAGAAGGGGGCTGGCGATGAACCGCTACGGGTATGGCGGGCTTCCCCAGGCCCCGGAATCTTACACACGGCAGAATTGATCATCTTTCGAGCCACTGTTTCTTCTGAGGCGATTGCTATCCTCCTGAAGTGGCAGCAGCTAACGCTCTCCGACTCGAGCCAACGAGGATTTGGTGAAGTGAGGATGAGACTTGTGGTCCCCGAGACCTCGCCTGAGACGCCTTGGGTCGACCACAATGGTGTCGAAGTGGAGAGGTTCCCCGGAGATTATTTTTCCTCCTGGCAGTCCCTCACCCTCCGCCCCGAAAACACCGCCGGCGTCGTCCGCGCCTACATCGAGCACAAGCTGGGCGAGACCGGCCTGCTGCAAAAGCTCTACTACATCGGCCCGCAATTCCGCCGCGAGCGCCCGCAGAAGGGCCGCTACCGCCAGTTCTGGCAGATTGGCGCTGAGGTCATCGGTCCGCCCTCCGCCGGCTCCGAATCGCCGCTCCGCGACGCCGAGGTGATCGAGCTGCTCGCCAGCCTCCTCGACGAGCTGGGCATCTCCGGCTGGACCCTCGTCCTCAACTCCGTCGGCTCGGCCACCGACCGCCCCCGCTACATCGCCGCCCTGCGCGAGGCGCTGAAAGACAAGGCCCCGCAGATGTGCGTCGATTGCCAGCGCCGCGCCGAGACCAATCCCCTCCGCGTCCTCGACTGCAAGGTTCCCGAAGACCAGCCCATCATCGAGACGCTGCCGAAGATCGCCGACTATCTCGACGACGCCTCCAAAGCCCACTTCGCCCAGGTCCTCGCCGCCCTCGACGCCTGCGGCGTGAAGTACGAAGTGAATCCCCGCCTTGTCCGCGGACTGGACTACTACACCCGCACGACTTTCGAGTTCACGCACGGCGGTCTCGGCGCGCAGAACGCCCTGCTCGGTGGCGGCCGCTACGACGGCCTCTCAGAAATGCTCGGCGGCCCGAAGGCTCCGGGCATCGGCTTTGCCATGGGCCTTGACCGGCTCATCCTCACGCTCCAGGCCCAGCAGCAGGAAACCCCTGCCGGCGATTCACAAGGGACGTTGGCCGACGCCTACATCGCTCCTCTCGGAGAAGCGCAGAACGCCCCGGCCCTCCAACTCGCGCGCGAACTGCGCCGTGAAGGTCTGCGCATTGAGCTCGGCGACGGCGGCTTCCGTCTGAAAAAGTCCTTCGAGATGGCCAACAAGCTGGCCCGCGCCATCGTCCTCCTCGGAGAAGACGAGGAGCGCTCCGGTATCCTGACAGTGAAGACCTTCGCCACCGGCGAGCAGACCAAAATCCCGCGCGAAGGGCTTTCATCTTTCCTTCTGACCCCAAAAGGCCAGGGCGATTGAAGAGGAACGATTGATATGCGACCGATACAAGGGAAGCCGGAAACAGGTCTAGACCAGTGCACGCAGTGGCTCGTTGAGTTGGCTGAGTCTAGGGGTCTGCGTGTGGATTGGAAGTGGAGGCCCGATCACGGGAATCGCGACCATCACTGGTGGGTTAGCACCGGTGAACCGCCCAAACTGGCATTCTCGATCGAGCTATCGCTCGTAGAATCTAGTCAGCCGGACGAGAACAAGAGGGAGCTTCTGAGGGGAAGGTTTCTTGCCCATTGGAGATCGTGGAGAGACGCAAATGAGCGGTAAGATAGCCGGGCCTTTGCTAGCCGTTGTCCTCTCACTGCCAATGGTTTGGGGGCAGGACGTGCCCCGAGATGTCGATGTGATTACGCTGGGGAGCACAACCTTGTACCTAGGCCTTGCGAGAGATGCAGTACTCAGCGAGCTCTCCAAACACTATACGGTAGTCAAAAATGGTGAGTTAGAAAGCTGGACTATCAAATCAAAGGACACACCGCCTGAGAACCTAGGCCAGATTTCGTTCAAAGGTGGCAAGCTGGTCTGCGCCGACAAGCTCTGGACTGGCAGCGAAGATAGTGACTTTGCATTTGCCAATGTGCTCCACGGGGCCCTGAATCAGTTCCAAAAGGAGGGCAGGAACGCGTGCTTGATCAGCACTGACTACAAAAGGGAGCCATCGTTCGAGGAACGCTCTATCACGTTCCACTGCGGTCCAAGAGAGCTGATTATCGAAACCGATAAGTTCTTCCTAACTGGCGGCGGTGGCCAGCCTGAATCCGGCGAATCCACACTGATTGAGGAAGTGCTTTCTTCCCAAGGAACCCAACTTTGCTCGACTTTCTAGGCACACGCCAACGCACCCACACCTGCGGCCAGCTCCGCGCCGCCGACGCCGGCCAGTCCGTCACCCTCATGGGCTGGGTCAACCGCCGCCGCGATCACGGCAACCTCATCTTCCTCGACCTGCGCGACCGCTACGGCGTTACGCAAATTGTCCTCGACAAGGACCTCACCCCCGACGGCCACTTGAAAGCCGAGCAGGCCCGCCCCGAGTTCGTCATCGCGGCCACCGGTAAGGTCCGTCTGCGCGGCCCTGACGCCGTGAACCCAAAAATGGCCACCGGTGAGATCGAGATCGCAGCGACCGAGCTGCTCATCCTCAACGACTCCAAAGTCCCGCCCTTCTCGCCCGCCGAAGAAGCCATCCAGAACGAAGAAGTCCGCCTCAAGTACCGCTACCTCGACCTCCGCCGCCCCGAGATGGCCCACAACATCGCCGTCCGCCACAAGGTCGCCCTCGCCGTCCGCGAAAACCTCGCCGCCCAGGGCTTCTACGAAATCGAAACCCCGTTCCTCACCCGCTCCACCCCCGAAGGCGCGCGCGACTACCTCGTCCCCAGCCGCGTCCACCCCGGACAGTTCTACGCCCTGCCCCAGTCTCCGCAGCTCTTCAAGCAGATCCTCATGATCTCCGGCCTCGACAAGTATTTCCAAATCGTCCGCTGCTTCCGCGACGAAGACCTCCGCGCCGATCGCCAGCCGGAGTTCACCCAGATCGACCTCGAGATGACCTTCCCCCAGCAGGAGACCATCTTCGCCGTCGTCGAAGGCTTCATGCACGCCGCGTTCGAGGCCGTTGGCATCGCCCTGCCTGTTCTGTTCCCCCGCATGACCTACGACGAAGCCATGCGCCAGTACGGCATCGACAAGCCCGACCTGCGCCTTCCCGGCCTCACCGACATTCGCAGCGCCTTCACCGCGGAGCAGCTCCAAACCCTCGCCGTCGATCCGTCGCTGCCCGTCGTCGCCGTCCGCATTCCCAAAGTCGGCGAGCTCAGCCGTAAAGAGCGCGACGACAACCGCCCCCTCTTCGAAACGAAGAAAGGCGCCAAGCTCCTCGACGACATCAAGCGTCTGGAGAAATCCTTCCCCGAAGCTGTCGCTGAACTGCGCCAGCGCACCGCCGCAGCCCCCGAAGACCTGCTCGTCCTTGTCGCCGGCGACGCCGCCACCCACATCCAGGCCAGCGACACCAAATTTGAAGGCCGCCTCTCCGAGCGCGAAATCGCCGTCCTCAGCGCCGCCGGCAACTTCCGCGTGGAGCTGGCCAGGAAATACGCCGACCGTCACGGCTCCTTCGCCGTCACCGACCACGCCGTTCATGCAGCCGGCGCAGGCGAGACCGGCGTCGATGGCTCAGCCGCCTTCCGCCCCCTCTGGGTCACCGACTTTCCCATGTTCGAGCACGATCCCGAGACCGGCCGCTGGGCCCCCGCGCACCACCCTTTCACCTCGCCGCACGAAGAAGATATGGACCGCCTCGAGTCCGATCCCGCCTCGGTCCGCGCCCGCTATTACGACCTCGCCATGAACGGCCTCGAGCTCGGTTCAGGCTCCATCCGTATCCACCGCCAGGACGTCCAGAAAAAGATCTTCCACGCCCTCGGCATGAGCGACGAAGAGGCAAAGGCCCGCTTCGGCTTCTTCCTTGAAACCCTCCAGTACGGCACCCCGCCCCACGGAGGCATCGCCCTCGGCCTCGACCGCCTCGTCATGCTGCTGGCCGGCGCCACCAGCCTGCGCGAGGTGATCGCCTTCCCCAAAACCGCCAAAGCCATCGACCTCATGATGGACGCCCCCACCGAAGTCAGCGACCAGCAGCTAAAAGAGCTGCACATCCGTCCCGCCCCGCGAACCTGATCCTTCCCATTCTCCTCTGTGCGCTCCGTGTTCTCTGGGGTGGACTCGGGCAACGTCCCTCAGGGTGATAATCTTGAAGCTTGCCATCCTTATTGCTTGAGGTTCCGGATCGCGTGAAAGCCGTGATGTTTCGTCTTGGGGCGCTGGCGTTTGTGGGCGCGGGATTGTTTGCGCAGGCTTCCCTGCATGCACAGGTCACGGCGACCGCTCCGGAAGAAGAGACGCCGCAGTACGCCCAGCGCTGGGACTTCTCCGGCGGCGCCCAGTATGCCCACTTCAATCCCGGCCCGGGCCGTCAGGTGCACGCCATTAACCTGCTTGGCTGGCAGGCCGATGCGACCGTCTGGATGCGCACCCGCTTTGGCTTTGAGGCCAACGCCCGCGGCGAGTACGGCACCATGGATATTCCCCTCAACGGCCTGGGCGTGGCATCCACCGCGCCCATGTCCGAACACCTCTTCCTCTTCGGGCCCAGTTACCGCGTGTTGATGCACCCCCACTACGTCGTCGGCATGCACGCCCTCATAGGTGCGGCCTATGGCAAGTTCAGCGACGGCTTTCCCTCCGGGGTCATGCCGCAGCAGGTCGGCATCTACAACGACAAGCTCGCGCTCGGCCTGGCTGTTGGCCCTTCCGTGGACTACAACCTCGGCCCCCGCCTCGCCGTCCGCCTCGTCCCCGAATGGCAGCCCACCAAATACGGCTACCCCTGGCAAAACGAGTTCGCCGGCTCCGTCGGCATCGTCTACAAACTCGGCCACCGGCCGGAGTAGCAAGCCAGACACACCCGTTCAGTGCGGATCACACCCGAGAGAAAAGCCGATAGCGGCGCAAATCTCGTTCATCCGCGCCGAGCTCAAACGCGCGACGCGCCGCCCCAGTTTGCTCTCCACGACCGTCGTTACATTGTGCAGGTTCACCGCACAGCGAGCCTTCATGCCATCGTCCTCGTCCAGCATGACCTCGGAAGGAATCCCTCGAATCGTTGAGGTCACCGAGGCCACGGTCACGTTCGCCAGGTAGCCGAGAGCGCTGTCGCGTGTGAGAACAACGACTGGCCGCCGCTTGTCCGGCGCGGCAAACTCGTACAGGCGTACATCGCCTCGCGCTATTCTTCCGGCCACGCGGCCTCCGCTTCCCAGGCTGCGTCGGGTTGGTCGGGAATCCGTCGGTAGCCGGCGCGGTCGCGCTCCTCTTTGGCCCGCACGTCCAGGCGCAGCAGGTACTCCCGCAGCGCGTCGCGCACCAGAGCCGATCGATTCTGCTTCGTCCGCCGTGCTGCCGCGTCCGCAGCAAGAAGGAGCTTTTTGTCGATGACAATCTGAACGGTTTCCATTGTGGACTCCACTCCACAGTCTACTCCACAGTCCTTTTCCGCTCCCCTTCCCTGGCCTCGTCCGCGCCTTTCTCCCGCTCCTTCCGCGCCTCTTCCACATCCGCCTCATGCGCCAGCCGCAACGCATGCCGGGTCGCCGAGTACTGCGCGCCCGCCAGCAGCAGCAGCCCCGTCAGAAACGCCCAGATCATCAGCCCCACCGACACTTCAAACGGCCCGTACACCGAGTGCAGATCCATGTGCGGCAGCGCCCCGATATACAGCAGCCGCCCAAAGTCCCACAGCAGTCCCATCAGGATCGCCGTCGGCAGAACCGCCCGCACCGGCAGCTTCCGGTTAGGCAGGATCCAGTAGATGAAGAAAAACATCCCCACGCTCATGAACGCCACGGCGATCTGCAGAAACAGATGGTGGATGAACCCATACACCACGTTCTCCGTGTGCCCGAAGAACACAAAGGTCAGCAGCCCGGTCTGCACCGTGGCCGCGCACACCGCCACCATCACCAGCAGCCCGATAATCCCCGCCAATCCCAGTGAGACGGCCTGGTTCATCAGGTAGGAGCGGTTCCGCGTCACGCCCCATACCCGGTTCAGCGCCACCTCCAGCGGCAGAAACACCCCCGTCGAGGAAATCAGCAGCATCACCACCGAGGCGATCTGCACGCTGCCGGCCGGGTGCACCAGCAGGCTCATATTGCGCACCACAAAGTCCTGGTTGGAAGGAAGGATGTCGTGCAGCATTCCCCCGATCACCGTCACCATCGTCGTGGAATGAAAAACCTGCCGCGCCACCGTGAACATCATCACGATGAACGGGAACAGCGACAGGATGGCGTTCGCCGCCACGCTGAACGCATAGGTGTGGACTTCCGTCTGCGCAAGATACCGGCCCAGCGCGACCAAAACCGACCAACCTCCGCTACGGCGAGGACGAGCGGGCGGCTTGGGTATTTCCGGGGGCAGCGCGGCCCGAGCGGGCGGCAGCGCCTCCAGGTCTGTGTCGGGGGACATGGGATTCTGCACAAATCCTAGCAGGGCGCTGGGCTTTCATGGCCTGTCCGGAACCCGGAGGCCGGTCACCAAAGTACGCCCTACTTCCGTCACCTTATACAAAAATCCCGCTTTTTCCCGCAAAATTCCTCTTGATTTCGCGGCCGAATCCTGCCATAACAGGAGCACGATTCTCATCCCCAGGAAGTGAATCGGATTCGGAAGGCCAGTTGTTTGATGTACCTGCATAGCTGTCTCTGCGACTGCCCGGTAACCGACTGAGCTGCCCGATAACCGCCCCGCAGGCGGTGCTACGGCAGCTTTTGGTGTCTCTGTGCCTATTACATCCGTAATGGCCCCGGGGCCGGGAGATCAGGAGGCAAGAACATGATGACGCAAACACATGAAGGAGTCCCAGTGAAAGAGCAAGGTGTGGTCAAGTGGTTCAACGGTGCGAAAGGGTACGGGTTCATTCAGCGGTCCAGCGGCGAGGATGTCTTCGTGCACTTTTCAGCGATTCAGGATTCGGGCTACCGGACGCTGAACGAGGGTGAGGCGGTCGAGTTCGAATGTCAGCAGGGCCCCAAGGGGCTGAGCGCAGCCAACGTGGTGCGCGCCAACGCTTAAGCAGCCAGGGTGTGCGGCTCCCGGCCCCGCCGGTCAGCCGCACACGGGTTTCCTGCTGCATTTCCTGACCCCCTGCATCCTGCATGGGTGAGGGGCCA
>DATASQ010000047.1:0-5695 GCA_036269135.1 Acidobacteriaceae bacterium
CCCGTGCTCTCCAAACGCCGGCACCGGAAACTCGCTCGGCAGGTCCGCCCGCAGGTGCCGCGGCCGATCCGGCCCCGCCAGCGCCTGGTCCTCAATCTTCTTCTGCAGCGTCATGAATGCGTGGATCAGCGCCTCCGGCCGTGGCGGGCATCCTGGGATATGCACATCGACCGGTATGTACCGGTCGATTCCCTTTAATACGTTGTACCCGTCGCGAAACGGACCGCCCGAGATCGCGCACGCCCCCATCGCGATCACATACTTGGGTTCCGGCATCTGGTTGTAGAGCCGCACCACCTGCGGCGCCATCTTCTTGGTCACCGTGCCCGAGACAATAATCAGGTCCGCCTGCCGCGGCGACGGCCGAAACACCTCCGCCCCAAACCGCGCCAGATCGTAGCGCGCCATGGTGGTCGCGATCATCTCGATCGCGCAGCACGCCAGCCCAAACGTCAGCGGCCAAACGGAGTTCTTCCTGCCCCAGTTGTAAATCTCCTCCAGGGTCGTCGTGAAGATCCCGTTCTTGCTCAGCTCGATCTTCAGCTCTTTAAGATCGTCCGCCATCAACACTCCCAGTTCCAGGCACCCGGCTGCTTTTCATGCCCACGTGAGCACGCCCTTCTGGCACGCCCAGACCAGCCCTTCCACCAGCAGCAGCAGAAAGACCAACATGGCCAGGGCCGCCCCCAGCGTCAGTCCCGTAAACGCCACCGCAAAGGGCAGCAGAAAGATCGCCTCGACGTCAAACACAAGAAAAACAATGGCATAGAGGTAATACGAGGCTCCGAACTGGATCCAGGCATCGCCTTTCGATTCCAGTCCGCATTCGTAAGTGGCGTTCTTGATGGCGCCCGGCTTCTTCGGCGAGTACACCCGCGCCCACAGCCAGGCCAGCGCCAGAGGCGTAACCCCAAAGGCAACAGATCCAAGCAGTAAGCCAACTACCGTCAGCCAGGGATGCTCCGTGTGTCCCATCAAAATCCCGCTCTCCGTCCCCGAACCGCGACTCCCGTGAGCCTACCTGCCGCGACCCTCAACCCTCCGTGACCCAAATCACAGGTCGATACCTGGCCCCGTTACCAGCGAACAGCTCCGGGCTCCCGCCTCCCAGCTCCTGGCTCCCAGCTGAGCTTCGA
Source organism: Acidobacteriaceae bacterium (assembly GCA_036269135.1). Classification (GTDB taxonomy): domain Bacteria; phylum Acidobacteriota; class Terriglobia; order Terriglobales; family Acidobacteriaceae; genus Palsa-343. The sequence continues at coordinate 1,137 of DATASQ010000047.1, forward strand.
CTCTCGCCGAACATTCTATCCTCGCACACTTGTGTTCTCGGTCACAGCGGCTCCCATGGCCCGCAGCGCAGACTTTTCTGTTGTGGCCAACAGCGATCTCGCACTCGCACAGCACCGAACCCCAGCCAAGGAGAACCATGAGCGCCCCTGTGAAAACTGCGATCTTCGACGGTAACGAAGCCGCCGCTTCCGTCGCCTACCGTTTTTCCGAAGTCATCTCCATTTATCCCATTACTCCCTCGTCCACCATGGCCGAGTTCGCCGACCAGTGGAGCGAGGAAGGGAAGCGCAACATCTGGGGCGCGGTTCCCACCGTCGCCGAGATGCAGAGTGAAGGCGGAGCCGCCGGCGCCATGCACGGCGCCCTTCAGGGTGGCGCTTTCGCCACCACCTTTACCGCCTCTCAGGGCCTCCTTCTCATGATTCCCAACATGTACAAGATCGCCGGCGAGCTTACCCCGACGGTCATGCATGTCACCGCCCGCTCCATCGCCACCCACGCGCTCTCCATCTTTGGCGATCACTCCGACGTCATGGGCTGCCGCCAGACCGGCTACGCCATGCTCGCTTCCAACTCCGTCCAGGAAGCTGCCGACCTCGCCACCGTCGCCCACCTGGCCACGCTGGAAGCTCGCCTTCCCTTCATGCACTTCTTTGATGGTTTCCGCACATCGCATGAAATCAATAAAGTTATTCCAATATCGGACGAGACGATCCGGGCCCTCCTTGACGAGCAGGCGGTTCGCTCCCACCGTGAACGCGCCCTCTCTCCGGATCGTCCCGTCCTCCGCGGCTCCGCTCAGAATCCCGACGTCTTCTTCCAGGCCCGCGAAGCCTGCAACCCCTGGTACCTGGCCTGCCCGGCCATCGTGCAGGACGTCATGGACCGCTTCGCCCGCCAGACCGGCCGCGCCTACCGCCTCTTCGACTATTACGGCGCGCCCGATGCCGACCGCGTCATCGTCCTCATGGGATCCGGCGCCGGCGCCGTTGAGGAAGCCATCGACGCTCTCAATGCCAAAGGCGAAAAGCTTGGCCTCCTGAAAGTCCACCTCTACCGTCCCTTCGCAGCGGAAGCCTTCCTGACCGCCCTCCCCGACACCGTCCGCAAGATTGCTGTCCTCGACCGCACCAAGGAGCCCGGCGCCACCGGTGACCCGCTCTATCAGGACGTGGTCACCGTCATCTCTGAAGCGCTCTCCTCCGGACGCATCCCGCTTTCGCAGTTCCCGGTCATCGTCGGCGGCCGCTACGGCCTCTCTTCCAAAGAGTTCGCGCCGGCGATGGTCAAGGGCATCTACGATGAGCTGGCGAAGCCGCATCCGAAGAATCACTTCACCATCGGCATCGACGACGACGTCACCCACTCCAGCCTGCGCTGGGATGAGAGCTTCTCGACCGAAAGCCCCAAAACCGTCCGCGCCCTCTTTTATGGACTCGGCTCCGACGGCACCGTCGGCGCCAATAAGAATTCCATCAAGATCATCGGCTCCGAGACCCCGAATTACGCCCAGGGCTACTTCGTCTACGATTCCAAAAAGTCCGGCTCCCTCACCACCTCCCACCTGCGTTTCGGACCCGAGCCCATCCGTTCCACCTATCTCATCTCGCGCGCCAACTTCATCGCCTGCCATCAGTTCGAGTTCCTCGAAAAGGTCGATGTCCTCGCCGCCGCCGAGCCCGGCGCCACATTCCTTCTCAACAGTCCTTACGGGCCGAAGGACGTCTGGCAGCATCTGCCGAAGACCATCCAGAAGACCATCCTCGGCAAGCACCTCCGCTTCTACGTCATTGACGGCTATCAGGTCGCTCGTGAAAACGGCATGGGCAACCGCATCAATACCGTCATGCAGACCTGCTTCTTTGCCATCAGCGGCGTCCTGCCCCGCGACGAAGCCATCGCCCAGATCAAGAAGGCCATCCAGAAGACCTATGGCAAACGCGGCGAAGCGGTCGTCCAGCAGAACTACGCTGCTGTCGACGCGGCCCTCGCCCACCTGCACGAGGTCAAACCGCCCGAAGCGATCACCGCCACCTTCGACATTTTGCCGGTCATCCCTGCCTCGGCCCCGGCTTTCGTTCACGACGTCCTCGGCGCCATGGCTGCCGGCTACGGCGACAGGCTCCCCGTCAGCGCCCTGCCCGCCGGCGGAACCTTCCCCACCGGCACCGCCAAATGGGAGAAGCGCAATATCGCCCAGTTCATCCCCATCTGGGATGAAGAGCTCTGCATTCAGTGCGGCAAATGCGTCATGGTCTGTCCGCACGCCGTCATCCGTGCCAAGGTCTACGACTCGGCCCTGCTGCCTGGAGCTCCATCCACCTTCAAATCCGCCAAACCGAAATGGCGCGGCATGGACAACGAGCTCTACACCCTCCAGGTCTCACCCGAGGACTGCACCGGCTGCCAGCTCTGCGTCGAAGTCTGCCCCGCAAAGAGCAAAGCCGATCCGGCGCACAAAGCCCTCAACATGAAGCCGCAGCAACCGCTGCGCCTGCCCGAGCGCGCCAATTGGGAGTTCTTCGAGAAGCTGCCCACCGTTGGCCGCGATCGCCTCTCAACCTCGCAGGTCAAGGACATCCAGCTCCTCGAGCCCCTCTTTGAGTTCTCCGGCGCCTGCCAGGGTTGCGGCGAAACGCCCTACATCAAGCTGCTCACCCAGCTCTTTGGCGACCGCCTCATGATCGCCAACGCCACCGGCTGCTCCTCCATCTATGGCGGCAATCTGCCCACCACCCCTTACTGCCAGAATGAGGAGGGCCGCGGTCCCGCCTGGTCCAACTCCCTCTTCGAAGACAATGCGGAATTCGGCCTCGGCATGCGCCTGGCCGTCGATCAGCAGAAGCGTTACGCCGAAGCCCTCGTCGCCAAACTCGCGCCCGCACTCGGTGACGACCTCGTCCGCGCCACCCTCGATGCCGACCAGTCCAAAGAAGAAGGCATCAACGCCCAGCGCGCCCGCGTCGTCGACATCCGCGCCAAACTCGCCATCGTCGACAGCCTCGACGCCCGCTCCCTCGAATCTGTTGCCGACACCCTCGTCCGCCGCAGCGTCTGGATCCTCGGCGGCGACGGCTGGGCCTACGACATCGGCTTTGGCGGCCTCGACCACGTCCTCGCCTCCGGCCGCAACGTCAAGGTCCTCGTCCTCGACACCGAGGTCTACTCCAACACCGGCGGCCAGATGTCCAAATCCACCCCGCGCGGCGCAGTCGCCAAGTTTGCCGCCGGCGGCAAAGTCACCAGCAAGAAAGACCTCGCCATGGAAGCGGTCGCTTACGGCTCGGTCTACGTCGCCCGCATCGCCATGGGCTCCAACGACAGCCACACCGTCAAAGCCTTTCAGGAGGCTGAAGCCTGGAACGGTCCCGCCATCATCATCGCCTACAGCCACTGCATTGCCCACGGCTACGACCTCTCCAAAGGCCTCGATCACCAGAAGGCCGCCGTCAGCTCCGGCTACTGGCCGCTGATGCGCTATAACCCCGCGCTCCGCGAACAGGGCAAGAACCCCTTCATTCTCGACTCCCGCGCGCCTTCGATCCCGCTCAAGGATTACGTCTATAACGAGACGCGCTACACCATGCTGCTCCGCGCCCACCCCGATGCCGCCGAAGCCCTCCTCAAAGAGGCCACCGACGACGTCGAGCGCACCTGGCGCGTCTACTCCGGCCGTGCCGCCATGCCCGGCCGCGCCGAGACTCCCAACATTTCGCCCCGTGAGGAAAACGAAGCCGCTCCCGCCCACGGCGACGACTAGCAAAGTTCCCCCGGAAGCGGCCTCGTGCCGCACCGGGTTTTGGCCAGTGCCGCAGCAGCAACCACCGGCACTGGCCCTTTCTTTTTCAGTCACCTGCGGCGAGCCTCTGCAACCGGTAACCTGTCACCTGTAACCTGCATCTCCGCGCGCTGTTCTACAATGTCCCAAAGCCGCCTGCTCAATTCACATCCGCATCATCCTTGAGCCGACGCGCATCTGCCTATCATGATTGAGCACCCTCTGCCGGAAGCCCTGACCTTCGATGATGTCCTTCTGACCCCTGCCGCCAGTGAAGTCGCCCCAGCCCAGGTCACCACCCAGACCCGCCTCACCAAACGCATCGCCCTCAGCACCCCTCTGCTCTCCGCTGCCATGGACACCGTCACCGAATCCCGCATGGCCATCGCCATGGCCCAGCAGGGCGGACTCGGCATTGTCCACCGCAACCTCACCATCGAGCAGCAGGCCGGCGAAATCGACAAGGTCAAGCGCTCCGAATCCGGCATGATCGTCGACCCCGTCACCATGGCTCCCGAGCAGCTCATCTCCGACGCCCTCGAGGTCATGCGCCGCTACAAAATCTCCGGCGTCCCGGTCACCCGCAACCGCAGGCTGGTCGGCATCCTCACCAACCGCGACCTCCGCTTCGAGACCCGTACCGACATTCCCATCGCCGAGGTGATGACCAAAGAGAACCTCATCACCGTGCCCGTCGGCACCACCCTCGAGCAGGCCGAGGAGATTCTCCACCACCACCGCGTCGAAAAGCTCCTCGTCGTCGACGACCAGTACATCCTC
>DATASQ010000048.1:0-117158 GCA_036269135.1 Acidobacteriaceae bacterium
TTCGATGAGGCGTTTGGTCTGGCGGCCGGTGGCGTCGAAGGCGATGCCGGCGGTGGCGGTACGGGAACGGGATTCGGAATCCGCCAGCGCAGCGATCAGGCTATTGGCGTTGTCGATGCGGGCTTTGGCTTTGGTGGCGCGGGCTTTGGGGCCGCGGCGGAGCCATTCGATTTCGGTGCGAACGCGGTTGCGGAGGCTTTCCTGGGCGCGCTGCTGCCATTCGACGTACGCGTCGCGCTCTTCGAGAAATTTGGAGTAGCTGCCTTTGACGCGGAGGAGACCTTCGGAGTAGATGCGGTTGAGCTCGACGACTTCGGAGGCGATGGCTTCGAGGAAGTAGCGGTCGTGGGTGACGACGACGTACGAGAATGGCGCGGCGCGGAGAAGATTTTCCAGCCACTCGATGCCTTCGAGATCGAGGTGGTTGGTGGGCTCGTCGAGGAGGAGGAGATCGGGATCGGTGACGAGGGCTTCGGCAATAGCGAGGCGCTTGCGCCATCCACCGCTGAGGCTGGCGGCTTCGCGGTTCATGCCGGGCTGGCCGGGAGAGTCGCTTTCCACGAAGCCGGCGCGCCCCAGAGTTTCGCGGAGGCGCTGTTCGTGAACAGCGGCGGGCACGGCGGCGCGGTCGAGCGCGGCTTCGACGATCTGCCGGACCGTGGGACCCGGGACGAAGTCGGATATCTGATGGAGATAGGCGATGCGGGCTCGTTTGCGGAAGGAGACTTCGCCGGTGTCGGAGTGCTGCTCGCCGCCGAGGATGGCGAGCAGTGTGGATTTGCCGGCGCCATTGGGACCGATGAGGCCGATGCGGGCTCCATCGTGGACGGCGAAGGAGAGGTTCTCAAAGAGGGGGGTAGCGCCGAAGCGTTTGGATACATTTTGCGCGATGAGGATCGGCGGCATGGTTTCAGTTTATGGGGAGGCGGGCGTCGAGCGATAAGACGACCGCTACACTGGGTGCGGCTTTCGACAATCCTTGTGCGCGCTGAGGGGGGTCATCCGTGCTCGATCGCAGCAGGAAGAGGCGAGGGATGCGTTGTTTCGACAGGGTGATCGCAGCGGCGGTCTGTCTTTCCGCGCTGATGGGCAGTCAGGCGATGGCGCAGAGCGGTGCGGGGGCAGCAGCCTTCCCGCGGCTGGTTCTGATGCAGCATGTGGAGATTGCCGGCGATTCGGCCAAGGAACCGAGCCTCGTTGAAGGGCCGGATGGCACGCTGTACGTGAGCGGGTTCGGCAAGCTGAGCAACGGAAAGCCGCAGCAGGCGCCGCGGCTGTGGAAGAGCACCGATCACGGTGCGAGCTGGACCCGCATGAATATCGGCGACGCCGGAATCACGGCGAACTCCGATGTGAGCCTGGCGGTGGCTCGGGATGGATCGCTCTATCTTGTCGAACTGGAGTTCGATCCCAAAGCCGGTGAGGGCGTCCATGTGGTGGCCGGGGTCAGCCGTGACGAGGGCGTGACCTGGCGCTGGACCCTGCTGACCCAGGGACATTTTCCCGATCGGCCGTGGGTTGCTGTGGCGCCCGATGGAACCGCGCACGTGATCTGGAGCGATGGCAGCGGAGTGCACCACGTCCTGAGCCGGGACGAAGGCGCGACGTGGAGCGCGTCCCAGGTTGTGTACCCCTCCGGTGAATCGAGCGATCTTGCGGTCGGGCCGCATGGAGAGGTGGCGGTGCGCATCACGCCGAGCTTTGCGGGAGGATCGAAATTCGACGCGCCCGCGGATTGGCTTGCAGTGAGCACAGACGGCGGCAGCACATGGGAGAAGCGGACTCCGCCTGGCGATCGGGACTGGTCGCCAGGCGGAACACAAGGCTCGATTCCGCGCTGGGTTGAGCCGGTGGCCTGGGATGCGCAGGGCCGGCTCTACTCGCTGTGGACCAATTTCCAGGGCGTGTGGCTGGCGGAGTCGGTGGATGCAGGCAGGAGCTGGCGCCGGTGGCGCGTCGCCAGGATTAACGCTGTGTCGTATTTTCCGTATCTGACCGCACGGGGAGCGGGCGAGCTGGCGGCCACCTGGTTTTCAGGCGCAGGCGAAGCGCTGCAGTGGCATGTGGCGCGCATCCAGGTGGGACCAGGCACGGGCCGCCCGCGGGTAGTGGAGTTATCCGGACTGCGAACCGATAGCTGGACTGTGAGCGATGAGACTCCTTCGCCTGTGCGAGACACGGCCGGCGAGTACCTCTGCGTCGCGTTGCTGCGCGATGGCGATATCGCGGTGGTGAGCCCAATCCAGAATCCGGAGACCAGGCGGCTGGGCTTCTCGTTTTGGCGGTTCACTGAGACCGGGCGGATCGGTGTGCCCGGTGTCACGCGTTGAAATCCCGCAGCGGGTGTGTCGCACCCGGTATACTCTGTCGGCATCTCCGGAAATTCCTCAGGAGGCGACGGAAGAATGATTCGGCAAATTGGCTGTTGCACGCTTGCGGCGCTGCTGGTTGTTCCGGCAGTGCTGGCGCAGAATTCCGATCACGACATGAAGGATCACGCTGCGGCCGCTGCGAGCAGTCCGGGCGCGATGCCGCCGGATTCGGTCACCGAAGGGTCGGTGACGGTGGAGGGGCAGACGATTCAGTACAAAGCCGTGGCCGGGATGTTGACGGTGGGATCGAGCGACGCGCAGGACGCGATGATTGGGCTGGACGGGAAGTATCTGCCGGGATCGGACATCGATGTGGCCGCGAAGATTCAGGATCAGCCGGCGATTGCGCGAATGTACTACGTGGCGTACTTCAAAAAAGACGCGCCGCAGGGCACGCGGCCGATCACCTTTCTCTATAACGGCGGCCCGGGCAGCTCGACGATGTATCTGCACATGGGGGCGTTTGGGCCGATGCGGGTGGTGCTGCCGAATGTGGAGCATCAGGAAGGCGCGCCTTACTCGATTGTGCCGAACCAATACAGTTTGCTGGACGTGAGCGACCTGGTCTTCATCGACGCACCGGGCACGGGCTTTTCGCGCGTGCTGGGCAAGGACGCGGGGAAGGCGTTCTATGGGACGGATCAGGATGGGCATGCGTTCAGCCGGTTCATTCACCGGTTCCTGACGAAGTACGACCTGTGGAACAATCCGAAATTTCTCTTCGGCGAGAGCTACGGGACGACGCGGACGGCGGTGCTGACGTACGACCTGCAGCAGAGCGGAATCGATATGAACGGGTCGGTGTTTCTGTCGCAGATTCTGAATTTCGACGACAGTGCCGATGGGCCGCAGGGGAATCCGGGGACGGACAATGGCTACTTCCTGGCATTGCCGTCGATGGCGGCGACGGCGTGGTACCACCATCATGTGCCGAACCAGCCCGCGCAACTGGAGCCGTTCCTGCAGGAGGTAGAGCAGTTCAGCCTGGGTGGGTATGCGTCGGCGCTGCTCGAGGGCGCGGATCTGCCGGACGCGGAGAAGCATGCGGTCGCGGCAAAGCTGGAGAGCTATACGGGCGTGCCGGCGGCGTACTGGTACAAGGCCAATCTGCGGGTGAGTGGCGGCGCGTTCTCGAAGGAGTTGCAGACGGAGCTGAACATCACGACGGGACGGCTGGACACGCGGTATGAGGGGCCGGATCTCGATCCGCTGAGCGAGGAGACGGAGTACGATCCGTTCGGCAGCGCGACGTCAGCACCCTACAACGCGGCGGTGAACGACTACACGCGGGACGTGCTGCGCTACGGCGAGAACATGACGTACAAGCCGAGCGCGTATGGGCCGGACTTTCACTGGGATCTGCAGCACACGCCGCCCGGGGGACGCGGCTGGGATGCGAGCGTGAATGTGATGCCCGACCTTTCAGTGGCGATGAAACGCAATCCCAAGCTGAAGATCCTGTTGATGGGCGGCTACTACGATCTGGGCACGCTGTTTTTTGGAGCGACGTACGAGGACAAACATCTGCAGATCCCGGAGAAGCTGCAGGCGAACATCAGCTATCACTTCTTTCAGACCGGGCACATGGTGTACGTGACGGTGCCGGCGTTGAAAGAGCTGCATCAGGTGACGGCGGATTTCATTCGCACGAACGAGCACCCGGAGCCGTAGGCCGCAGCGAAGTGCAGGCCCATTCGACTCGCGCCTGAATGTTGGTGTCGCGCCAGGAGCGGCGCAAGCACTTCGGAAGGCATGCGGTTTTTTGACTTGGCCGCCGGGTTCAGGCGCAGGGCAGCTCGACGCGGAAGGCAGTGCGGAAGCCATCGGGCAGACCGCGCGTCTGAAGGGCAATGCGGCCGCCGTTTTTCTCGACGAGGTCTTTGGTGACCCAGAGGCCGATGCCGGTGCCGACATCTTCTTTGGTGGTGAAGAAGGCGTCAAAGATGCGGGGAATGTTGTCGGGGGCGATGCCGGAGCCGTTGTCGCACACGGAGAGAGTGGCAAGGGAGCCGGCGTGCGCGATCCCGATTTCGATGCAGCCGCCGGACTCGGGCAGGGCATCGCACGCGTTCGAGACCAGGTTGGTGAGGATCTGGCGAAGGTCGTCCGCGGGCAGCGCGAGATGGAGATCGCCGTTGTGCCGGATGCGGATCTCGGCGCCGCGCGTGGTGCAGCGGGGCTGAAACATGGCGGTCACCGCTTCGACAATCTCGAGGACGTGGACGGGACCGGGCGAGGATTTGGGACGGACAAAGGTGAGAGTGCGGCGGGCGATGGCGCCAAGGCGGGCGAGTTCCTGGTCGGCACGCTGGAGGTAGTCGCGGGCAGCGGGCGGCACGTTCGCCTCGGTTTGCGCCAGGTAGAGAAGATTGGTGACGGCTTCGAGGGGATTATTCACCTCATGGGCGATGGTGGCGGAGAGGCGGCCGATGGCGGCGAGCTTCTCGGAGCGGACGAGGGCAAGCTCGGCGTTTTTGTGATCGGTGATGTCGATGGTGACGCCGTTCCAGATTTTGCTGTTGACGGCTGAAGGTGTGCCGCGGCTTTCCAGCCAGTGGATCTCGCCGTTGGGCCAGCGGACGCGGAATTCGGAACGGTAGGCGCGACCGGTGGCGATGGCCTGGTCGAATTCCAGGAGGATGCGGGCGCGGTCTTCGTCGAGGATGAGGTCGATGGTGGCCTGGCGGGGGGCGTCGGCGACCAGCGGCCGGCCGAAGACCTGAGCGCCGCCCTCAGCCCAGTGGAGCTGTCCATCGTCGACGTTGAACATCCAGACAGCGGCATTGCTGGCCTGCTGGGCTTCCAGTAAAGAGTCGGTGCGAACCTGCAGTGAGGTGAGGGCGGCGTGGAGACGGCTGCTCGTGACGCGTTGCCGATCGCAGAGAAGGGCAATGAGAAAGCCGATGGCGAGGATCACGGCGGTGTAGAGAAGCGACTGCAGATCGAGGGCGACGAAACCGCTGGGGGCCAGCACGAGATAGTTGAAGAGAGCGGCGGTGGTGGCGACGGCGAGAAGGCCGGGGCCCAGTCCGGTGAAGACGGTGATGCCGGCCACGAAGATGAAGTTGAGAGCCACGGGCGTGCCGTGCAGGGCGGGGGTGCGGAGGGTCAGGATGACACCGAGCCAGGGAAGCAGGACCGCAGCCACATATCCGATGAGAAGCACGGGAAGGCGGGCCGAGCGGGGTGCACCGAGTCGAGCAGGGGAGTTCAAAATCAATGGCCTCTTGCAAAGCATCGCGCGACCGCAGGCGGTCCAGGGAACGGCTCAGGTCAGGGGATGTGAAGCAAGAATACACGTTCCTGGAGGCGGACCCGGGAGCGCCGGCGGCGGCAGGCGGCGATTGGCGCGAGAGGGCGGGAAGGGCAGGTTACAGGGGACGGGTTACAGGGGACAGGAGGGACGGGGCCATCCCGACGCTTGCGAGGCTGGTGACCTGCGGCAGGTCTACTTCTCAGCTTTGAGACGGACGGCGAGCTGATTGACGCGCTGCGTGGCGGTGGAGAGGTCGAGGTGCTCGGCGGATTCGAGCAGGCGGACGGCTTCGACTTTGCGTCCTCGGCGCAGCAGGGCACGCAGCGACTCGTCGAGGTGGGCGGGGAGCGGGTTACCGCTGTGCGCCTGGAGGAAACGCTGGGTGGTCTCGCGGAGCATCGCCCAGCGATCGCGGCCGCCGCCGTAGGTGTCCGTGAAGGGGATGGGCTTTTGTCCGGTGATGAGCGTGAGCCGGTAAAGAGTGGAGCCCCCGCTGCCGGAGGAGGTTTCCGTGCCGATGCCGGCGATTTCGGAAAAGGGAACGGCGCCGGCAGCCGAGCGGAAGAAGCGCATGCGGCGCCAGTAGACAGTGCGCCGGGGGACGTCGAAAACGACGGTCGCTTTGCGAAGCCAGACGAGCGCGCCAGCCGCAAAGAAGATGGCGACGATGAGATTGCCGCGTTTGCCGGGCAGCGTGGAAGCGTAGAAGAGAGGCAGCGCGGCCAGAGCGAGCAGGAGCGAGATCCAGAGCGTGCTCTCCCTGAGGATCAGCTCGGTGTCGGTTTGGCGGACGATCCTCAAGAGGGCGCACCCGGCGCAGCCTGACGAACCGCCTGCCATTGCCCCGACTGGGCCGACTGGAAGACGGCTTCAATCACGGCCATGTTGGCGATGCCTTCTTCGAGAGAAACGGGGACCGGTGTGCGCTCAAGCACGGCGCGGGAGAAGGCGTCGCCCTGCAGCGTGTACTGGTCAATCACAGGAAAGATTTCGGTCTCGATGCCGGCGCCAAAAATATCGCGGCCGTCATCGACAAAAATGCGTGTGGGACGGTCGGGAGGCGCATTGAAGGGGATTTCAATCTCGATGCGCCCTTTCGTGCCGAGAAACTGCACGCGCTGCCAGGGAACGAACTGCGTGCTCACGGTAAAGATCGCATGCCCGCGAGGAAAATCGAGCAGGGCGGAGGTGAGGCGATCGGTGCCGAAGGCTGGATCGTGCTCGATGAGGCCGCAGACGCGGGTGGGCTCCTGACCGAAGGCGTAGCGCGCCGCGTGAATGCAGTAGCAGCCGATGTCGTAGAGAGCGCCGCCGCCGCATTCGGCCTGATTGCGGATATTGGCGGGATCGTCGTTGAAGTAGCTGAAAATCGCGGTGACCGCGCGCAGGGTGCCGATGCGGCCTTCATCGATGAGGGCGCGGGTGCGCAGCCACTGCGGGTGGGAACGGATCATGAAGGCTTCGCCGATGACCACGCCGGTGCGCTGGCGCACGGCGAGGAGGGCTTCGGCTTCGGCCAGGGTCAGGCTGAGGGGTTTCTCGCAGAGAACGTGCTTGCCCGCTTCGGCGGCGCGGATGGTCCACGGAATATGGAGCTGATTGGGCAGGGGATTGTAGATGGCGTCGATGGCAGGGTCGGCGAGGAGTTCCTCATAGGAGCCATAGGCGGTAGGGATGCCCAGCTCAGAGGCGGCGGCGCGCGCGTGAGCGAGATCGCGCGAGGCGATGGCGGTGACGGTGGAGAACTGTCCACGCTGCATCGCGGGGATGACTTTGCGGGTGCCGATCCTGGCGGTGGAGAGAACGCCCCAGCGCAGCTTTGGGCTCATGCGAAGAGGATAACTCCGGGGAGCGCCGGGAATGGGGAGGGACGGGGCCTGGGGCGAAATAGCGGGACCGCGGGGTTGGACGACTAGATTTGGCCGCCGCCGACGAAGTGCACGATCTCAAAGCGGTCGCCGCCGGTGACGGGGGTGGTGGGCCAGGCGGGGCGGGAGACGATGGCGCCGTTGTGTTCGACGGCCACGCGGTCCTGCTTGAGGCCGAGGGCGCTCAGGAGGTCGAGCACAGTGGCGCCGCTGGCAAGGGCAGGGAAGCTGCGCGGCTGCCCGTTGATAACGAGGTCCATAGAGGGAGGGTAGCAGGGGTCGAAGGGAAGGCGGCGGGGCTGACTGCAGACAAGAGCGCAGCCGGGTCGGCGTACGGAGGCGTGCCTAAGGTCAGCGGAGGAAGCGCCAGATCTGGCAGCCGAGGACGACGAGCAGGAAGAAGCCGAACTCAATCATCGTGGCGGCCACAAAGCCGCGGAAGACGCCGAGAGGTTCTTCACTGGGCGGCGGGAAGTCCAGACGGTCCGAGGCCGCTTCGCCCTCTTCGAGGGGTCGCGTGGCGAGATCGGGAAAGGCGAAGTTCGTGTCGATCGAGCGGGCATCCATACCGTTTCTCCTCAAGAGAACGGTATCGGCGAAAGCAGGCCGCGCCATCAGAAGAGAGGGAAAAGACAGCGCTCGTGTCTCAAAGAGGAACAACGGGTCCGGCGGGTTCCAAAAAGGGAAGCCCGGACCGTGGAGGTCCGGGCTGTGGAGCGGTGCGGGTTAGCGGAGCACGTCGAGGGTCACGGTGGTGGTGTGACTGGTGCTCCCGCTGGTGGCTGTGACGGTGATGGTGTGGTCGCCGGTCGCGGCGCTGCGGCCCACCGTGATAGTCAGGGTGGAGCTGCCGGAGCCGGTGATCGCGGATGGGCTGAAGCTGACAGAATTGCCGCTGCCCTGGCCCGCGGCGCTGAGGGTGATGGAGGAGTCAAAGCCGCCGGTTGCCGTCGTGGCGATGGTCACGTGTCCGGAGCTGCTGCGGGCGATGCTGATGGAAGTGGGATTAGCGCTGACGGAGAAGCCCGCGCTGCCACCGGAGCCGGAACCGGACCCCAGCAGGGCGCTGACCAGGCTGGCGGTGGGGCTGCCCCATCCGGTGACCAGATCGTAGGCGGTGGTGGCGGAGTAGCCGTTGCTGCCGCTGGTGATGTCGTGGAAGTCGGTGTCGTAGCTGGAGCCGGCGCCCAGGGAGTAGAGAGCGGGGTTGATAAAGCCAAGGGTGGTGCCGTTGCTGGTCATCGACTGCTGGTTGACGAGGGCCAGGAAGCCGGCCCACATGGGCGCGGCGAAGCTGGTGCCGCCGTAATCATTGGCGGTGCAGGTGGTCTGGTCCGCGCAGACGTAAAAAGTGAAATTCGCGTTGGCGGAAACGTCAGGGCCGTTGCGGTAGCTCTTCGAACAGCTGGAGCAGGAGGCCGCGGCCGCGGTTTGCCACGAGGGGATGGCGTATTTGTGCGGAGAGATACCACCGCCCGAATCCGACCAGGCGGTTTCCGACGCCCAGGGCCCGGCGGCGGAGGCTGTGGTGAGATCCGTGCCGCCCACGGTAGTGAGGTAGGGATCGTCGGCGGGATAGGTTTCCGAAGCCGTGCCGGAGGTGGTCCACTTGCCGCTGTCACCGGCGGCCTGGAAGAGGTTCTGTCCCTGCGCGGCGAATTCCTTGAAGTAAGGCTCATCGGTGGTGGGGTCGGCGGGGTTCCATGTCCACGAGGAGCTGAGTTGCGCGCTCAGCGGTTTGTGCGTGGCCATGGCATTGAAGATAGCGGCGTCAGTGGAGCCGACATAGACCACGAGGCTGGAGAGCCCCGGAGCCATGCCGATGGCCTGGGTGATGTCGAGAGTCTGCTCGGTGTCATCGCAGTCGCCGCCGGAGCGCGAATCGACGCAGGCGGTGCTGGTGCCGTCGGTGGAGAGCAGGGTGATCGGGACGTTGTTGGTCGTATGGATGTTGTTGAAGTAGGTGGTGACGTCGGCGAGATCGGTGCCGTAGTACTCGAGCAGGCCGAGGGTCTGGCCGGAGCCGGTGAGCTGGCCGCTGCCGTAGTAGGCCGCGCGCATATCGCTGCCCAGGAAAGAGGCTGAGGGACCGGAGCCGACGGTGGCGCCGGACTGGACTGCATTGCGATTGGGATTATGCGTGAGGCCGGCGGGATGCGGAATGGAGTAATTGCTGAGCCCATAAATGTGCCAGAGCTGGAAGGGCAGATCGACGGAGGGCTCGCGGTCCGGCGCGAAGAAGCTGCGGTTTTCGGTGGGATGCTGGTACGTGCGCATGGTGACGTGGAAGGCCTGCTGGATCTGCGCGACCGTTCCGGTGACGTCCACATTGAGGCGATTGGGTGAGGTGGCGACGACCTTGAGTCCGTGTTCCTGAGCGAAGGCGACGACGGTGTTGTAGTCGTCCTGGGTGGGGCCGTACTCCGCCGTGAACTGCTGGACGGTGAGGAAGTGGTGGTACTCCGGGCTGGACGGGTTGTAGAGATCGGCGAGCTGGTTGTCGAGTTCAGCCTCATTGCGGAGCGGGAGGGTGAGGGTGAGGCGGAGGGTCTGCACGGCCGGCATCTGGCCGATGACCTTCGCCTGGCCATTGGTCTGAACCTGGCGTACATGGTGGGTGAGCAGAAACTGCGTCTGGCCAAAGGCAGTCGCGGCAAGAGCGGCCGCAACAATGGGGAGCAGGGACGTCTGGAAGAGGCGTTTCACATTCTCTCCTGATGCCCGGGAGGGGATTTGCGACGAGCGAGAGCGGGCCCGGGGTGGAGGCATTCTGCGGCAGACCGGGACAGGATGTAAAGAAAAATAGCGTGGGTACGAAGGACGGTCTACCAAGGTAATCAGGGGAATGAACACGCGTTCCGCGGCTCAGCGGCGGATGATACCCGGCAAGGGTGGCTGGCGTCGCAGGGGGAGGCGACGCCAGCCGATCGCATCAGGAGGTTTGGCAGACAATGGCGCCGTTCATGCCGGCTGGGTAGAAGCCGCCCGCGCAGGTTCCGCCGCCGTAGACGATCTTCAGCACCTCGGACGTAGTCCTGGCAATGCTGAGCGCGTTCTTATCCACGGCAAAGGGATGGCTGGGGGTGGGAGGCACGTCGTTCGAATCGACGGCGGGGCTGGTGACACCCCAGCGAATGCAGGCGTCGCGAATGGCGCCGGAGTGCTGCGCTTCCGTGGAGAGGATAGCGCCCGCTGCGCCCAGGTAGGTTTTGCTGGAGATGAGGGGCGCCGCGCCCAGATAGGCGCTGACGCCCACATCTTCAAGCTGCCGGGCCAGCTTTAGCCAGCTCTGGATACCGGCAAAGCCATAGCCAAGGGCGTTGAGGTTGATCGCCGGCTTCTTCGCCGCCTCAGAACCGAGAGCCGCGCGGAGATAGAGAACGTGCGCGATCTCATCTTCCCGCAGCGCCGTCGCCCATGTGGCTTCCGTCGAGAAATCGGTGACCTTGGCGCCGCCGGTGGTCGGTCCGGATTCGTCGGAGGACTTGATGACGCCGAGTTTGACCAGGTTCGCGCCATAAGTGGACATGGCGTAGAACTCGGCTTCGAGATATTCGAGGTTGAGCGCGAAGTTGAGAATCTCCGCGTCACTATAGGAGGAGGCGGCTTCCACGCGAGGACTGTTCAGCCCCAGCCGGGAGCCAAGGACGGCGACGCCGGCCATGCCGAGTCCGGCCATGCCCGCGCCTTTGAGAAAGGTGCGGCGATTACCCGCGACAGCGAGTTCTTCCTGCTTCATAAAGGTCTCCTGCAATGCGTCGTTGGGGTGACGTGCGGGTGCGCAGGCGAGCCAGTTCCGCGCGGTGGATCCCGGGTCCCATGTGCGGAACCCGGGCCTGAGAACCAGGACACTGCAAAGCAGGTGGATCGCGGCCCGGGGTTCCCGGCGGTGGTCCATCCACGAAGCATTGGGGGAGGAGGGAGCTCGGCCGGCGGATGGATGCGGATCGTCGTTTCGTCCGCCGGCTGCGTGCCTGGTAGACGTACGCCTGGCATCGATTCGGCGGATTGCCGGATTTCAGGAATTTTTCGCGATGGCTGGGAACGGCGCTGTTTGGCGCGAGACGAAAGTTCTTCGGTTAATGCACGACGCCCATGTTCGAGGCGGGCCAGTAGATGAAGTCGGCCTTGCCATAGATAAGGTCGCGATCGACGGGGCCAAAGTCGCGGCTGTCGCTGGAGATGGAGCGGTGGTCGCCCATCACGAAGTATTCGTCAGGCGGGACGATCATTTCCGCCATGGAGCGGGTATCGCGATAGCGGCGGGGCACGTAGGGCTCGTCGAGCGGCTGGTTGTTGACCCAGACGCGGCCGTGGTCGATGTAGATGGAGTCGCCGGGCAGCCCGATGATGCGCTTGATGTAGCTCTTCTCCGGATCGCGCGGGTAGTGGAAGACGACGATATCGCCGCGATCGATCTTTTCGAACTTGAAAAAGAACTTGTCAATGAAGAGGCGGTCCTGGTCGCGCAGCTCGGGCTGCATGCTGGTGCCTTCCACACGCACCGGCTGGTAGAGAAACGTGACGATGAAGAACGACGCGATGACCGAGATCACGATGTCGCGGAACCAGACGCGCAGGCGGCCTTTTTGTCCCTGAGGGGTGTTGTCACTCATTCCGGTTAGCTGCACCCCAGGCTGCCCGCCGGGCAGAGAATATGCGGCCGCTGATGGAGCACGGGACTGCCGGGCTGCGGTGGAGGCTGGACCGACGCCGGCGTCAGGGTAGCGGCTCCGCTGAGGTTGGACCGCGAGACTTCAAACGGCTGCTGGATGACCATCTCCACCTGACTGCCGGCCGGCATGTTGATGTCGGCCTTATGGGTGAAGAGAGCGATGATGCCGGCAGCCGCCAGGCCCGCGCCGGCGCCTTCCAGTCCGCCTGCCAGCGGGTGACCGGCTTCCAGTCCGCCGATGGAGCCGATGGTGGCCCCGGTGGGCACGGCGATTTTCGCGGCCTCGGCGGCGTTGTGCCCCTTGTTGCTGCCGCCCTTCTGCTCGATGGTGCCCTCATTGCCGCTGATGGCCTGGTTCTGCGCGCCGGGCAGGCTGTTGACGCGGCCGGGAATGTCGACGACGGTGCCGTTGGGAAAAATCATGGAGGTGAAGTGCATATTCAATTGCGCGTTGCCATGGATACGCCCCGGACGGACCACGCTGTCCACCACGCCCTGCACGTAGACGCCGGCGGGAATGAGGACGTGATTGCCGACGACGACCGGGAAGGTGGAGTCCAGATAAACGCCATCACCGGGTTTCGCGCTTTTCGTGTTCAGGGCGCTGCGCAGTTCCAGCAGAACGCGGGTGCCGGCGGGGACGAGGAAGGTGTTCGTTGCGGCGGCCGATGCCGTTGCAGGGGCCGGAGCTGGCGAGGCAGCAACCGGAGCCGGGTCTGATGCGGCCGGAGGTGAGGGCGTGCTTTGGGCCGAGGCGGCGAGGGCTCCGGCGAGGAGCCAAAGGCACCCCCCCATCGGGCGAAATTGGCGGGAGGGACAGCCCGGCGCGGAATGGGATCGATGCATCATCCAGGGGGCTTGGGGAACCCTTTCTATTGTGCCTGAAATCTCTCTGCGCATTCGGGTAAAGCCGCGGCCAGCGAAAACAGACCGGCAGGCTTGAGCGCAAGCGAGCAGGACTCTGCTGTCTGGTTGGACCGGCACAAAGGGGATTGGGTAAGCCGCGCAGAAGAAGAGGCTCAACCCTGCTTTTGCTTTAGGCGCGGATGAGCTGCGGACCCGTGGAAGGAACGATCTCGGAGAGGTCATCGAGCGCGGCCATGCGGCGCAGGTGCTCCTCGATGTTGCACATTTCCGCAGGGCTGGCGAACTGGACGGCTTTGTTGAGGAGCTCGCGGGCGGCGGGACGGCCCATGCGCTTCTCCTGAATCACGGCCAGGTTGATGTAGCTGCGCGCGAGGGTGGGATCGTGCTGCAAAGATCGCAGCGCCAGCCGGTAGGCTTCCTCGTAATTGCGCGCGGCAAAGAGCAGCTGACTGTGGAGCACGAGGAGATCGACATCTTCGGCCGCCAGCTTTAGAGCGGCTTCGCAGTGGAGGAGCGCGTCGTCCGTCTTGCCCTGAGTCTTGTAGAGGAGGGTCAGATGGCGGTGCAGGGCCAGCTGGGCCATGCGCGGCAGGGGGAGGAGCAGCTGCGCCTCGCAAAACGCCGCCAGCTCCCGCTCGCGGCCCAGCTCGGTCATCACCGTGAAAAAGATGGCCTGGATGCCCGGGCCCAGGGTCGGATCGCTCAGTGTTTTGCCAATCAGGTCCTGCAGCAGGCGAAGGGACTCTTCCCGTTCCGAAGCGTGCGCCTTGGCCGACAGGGCCAGGAACTGGGCGCGCGCGTTGAGATTCTCGCTGTCTTTGGTCGTGGCTTGGCGGTAGAACTCGATGGCCTTGGCCAGAAAGCCCTGATCGCGACAGATGTCTCCCGCGGTTTCGAGATTCCTGGAGGTGGCGGTTACCGGGTCGATGCGCGCCAGATAGCCGGCGGTCTTTGCCCACTCTTCCGACTGGCGCGCCATGCGCAGCAGTGCTTCCGGGGAATTCCACTCACTGTTTTCGCGCGCCAGATGGTGATCAGCGCGAGGCTGAGGAGCTTCCGCTTTGGGCGGTGCGGTCTCTTCCCGGACGGTTGCGAGCTTGGTGACGTACTGGCGCACGCTGCGGATTTCGGAGACCATGCGCTGGATTTCTTCTTTGGCGGTCTCGATTTGCTGCTGGAAGCGGGCGTTTTCCTCGAGGGTGCCGGCCTTGGCCAGGGAAATGCTCGCCAGCAGTTGCCGCGCGTCATCGTTGGTGCGTCGCGTGTCTTCGGTGAGCGTGTCCATCTCCGCGCGGACGCGGTCTTCGACCTGCTCGGCCAGCTCCGCTCGGGCCTGGCGGCGATCACGAATCAAATAGATGACAAGAAAGAGGTTGACCAGTGAGAAAAGGACGACAAGGACCGGCGGCATGTCCGCCATCAACGAGGCAAGTGTCTGCTGGCCCATCTCTGCCTTTCCGGGGGGAAGAAAGCAATCATAACACGTTGGGTACTGGGTCGAATCTGGTCCCGGTGGCACAAGTCGGCGGCGTCGAGCCCGAGAGTTCAGGTTCCTGGCGCCGGCGGCGCCTCCGCCACGAGGTTGGGCGTCGAGCCGGCTGCCTCCAGGCTGGCGAGGATCGTTGTGATCTGTGCGAAGGGGATGAAGAAGGCGGCAGGTGCGGCGGGTTTCACCCGGTAACGGTGGGCGATGCGATTCGCCGCTTCCTCACTCTCGATCCAGATGCCCGCGGCGTCGATGCCGACGAGCGTAACGGTTTCCAGCGTGTCCTGATCCGTGGCGCCGCCGAGCAGGCGCGGTCCCAGCACAACAATTTTGCGATGCAGCAGATTCACCAGATGCATTTCCATGGCTGTGCAGACGCACTTGCCTGAGGCTGGGTTGGCCGGGGCCGTGCCGGGCGCGTGAGCGAGGATGTCCGCCGTGTTTGGTGCGTGTCCGGGCAGACACAGCGTGGCGTGTCCGACACGCGTCGGACGGCGGCGTCGGATGCGCAGCGGGGGTTAACTCCTTTATTTGCAGAGGGGGGAACGATGGTTGCGGGCTTGCAGTTTGTCGTGGCGCAGGCAACAAGCGAGGCGCGCGATGAATGGCAAGATAAGAGCGACGGCAATGGCGGCAGGGTTCCTGGTTCTCTCCACAACGGCCCTCCTGGGTCAGGCAAAAGCAGGCGCCGCGTCGGACACGCCGACAGCCGTGGCGCAGATCGTCACTCGGACAATCATCGTCAGCCTCGAGGATCGGCGGCTGGCGCTGCTGGAAGACGGCGTGGTGAAGCAGGTCTATCCGGTGGCGGTGGGCAGGGATGCGACGCCGAGTCCGACAGGGACCTTCACCATCGTCGACCGTGTCACGAACCCCACCTACTACCACGCCGGCAAAGTGATTTCCGCCGGGCCGGAGAATCCTGTGGGCACGCGGTGGATGGGCCTGAGCGAGAAGGGGTACGGAATCCACGGAACAAATGCGCCGCGCTCGATTGGCAAAGCCGCCTCGCACGGGTGCATTCGGATGGGCCGCCGCGATCTGGAGAACCTCTTCGCGCAGGTGCGGGCCGGCGATGTGGTGGAGATCGTTGGCGTGCGCGATGCGGAGACAGCGGCGGTTTTCGGCGGACCGGTGAGCCCGGCGACTCCCGTTGTAACCGCGGTGCTGGCGAAGGCCGAACCGCAGACCGCGGATGCGCCCGCGGGTGCTGAGGCAGCCGCGGCGCCGGCGGAGCGGTAAAGGCATTGAACGAATAAGAGCGGCGGAGGTTTGCGATGGAACTGTTTGCGGAAGCGGTGAGTGTGGTGGGAGCCCTCTTGCTGAGTGTTTCGTGCGGGCTGCTGGCGGAGGAGTTGTTGTTCGGTGGGCTAGTCCGGCTGTTTTTCGCTCGACAGGCGGGGGCCAGGGTTCCGATCGAGCGGAAGAAGGAAACAGAAGAGCAATGCTTGCGCTAAAGGAATTGCTGATCGTGGCGGGGGCGCTGTTGCTGGCTTCCGCATTGGGCATCACTCTGTACGACCTGTGGACGTGGATCGACTACCAGCGGAAGATTCGCTTGGGCGCGTCGGACACGGAAGCGCCGATGTCTGACACGGAGCCCAGGAAACTGCAGCCGCCGATGCCGGAGCCGGTGCGCTGGCGGACATCGGTGACGCTGATGGTGGCTGCGTGTCTGCCATGGCTGCTCGCCGACGGCATCGTCGTCATCCCGGCCGGGATGGGCGGGGTGCGCGTCAGCCAGATGCGCGGCACGCTGCCGGGAACGCTGTACTCGGGTGCGCACTTCGTCACGCCGATGATGGAGAGCGTGCAGATGTTCGATCTGCGCGACAAACTCTTCACGACGGGCGTTGTTGAGGGCGCCGGCCGGAAAAAAGCCGCTCTGGAAATGCAGCCGCTCGACGTCCAGTCAAAAGAAGGCCTGAACATCGGTCTGGCAATTACTGTGCGCTATCGCCTCGATCCGAAGCGGCTCGACTGGATGGAAACGCATCTGCCGCAACCGGCAGATCAGCAGATGGTGCCGGCGGTGGTGGCGAGCGCGTGGCGCGATCTGGCTCCGAGTTACACGGTGCGGGAGATCTTCAGCTCAAAGCGCGAAGAGGTTCGCAGGGAGGCGTCCGGCGTCATCACCAACAAGCTAGGCCGCGACGGCATCCTGGTAGAGGAGGTCATGCTGCGGAATATTCAGCTGCCGCCCGAGTACGCGAGAGGCCTGCAGGATCTGCTGCTGAAGGAGCAGCAGGACGATCAGATGGCGGTGCAGACCGACATCCAGCAAAAGCAGGTGCGTATCGCCGAGCTGCAGGCCGAGGCCGTAGCGGCGCAGAAAGTGAAAGAGGCCCAGGGGGATGCGCAGGCGCGCGTGGTCGAGGCCAAAGGCGAAGCCGATGCTATGCAATACACGCTGCCGCTCAAGCAGAAGCAGATCGAGCAGTCGAAGCTGGAAGCGGAAGCGCGCAAGGAGGCGACCATCGAGAATGCCGACGCCGAAGGGCAGGCCAAGGTGATTGACAGCAAGGCGGAGTTGCAGCGGCGGGAGCTGCTGGCGCAGGCGGAGGCGAATCGCATTCGGGTGACGGCCGCGGCAGACGCGGAGCGGATGGCGAGCGAGGCGAAGCTGCTGAACCAGTCGCCGCTGCTCATCAACAAGATCATCGCCGAGCGGCTGTCGGACAAAATCCAGATGGTCATGGTGCCGTCCGACGGCAAGTATTTCTTCGCCAGCGATGTCTTTCGCGGGTTGGACGGAAACTCGGCGCTGAAACAAGGCGTGTCGCAGCAGATGGACTCGAATGATCCGCCTGCGCCGCGCGGTTCGGAGCACTGAAATCCGCGACGTTGCCGCCCGGGCAGGGGCTCGGCTTGTCGGAGACAGGCTCAAAAGAAGACCCGGTCCGGGCCCGACCACCCCGGTTGCTCAAACAGGCAGCCGGGGTGGATTTCCATCCCGCCTTTGGGGAACAGAGACGATGCCGAGCGCACGATATAATCCGCCCCAGCGAATGATGCACAGGCTGCGGTTGTGGGGTTGGAGGGCGGCGCTCGTGTGCCTGGGGGGACTGTTGGTTCCTTCGGCGCGCGCGGCAACCTGGGAACAACCCGCTCTGGACCTCGCCCGCCAGATCGCCGCGCTCACCGGCCCAGGTCCGGCGCGGCTGATCCTGGAGAATGCGTCGACACTGCCCGCCAGCGAGATTCCCGTGATCCGCCGCCTGCTGGAGCAGGATCTGCACCGGCTTGGCGTGCTGTCCGGGGGCAGTGACAGCGCGACGCTGATTCGCGTGACGCTCTCGGAAAATCTGCAGGGTGGGTTATGGGTGGCCGAGGTGCAGGAAGGCACGGAGATGCGGGTGAGCATGCTGCCGGTGCCTCTGGCGCCCGCGGCGCCGAGCGGCAACGGCGGGACCATTACGATCCGCCGCACGTTGCTGATCACCGACGACGCGCCCGTGCTCGACGCAAAGATTTTCGTCACCGGCGGCGTGCAGCGGCTGGTTGTGCTGGAGCCGGAGCGCATCGTCACCTACGAACGCAATGCCGCTGCGCTGGGGACGAGCCCCTGGATTCAGGATCAGAGTTTTCCACTCACGCATTCGCGGCCTTATCCGCGCGATCTGCGAGGCGAGTTGGTCGCCGCGATGGATCCTGTCTTCGATGCGTGGCTGCCTGGGGTGAACTGCCGCGGCGCTGAGTCGAATGCCGGGGTCGGCACATCGCTTGCCGTTACCTGCGCGGACAGCGACGATCCATGGCCCATTCGTTCCGGACAGAAGGCCTTCTTCAACGCGCTGCGCGACAATTTTACCGGGGTTCTGGCGCCGGGCTTCGGGATGGATCTCCCGCCGTTCTACGAAGCGGGCGAGCTTCCGCATGAGACCGGCGCAGCCATGCTGCTGACTCTGGTCGATGGGCGCGTCCTGTTGATGGACGCAGGAGTGGCGAAGCCGGTTGCCGGCGCCAACGACTGGGGCAGCGACTTTGCCGTGCTGCGTTCCGGATGCGGATCGGGCGCGCAGGTGCTGGTGTCGGGATCGGGCGCGGCGGCGGCGGGCGACAGCCTGCGGGCATGGGAAATTACCGGACGCGAAGCGATTCCGGTGAGCGCGCCGGTTTCTGTGGATGGCGTGGTGACGGCAATTTGGCCGTCCACCGACGGCACCAGCGCAACGATCGTCGTCCGGCGCGAGTCGCCGCTGCGGTACGAGGTGTGGAATGGCTCGGCGCTTTGTAATTAGCGCGGTGCTGCTGATGGTGGCGCTGGGAGCGCAAGCGCGGACGCGTCCGCATTACGGCGGCACGCTGCGCATCGAAATCCAGGGAGATCCGTGGCAGATGCCCGACGGCCTGGCGCGGCGCCTGGTTCTCGACACGCTTACCACCGTGAGTGAAACCGGCATCGCGCAACCGGCGCTGGCCGTGCGCTGGACCGCGCAAAACGCCGATCATCGCTGGGAGTTCGCGCTCCGGTCCAACGTGCACTTCCAGGACGGCACGCCCCTGACGGGCGAATCCGTCGTCCTTGCCCTGCATGACGTCTGCATGCACTCTGCTGCGGCGCCTGCGATCGCGTGCCCGTGGCGGACGGTCCGCGCGGTGGGCGACTCGATCATCTTCGTGAGCGACGCCGCGGTTCCGGACCTGCCCGCGCTGCTCGCGCAGGAAGCTTTCGCCATTGCCCGCCAGGACGCGTCGGGAGCTGTCATCGGCACAGGGCCCTTCCGCGTCACCGGCTTTGCCAACGGCGCGCTGGTGCTGGCTGCGAACGATGACTGCTGGGCCGGCCGGCCTTTTGTCGACAGCGTCGAGATTCATGCGCATCGCACGGTACGCGACCAGTGGCTCGACTTCAGCGTGGGCAAAGCGGACATCGTCGAGGTTCCACCGGAAATGATCCGCCAGGCACAGCAGCAGCATTTGAATGTGCTCGTCTCGCGCCCTGTGGATCTGCTCGCTCTCACCGTCGCTCCGAACGGCTCCTTCGCCGGCCGCGAGATGCGCCAGGCGGTGGCACTGGCCGTCGATCGAACGGCGCTCTCGAACGTTATTTTTCAGAAGCAGGGAGAGGTCACCGCGAGTCTGTTGCCCGAGGCGCTCAGCGGATTCTCCTTCCTGTTCCCGACAGAACGCAATCTCGACCGCGCCCGGGCGCTGCGCGGAGGAGCCTCGCCCCCGGGCCTGATTCTCAGCACGCCGGACGCGAGCGCCACGATGCATCTGGCCGCGGAGCGTCTGGCGCTGAATCTGCATGAGGCTGGCTTTGCGGTGCAGGTGGCCGGAACGGGCCTGCCTGCGGCGCTCACGCTGCGCCGCCTGCATCTGGAAGCCGCCAGTCCGGCAGCGGCTCTGGACGAAATGCTGGCGCACTTCGGGCAGAATGGCACCGTCACGGCGACGGATCCTGCATCGCTGTGGCAAACGGAGCGAGGCGTGCTCGACGACGAAACGATTGTGCCGCTGCTGTGGCTGCCGCGTGCGTGGGCGTGGGGCGAGCGGGTACGCGACCTGGGCCTCTCGCCCGACGGCGCGCCCCTTCTGGCGGACACCTCTCTGGAGGGCGCGAAGTGAACCTGCGGCAAAAGCTGCTGCTGATGTTTTCCGTCACCGTGGTCGGCCTGGTCGTCGCGGTCGCTTGGATCGTCTCCCTGCGGGTGCGCCGGGTCTTTGAAGGCATCGATCAGCAGCAGACCGCGGCCCTGGTGAGCCAGTTTCAGCGCGAGTTCAATCGGCGCGCCGAAGACACGGCCTCAGCCCTGGATCGTATGGCGGCCAGCGACGCGGTGAAGCAGATTGCCTTCGAACTCGGCAACGGCGGCGATGCGTCCGCGTATCTGCAGGCGGCGCTGCCGCTGGCGCAGGAATATCGCCTGGATTACCTGGAACTGGTCGGGCACGACGGCAGCATCATCTCGTCCTTCCAGTGGACGGCGCGTTTTGGCTACAGGGAACCGGCCATTGCCGGAGCGGGACAGCCGGCGTTTCTGAAACAGGAGGACCTGCCCGACGGCAGCTCGCAGATCGGCATGTTCGCGGTGCGCACGGTGCCCGGTTCCGATCCGCCGCTGTATGTGGTGGGGGGGCGGCAGATCGATGCCTCGTTCCTCAGGGATTTCCCCACGCCCGCCGGGACTCAGGTGTATCTCTACCGGAATCTGACCGGCTCGTTTGACGCGCAGAACTTTGGCGCAGCCGCGGGAGATCCCGGCGTCGCGCGCTTCAGGCCGGTGGTGGATGAAGCGCGGAACACGGGAAAGAACGCCACCGGGGTGGTGTATGTGACCAGGCAGCGCGCGGACAGCGTGGATGCTTCGGCGATCCCGCTCAGGGGGCTCGAGGGCAACGTGCTCGCGGTGCTTGTGGTCGCGAACTCGCGACGCGGCATGGTGGAGGTGCAGGCGCATATTCGCGACGTGGCTTTCGGCGTCGCGGGACTGGGCATCATTTTTGCCGTGCTGGTGAGTCTCTGGATAGCGGTCCGGGTGTCGCGGCCCATTGAAGAACTGGCGCGCGCGGCGGGTGCAGTGGCGGCGGGCGACTGGGAAGCCCGGGTGGACATTCACTCGCGCGACGAAGTGGGGGCGCTGGCGCGCAGTTTTAACAACATGACTCGCCAGCTGAGCGAGCAGCGCGATCGCCTGGTGCAGACCGAACGCGTTGCGGCATGGCGAGAGCTGGCGCGGCGGCTGGCCCATGAGCTGAAGAACCCGCTCTTTCCCCTGCAGATTACGGTGGAGAATATGGTGCGCGCCCGCCGATTGCCGGCCAGGGAATTCGATGAGGTATTCGCGGAAAGTACCGCAACTCTGCAGACGGAGATCGCGAATCTGAAGACCATCATCGGGCGGTTCAGCGACTTCTCGAAGATGCCGAAACCTCAGTCGATCGAGATGGACGCGCGCGAGGCGGTGTGGCGCGTGGTGAAGCTCTATAGTCCGGCGCTGGAGGAAAAGCACATCCAGATGGGGACCTCGATCGGCTCCGAGGCCCTGCCGATCCTGGGTGATTCCGAGCTGCTGCACCGCGCGCTCTCCAACCTGGTGCTGAACGCCATGGACGCCATGCCGGAGGGAGGGACGCTGACTATTTCTGTTGCCCGCGCCGGTGAAATGGCGCGGATCGCGATTGCCGACACCGGCACGGGCATGACGCCGGAGGAGCGCGAGCGGCTGTTTACGCCCTATTACACGACCAAACAGCATGGAACCGGACTGGGGCTGGCGATCGTGCAGTCGGTCATTGCCGACCACAACGGCAGCATTGCCGTGGAGAGCGCGGAAGGCGGAGGCACGCGATTCGTCATCGGCCTGCCGCTGGTAGAAGAGAAGATAGAAGCATGACAAAGGCCGACATTCTCATCGTGGACGACGAGGCCAACACTCTCGCCTCTCTGGCGCGCGCCTTCCGGCTGGCTGGGCATGAGGCGACCGTCTGCGACAACGCGGCGAAGGCTCTGGAGCTGGCGAAGTCACGGCCCTTCGATCTGATTCTGTCGGATGTCGTGATGCCCGGCCGCGACGGACTTGCGCTGCTGGAGGATCTGAAAACCAATGGCGTGGCGGCGCCGGTGGTCATGATGTCCGGCCAGGCGCACATCGAGATGGCGGTGAAGGCGACCCGCCTGGGCGCGCTCGATTTTCTGGAGAAGCCGCTCTCGACGGACAAGCTGCTGCTGACCGTAGAGAACGCGCTGCGGCTGAAGCGCCTCGAGACGGAGAATTCCGAACTGCGCCGGCGGGTGGGCAGGCAGGAACTGATCTGGAGCGGCGAGGCGATGCAGCGGGTGATGGCGCAGATCGATCGGGTGGCCGCCAGCGAAACGCGCGTCTGCATCTACGGCGAAACGGGCACGGGCAAGGAGCTGGTGGCGCGGACGCTGCACGATAAGAGCGCGCGTGCCGCCGGGCCGTTGATCACGCTGAACTGTGCGGCGATTCCCGCCGAGCTGATCGAATCGGAACTTTTCGGACACGAGAAAGGCTCGTTTACCGGAGCGTCGCAGCGGCACATCGGCAAGTTTGAGCAGGCGCACCACGGCACGCTCTTTCTGGACGAGATCGGCGACATGCCTCTGGCGCTGCAGACGCGGCTGCTGCGTGTGCTGGAGCAGTCGGAGGTGGAACGGCTCGGCGGTGACAAGCCCGTTGCCGTGGACGTGCGGGTGGTGGTGGCAACGCACCGCAACCTGGAGGAGATGGTGGAGGCAGGCGGCTTCCGCCGGGATCTTTACCATCGCGTCGTTGTTTTTCCCATTACGCTGCCGCCGCTGCGTGCGCGGCGTGAAGACATTCCGCCGCTGGTGGACTACTTTGCGGGGCAGATCTCGACGCAGAACGGCTGGAAGCCGGTGGCGTTCACGCCGGAGGCAATCGAGGCTCTGCGCGCCTGGTCGTGGCCGGGCAACATTCGCGAGCTGCGGAATATTGTCGAACGCTTGTTGCTGCTGGCGGGGGACACGGTGGATGCGGCGACGGTCGATCTGGCATTACCGCAGACCCGGGCGGCTTTGGCCGATGCGGGAGAACGGTTTTCCGGCGGGAATGGTCCCCTTGCGCAGAGGGTTGCCGCCTTCGAGCGCGCCACGCTGCTGGCGGAACTGGAGCGGCATCAGGGACACATCACCAACGCGGCCAGGGCGCTCGGCCTTGAGCGCAGCCACTTCTATAAAAAGTGTCAGCAGGTTGGAATTGATCTAAAGGCGGAACGCGGATAAGCGCGACCGCGCCGGACTCGCGATTGGTGATGGCGGTTGTAGCCCTGCTTCTTCTGCTGCTTCTGAAGCAGCACAAACCCCCGGGAGGGTCCCATCCTTCCGGGGCGACTTCATTTAGCAAATCGGCCGATCTGTCCTGCTCTTTAGTGAATCGTCGTGGCCAGCAACGTGCTCGCGGCGCGGCGTTTTGCGATCATCCGCGGCGGAGCCGGCGGCGCATAGCTGCGATAGACCGTGATGTGGAAGCAGGCCTGATAGAACTCCTCCTCCACATCGATCTTGCCGGCGGTCTGCAGCGGCAGCAGGTGGGCACGCATCCAGGCGATTTCCGAAAAGCTCATGTCCCGTTTGCCGATGTCCACGGCGGCGCCGGTCAGGTGCGGGGAAGCTAAGTCGCCCTCAGCCGGAGCGGCGTTGCCATTGATCTCCAGCAGCGCGCGCTGGAAGGCCACCGTGCGCACCGCGGAATTGACCTGGAAGGGACGATGGAAGCGGGCGTAATGGCTGCGCGCCAGATCGGCGAGAAAACGTGCCGTCCACGGACGGCAATAGCGGCGGTCGACGGGCAGATCCGGATTGACGCGGAGTCCGTAGCTGGCGGGCAGCGGTACGATGGCCCGCTCATCCTCCATCTGCCGGAGCTGGGCATCGTTCTCAATCCGCACCAGGCCTTCCTCGTCGCTGCGGACGTTCTGACGCAGGAGAGAGGCCATGGATCCGCGCAGCGGCGGTACCCAGCTGCCACGACTCACCGCGACGGCGCGCCTGTAGCGCACGGCAGGCCAGGCTCGGGTTCCGCTCAGCGCGGTGTGCCGGGAGTGGGCGGTGGTGCGTGCGTGCGTGGTTCTGCGCGCATGGGCCCGCCGATGGTGCGACGGGGCATGATGCACGGCGGCGAAGGCCGGTCCTGCACAGACCAGGGCAAGGGCGAGGATGCACAACAGACGAAAACGCATTCTGTACCGCGGGGTAATCGATTGAGCAACTCCAGAGTACATGGACCCGCCCTGATAAGAAAAGTAACGAGTCAGATTCGCGGTGGATTGCCGCGGTTCCAGGCCTGCCATTTTCACTTGAGTTTGGCGATCGCGGGAGTAAACTGCCGAAAACCCGCGAAATCGTCGATCGCGTGCCGCACACTCCGGAGGACCCATGCCCGAAGCC
This sequence comes from Acidobacteriaceae bacterium, assembly GCA_036269135.1. Classification (GTDB taxonomy): domain Bacteria; phylum Acidobacteriota; class Terriglobia; order Terriglobales; family Acidobacteriaceae; genus Palsa-343. The sequence goes on from DATASQ010000048.1 coordinate 24,402, forward strand.
GCTGTTCAACCTGAAGCATCCGCCGCGCCGCTCGGCCAGGTCCAGCGTGTGGTGGATGCGTTTGTGGCTCCATCCAAAACCTTCGCGGACATTCGCCGCAGCGCCAGCTGGTGGCTGCCCTGGTTGATCGGCGTGGTGGTCACCCTGGCTTTCGGCATGGCCGTCCAGCAGAAGATCGGGTGGGAGAAGACCTACGAGAATATCCTTCGCCAGACCCCCGCCCAGCAACAGCGGGTCGAGTCGCTCCCGGCCGATCAGCAGGCCCGCGCGAAACAGATGGGCGCGAACATCACCAAATACATCTTCTGGGGAACGCCCCTTCTGGGCCTGATCATGGCCGTCGTGTCCGCGGCGGTTCTGCTCGCCACCATCAACTTTGGATTCGGCGGCACCGCGAAATTCGGCCAGATGTTCGCCGTATGGATGTACGGCATCCTTCCCTGGTCGATTCAGGGCCTCCTCGGGATCATCACCGTGTATATCGGGGTGGATCCCGACTCCTTTAACCTGAAGAACTTTGTCGGGACCAACATCGGCTATTACCTGCCCCTGGACGTTTCCAAACCCCTGATGGCGCTGGCTACGTCCATCGACATCTTCACCATCTGGGCGCTGGTGCTGCTCACCATTGGCTGTGCGATCGTCGGCAGGGTGAAAATGAGCAAGGCAGCCACCGCGGTCTTCGGATGGTGGATCCTGATCGTGGCTCTCAAGATGGTCGGCGCCATGTTCTCTTAAAGCTCTGTCGTCCACACAGCAAAGCAAGGGCCGCCGATTCGACTGGCGGCCCTTGCGGTTTCCAGGCGGAGGGGGACTTCATTCTTCTTCTTCTTCGCCCGCCGGCTTCTTCGCGTTGGCGACGATTTTCTCCGCGATGGGCTGCGGGACGACGTCGTAGTGATCCATTTCCATATGGAAGCTGCCCCGCCCCTGGGTCATCGCGGTCAGCGTCTGGCCGTAGGTCAGCATTTCGGCCATCGGCACCTCGGCGCGGATCAGCGTGGTCGGTCCATGGCTTTCCATGCCCTGCACCCGGCCGCGGCGCTGGTTCAGATCGCCCATCAGCGCGCCCGCGAACTCCTGCGGACCTTCAATCTCCACACGCATGATCGGCTCCAGCAGCGCGGGCTTGGCCTGCTCCATGCACTTACGGAAGGCGATGCGCCCCGCCATCTTGAACGACAGCTCGTTCGAGTCCACGTCGTGGTAGCTGCCGTCGTACAGGATCACCTTGAAGTCCACCACCGGATAGCCCGCTAAAAAGCCGCGCGCCGCCGATTCCTGGATTCCTTTTTCCACGGCGGGGATAAAGTTCCGCGGAATCGAGCCGCCAAACACGTCATTCTCGAATTCGAAACCGCCCCCGCGCGCCAGCGGCTCCATTTTGATCTTGCAGTCGCCGTACTGACCGTGGCCGCCGGTCTGCTTTTTGTGGCGTCCCTGCGCGTCGGCGCGCCCGCGGATGGTCTCCCGATACGGCACGCGCGGCGCCTTCAGCGTCACCTCGGTGTGGTAGCGCTTGCGGAGCTTGCTCACCAGGGTCTCAATATGGGGCTGTCCGGCGGCGGCAATCAGAAATTCGTTCGTCTGCCCGTCGCGGAAGAACCGCACCATCAGGTCCTCTTCCATCAGCTTGTGCACCGCGGGCGCGAGCTTGTCTTCGTCCGCGCGCGACTTCGGCTCAATGGCCCAGGTCATCGCCGGTTCGGGCATGGTCACCGGCTCATAGAAGATCTCCGCGCCCTTGTCGCCGAGCGTGTCACCGGTCAGCGTCTCCTTCAGCTTGGCCACCGCGCCCAGGTCGCCTGCATGCAGCTCGGTCACCGCCACCGCGGTGCGCCCCTGCATGATGGACAGGTGCGAGAACTTCTCCGCCGTTCGCCGCGAGTAGTTCTGCGCAGCGCCATCGTTGTGCAGCACGCCGGAGAACACCTTAAAGAAGCTGATGCGTCCGGCAAATGGATCGGTCATCGTCTTAAAGACGTACAGCGAGAGCGGCTCCCCGTCGTCCACCTTGCGCATCACGATCTCCGGAGACTGCCCGTCGGCGGTTGCCGCCGCGCCATTGCCTGCGCCGCCCGCCGCCGCGGATACCGTGGCCAGCACCGCACGCGCCGCGACCCGCTCCCGCTCGACCGGCGCCGGGGCGTAGACCTTCAGGAAATCCAGAAGGTGATCGGTGGCTACGTTCCCAAGGCCGCTGGCATACAGAACCGGGAAGATGCGATCCTCGCGGATTGCCTCATGCAGCGCGGTGATCAGGTGCTGCTCCGGGATCGTGCCCTCGCGGAAGAACTCTTCCAGCAACTCGTCCTTGCCTTCGGCCACCAGTTCCACCAGAGTCTCGTGCGCGCGCTGCGCGGGTTCCTTCAGGTTCTCGGGAATCTCACCGATCTTGCCGCGCCCCTCTCCACCCATGGCGTAGAAGAACGCCTCCATCGTGACCAGATCGACGACGCCCTCAAATCCTTTGCCGCTGGTGATCGGCAGCTGCACCGGGATCGCCTGCCGTCCAAAGCGCTCGCTCAGCCGGGTCAGGGTGACCTCCGCGGATTCCGCGGCGCGCGGGTGATCCATCTGATTGATCACGATGGCGCGGGGCAGATTGAATTCTTCGGCGTATTTCCACACGCGCTCCGTCATCGCCTCCACACCGTTTACCGCGTGGACGGTCACCAGCGCTGCCTCCACCGGCAGCATGGCGCAGCGCGCCTCATGCACGAACATATGAAAGCCAGGAGTATCGATGAAATTCACCTTCACGCCATTCCACTCGGCAAAAGCGACGGCGTTCTGCATCGTGGTGCCACGGGCCACGTCTTCCTCGTCGTAGGCGGTCACGGCCGATCCATCGTCCACACGGCCAAGCGTCGGGGTCATTTTGGCGGCATGCAGCAGCGCGGAGACCAGCGTGGTCTTGCCGCTGTGCGCATGCCCCACTACAGCTACGTTGCGGATCTCACTTCCCGGATAGGTTTTCATGGACAGCTCCTTGGGGTGATGCTCGTTAGATTGCGTGCTCGGGCAACGGCAGGCGGGCGCTGCACGCAGAGGCCGCCGTCGCCTCGCTCCTCAAACGAAAACAGACAAGTAGAAATCAGAGAGGGGAATCCGTCCTGTGACGGAGGGCACAGGGATATCGGGAAGGCGTCGAGCGGGCGTCTGAGACGGAGGCGGATTAGGCTCCGGCGCGCGGTGCTGGCGTGCCGGACTGGCTCCGGCATAAACAACTCGGGCGGGCCGGGATTGCGGACGATTCCGCTCCCGCACCCGCGGAAACTGGGAGAATAGCACAGCGGGGGCAGGGCAGGGGAAGGGAGACCTGGGAGGGCGAAGCGCTCCGCCGGCCACGGAACCCGGAGACTGCGACCCCCGGCAGCCGGGCCGCTCAGCGGTCGGTGACGGCACAGACGCCCTCCACCGCGGCCGCTTCAGGATTCACAAAAGACCGTCGCTGAAAGTAGACGGCGAGATTGACCGGTGCGGCCCGATCACCCAGTTCTGCGCGAGAGAAAGCGCCGGCACGCGCTTGTTGCGAAACACCGCGTGCAGTTCCTCGCAGCGCACGCGCGTGAAGGGCGGATACATCTCGGACGGAGTCAGCCGAAAATTTCACGGCATCTTGCATGTCTCCGACGAGCCGGCGTGGTGGCGGCACGCCGCGAGGGCTAATGGATGCGTGCAGGCGGATCGGACGCGCCTCAGCCGGGCGTATTGCGTTCCGCGAAGGGCGCCCGGCCCGGAGAGCGCTGCCGGTGGAGGCAACTTCCTCTTCGCTGCGGTAGAACGTAACGCGGAGCACCCTTCTTCCATAAGATAGGATTTTGTATGCGTCTGACGAGGGTCCTGAAATCCATTGCCAACCACCCCCTGAACGCGGATCGTAAGGTCGCTTCGATGGTTCGCTTTTTCAAATGGCAGCTTGGCATCCGCCTGGTTCCGGGGCCCGTGGTGGTTCCGTTTGTCGATCAAGCCAGGCTCCTCGTCCGCAAAGGGCAGTTCGGTGCGACCGGCAACATCTATACAGGGCTGCTCGATTTTGAAGAGATGGCGTTGTTGCTCCACTTCCTTCGCCCCGAAGACACCTTTGTCGACATCGGCGCCAATGTCGGCGTCTATACGGTTCTGGCCGGAGCTGTGGCCGGGGGCACGCTGCATAGCGGCGGAGCCTGTCCCCGCGACGTATGCCGACCTTCTGGCCAATATCCGCATCAACGGGATCGAGCCGCGTTGCCGGGTGGAGAAGGTCGCAGTTGGTGCGGCCTCCGGTTTCCTGCGCGTCACTACCGGTCTCGATGCCATGAACCATGTCATCCCCGCGGAAGAGAGTGGGAACGGCGCCTCCTTCGTTGAAGTCCCCGTCAGGACGCTGGACGATGTCGTGGGAGGCGCCGCGGTGACGGTCCTGAAAATCGACGTAGAGGGCTTTGAGAGGGAAGTGCTTGCAGGAGGCGGCAAGACGCTGGCGGATCCGAGTCTCCTGCTGGTCATTATGGAAGTGAACTACTGCACCGGGAGGTATGGATACGACGGCGCGTTGCTCCATCAGCGGATGGCGGGCCTTGGCTTCCAGACCTTCCGCTATCTGCCCCGGGAACGAACCCTGGTCCGATCCGAGATCGCAGCGGGCTTCAACGTCGTCTTTGTTCGCCATCTTGAGGCTTTCGAGCAGCGGCTGCGGAGCGCCCCACAGTTCGAGATCCAACGGCTCGGAGTGAAAATCTAATCCCTGCGGCAGTTCGATTCGTCGCCGCAGACTAATCCAGCGGGACGCCGGGCCGGTATGCCACGCGCAGCTTACGGTTGCGCACCAGCCGCACCAACTGCCGGTTGACCCGTCGCAGGAATGCGGACGAATTGTGGTGGCGCAGCAATTCGATTGTCCGCCATCCGGGGATCTTCTGCATTGAAGTCATTACAGGGATGGGGTCGGCCGAAGGTCGTGCCGAGCGCTCGTGCAGAAAACGACCCACCTGGCCGCGGTAATCGCGTTTGTAGTCTCCCCACCAGGCAATACACTGCTGCTGGAGAACGTCGATGTCGTCGGGGTTGCGCAGCATCCGCCTGATCATGCGTGCGGCCTCGGACCAGGAGCGCACCGTGGGGATTGGGTGGTCGCCCAGAAGCTTTCGATAGTAATCCAGTGTTGCCCTTTTCTCCACGATCGGAATCGCGCCGCATTCAAGCGATTCGTACATCCGGAAACACTCGATGTTAACGTTGCCCATGGGGCAGGGCGAAAACGCCGATTCCAAAAGAATCTGGCTGTATTCCTCCGGGGGCAATCTTTTCGGCTGACCACCCACGCGGTTCAGGATGGCCAGTCCGGGAACGTCGTCGGTCGAAAAGAGGAAATGCGGTTCGATGGATGCCAGCGCCCGCACAGCATCGGGGCGCGTGGATTTGCCCGCGTGGCCTATGAACGACCAGACATAGCGCCTTCTGGCAGCAGGCTGAATCGGGCGTCCGCCTCGGGCCATTCCTTTGCCATAGCCGAGAGGCAATTTCCTCACGTGGTCATGAACGAATGCATCGGACCAATGGCAGCGAAAGACGCCGCGGAAGTTTCGGTAGAGCTCATATCGCCCTCCCTCGTAATTCTCATCGAGAAATTCGACCAGGAATGCATTTTTTCCCCGGAACTGCGCATAATAGGCGGGGTCAACGCAATAGGTGAAGGCGTCGAAGAGGATGGCATTGTCCAACACCATCTGGTGCCTGCTGTCGGTCACATGGCTGGCTATCCATGGTCCGAAAATCTCTTCGATCCATTCACGTTCGCGGGGATTGGACGATTGCCAGATGGCCGTGAACCTCGGGCTCACCGGATCGATGATGTCCTGGCCATTGATCAAAATTCTCAGACTCCGAAACCCTTTTAGCATATCCCGGGGAAGCGGGTCGCGGAGATTCGCAGGGCTGCTTCGGACTTGTGCGGAACAAAGCCCTGGCCGCCGGTGTCTTCCGAGTAGGGTTTTTGCGGTCGAAATCAAAAAGGTAGCGGCCGCATCCGGTCGCGCATCCCATTTTTTAGTGAGCCGAAATTTCAATTGGATCTGGTATCTCGGTGCCGCGGTCTGGTTCCTGAACGCCGCGCTGGCCATGCATCACGGCCATTTGCGCATGGGACTGACGAATGCCGCCATTTCCGCGGTCTTCCTGGTGGCCGGGATTTTCTTTGGGCGGCAGGCGAAGCGCCAGGCTCGGCGCAATCGCGGGCGCTGAGGGCTTCCGCTGGCTGCCGTCGACCCTTACGGCATGGCGTAGACCCACCCCCCTGGGTGAGGACCTCAACAACTACTTTGTTTTCAATTAAACGAGGGTAATACCTTTTGGGTATTACCCTCGTCCTGTGCACCATTTGTGGGGCAGCGGCTTTTCCTGGAGAGGGGCAATCTCCAGGGAAAACTCAGGCTTCCTTCTCGGCGATCGCGATGCACTCCTCGAAGATGTCCATGGCGATGGAGCACTCCTGCTCGTTGACGATGAGCGGGGGAGCGAGCCGGATGGAGTTCTCGCCGCAGCCGAGGATGAGCAGGCCGCGCTCGAAGGCCAGATCGACGATCCGGTCTCGGAGCGCCGGAGCCACCTCGCGGGTTTGCTGATCCTTTACGATCTCGACGCCGATCATGAGGCCGCGACCGCGGACATCGCCAACGATGGAATGCTTTTTGGGCCAGCCGTGGAGCCGGCTGAAGAGCTTCTCACCCTGCGCCGCTGCGTTGGCAAGTCCTTCTTTCTCAAGGACATCGATCGTGGCCAACGCGGCCGCGATGCAGACCGGATTGCCGCCGAAGGTGGAGGCATGCGAGCCCGGCTTCCAGTCCATAATGGACGCTTTCGACATGCAAATGCCCAGCGGCATGCCGGAAGCAATGCCTTTGGCCGAGCAAACGATGTCCGGCTCAACGCCGGTGTGCTGGATGGCCCACCATTTGCCGGTGCGTCCGGCGCCGGACTGGACCTCGTCGGCGACCAGCAGAATGCCGTGTTTGTCGCAGATGCGGCGCAGCTCCTGCATAAAGATCGTGGGTGCAACAACATAGCCGCCCTCGCCCTGAATCGGCTCGACAAAGATGGCGGCGACCTCTTCCGGAGGCAGAACGGTGTGGAAGAGCTTGTCTTCGATGTAGCGGGCGCAGGCGAGGGCGAATTCCTGCTCTTCCTGGGGTCCGCCGGAGCAGCCGCGGTACGCGTAGGGATAGCGGATGTGGGTGACGCCGGGCACGAGGGGAGCAAAGCGGCGGCGCTGCTGCGGCTTGGAGGCGGTGAGGGAGAGCGCGCCCATGGTGCGGCCGTGGAAGGCGCCGAGGAAGGCGATGATGTTCTGGCGTCCGGTATGGTAGCGGGCGAGCTTGAGGGCGCACTCGATGGCTTCGGCGCCGGAGTTGCCGTAGTAGAAGCGGTGGGGGCCGGGCATGGGCGCGATGGCCGACAGGCGTTCCGACAGGGTCACCAGCGATTCGTAGTAAAAGTCGGTACCGGACATGTGGATCAGCTCGCCGGCCTGCTTCTGGATGGCGGCGACGACGGCGGGATGACAGTGGCCGGTGGAGACGACGGCGATGCCGGCGGCAAAGTCGAGGAACTCGTTGCCATCGACGTCTTCAATGCGCACGCCGCGGCCGCGCCTGGCCACCAGCGGATAGGAGCGGGTATAGCTGGGCGAGATGACGCGGTCGTCGGCAGCGACGATCCGTTTCGCCTCGGGGCCGGGCAGCGCCGTCTTCAGTTTGGGTCCGTACTGGGTCAGAATGTCAGCAGTGGCAGTCATGTTTCGCTCCTTGCAGGTGGAAAGCGGCTGTCGGGCCATCGGCGGAATCCAGATGACAGATCGGTGAGAGAGGTCATCTTCGGGCACGCCGCTGGGCAGATGCGGCGCGAGCAGCGGTGACTAGTCGCTGCCGAAGAGACTCGGTCGTGTGCGGGTAGGCAGAACGCGGAAGAAGCGGCGCGGCGCGATGGCGCGGACGAAGGCCCGGTTCCAGTTCCTGCAGCTAAAAATGCCCGGAATGGAAGCGGTGCGTCGCATGGTTCGGCTCGCCCTGAGAATAGCACGGGGGAGGCGGCGATTCGACAGCGCGGCGGCGACGTTACGGCAGAGTGGACGCCGGGCCGGTGCGACGGAAGCGGATCGGGGGTCATCCCATATACTGGGAGTATGTCGATCGTTCGCAACGCCGCTGCTATCGCCAAAGGGATGAGCATCACCTTCCGGGAGATGTTTCAGCCCACGGAAGTGGAGAACTATCCCGACGGCAAAGGGCCGCTGCGGGGAGCGGTGTTCCAGGAGCGCTTCCGCGGCGCGCACGTGCTGCAGCGGGACGAGAACGGGCTGGAAAAGTGTGTCGCGTGTTTTCTGTGCGCGGCGGCCTGCCCTTCGAACTGTATCTATATTGAAGCCGATGAGAATACGGCCGAGAAGCGCATTTCGAGCTCGGAGCGGTACGCGAAGGTCTACAACATCGACTACAACCGGTGCATCTTCTGCGGCTACTGCGTGGAGGCGTGTCCCACGGATGCGATCACGCACGGACACGGCTTCGAGCTGGCCAGCCTGAATGCCACCAATCTGGTGATGCGCAAGGAAGACATGCTGACGGCGGCGGTGGGGATGCCGGGGGTTGCGACGCACTCGGATTCGACGAAGTAGCGGGTTTTTGTAGTCTCGGGGCGGATGAGGCCTGCTTCCGATGTCAAGTCGAAGGCGGCCAGGCATGGGACACCCGCGTCTCCCACATCTGCCGAAACCGGGCAGATGTGGGGCACCCGGGGTGGGTGCTGGTTGGGTATTTCTGCCTCCCACCCTGTCGCAAAGGCGCGACAAGGATGGGGCACCCAAGTGGGTTGAGGGCTTCATCTCCCACATCCGCCAAAACTGGGCAGATGTGGGGCACCGGGGTGGGTGCTGGTTGAGTATTTCTGCCTCCCACCCTGTCGCAAAGGCGCGACAAGGATGGGGCACCCAAGTGGGTTGAGGGCTTCATCTCCCACATCCGCCCAAAACTGGGCAGATGTGGGGCACCGGGGGTGGGGGACCCGCTCCATTCCGTTCAGAAATCGGGCCATCCAATGAGCGGCGGGCACTGCCGGACCTTCCCTGGTTCGAGGTGGGCGACGAGTTGGTTAGGATCATAGGTGGCGTTCCGGAAGTTCGTCTCAGCCGGCTGAGGAGACAACCGCAGATTCTTCGCTTACCACCCCCAAACTGAAAGACGTTTGGGGCCCCGTGCACTCAGAATGACCTCCGCGATGAGCTCACGAACTTTCGGGGCACAACCCCAGGACCCCAGGACGCATTCCTTCCGATGACCGACACTCGATCCAACCGCAACCCTGACCATCCGCTGCGGCGGATTCTCGAACAGCGCATTGCCATCATCGACGGCGCGATGGGCACGACCATCCGCACCTACGGCATGACGGAAGCCGATATGCGCGGGGAGCGCTTTCGCGACGCGCCGAAGGATCTGCTCAACAACGGTGACTTGTTCACGCTGACGCAGCCGGAGATGATTGGCGACATTCATCGGCGGTTTCTGGAAGCGGGGGCGGACATTATCGAGACCAACACCTTTGGCGCGACTTCGATCGCGCAGAGCGAGTTCTTTGTCGAGGATCCGCGCGAGCATGGGGGACGGAAGGATCCGGAGTTCTACGAGAAGATCCTTGCCGATCCGTTTCTTGACAAGCTGGCGTGGGAGATCAACGAGCAGAGTGCGCGGCAGTGCCGGATGTGGGCGGACCGCGTGGGCAATGCCACCGGCCGGCAGCGGTTTGTGGCCGGGGCCATCGGGCCGCTGACGGTTTCGTTGTCGAACTCGCCGGACGCGGACGATCCGGGGTTCCGGGTGATCACCTTCGATCAGGTGAAGGCGGCGTATAAGCACGAGGTGCGCGCGCTGCTGGCGGGTGGCGTGGATTTGCTGCTGGTGGAGACGATTTTCGATTCGCTGAATGCGAAGGCGGCGCTGGTGGCGGTTCGCGAAGTGTTCGACGAAGACGGGCTGACGGCGGCAGGGCGGGAATTGCCGGTGATGATCTCGGCGGCGGTGGGCCGCGGCGGCGAGACGATGATCTCCGCGCAGACGGTGGCCGCGTTTTGGGATGCGGTGGAGCATGTGCATCCGCTTTCGGTGGGGCTGAATTGCTCGCTGGGGCCGGACCTGATGTATCCATTTCTGGAAGAGCTGTCGGAGAAGGCCGATGTGGCGATCTCGGCGTATCCGAATGCGGGCTTGCCGAATCCGCTGTCGCCGACAGGGTTTGATTTTGGGCCGGGCGACATGGCGAAGTACCTGGGCGACTTTGCGCGCGGCGGGCTGATCAATATTGCGGGCGGGTGCTGCGGGAATACTCCGGAGCACATTGCGGCGATTGCGAAGGCGCTGGAGGGGCAGCCGGCGCGGCCGCTGGGGGGCGGAGCTCAGGGCACAGAGCACAGGGCACAGGGCGCAGGGGACAGATTACAGGTTGCAGGTTTCAGGTTACAGCCGACTTCCGTCATTGAGGTGGATGCAGGCGCGCTGAGCGGGACCGGAGAGGCATTCCTGCCGTTGCGGCTTTCGGGGTCGCGGCCGTTCACGCAGCAGGAGAAGGTCTTCATCATGATCGGGGAGCGGACGAATGTGGCGGGGTCGCCGAAGTTCGCGCGGTTCGTGAAGGAAGGGAAGTACGAAGAGGCGGTCAGCGTGGCGCGGCAGCAGGTGGACAGCGGGGCGAACGTGCTCGACATCTGCATGGACGAGGGGATGATCGATGGCGTGGCGGCGATGTCGCGCTTTTTGCTGCTGCTCGCTTCCGAGCCGGAAGTGGCGGCGGTGCCGTTCATGATCGACTCGTCGAAATGGGAGGTGATCGAGGCCGGGCTGAAGTGCATGCAGGGCAAGGGCATCGTGAACTCCATTTCGCTGAAGGAGGGGGAGGCGAAGTTTCGCGAGCACGCGGCGACGGTGCAGAAGTATGGCGCGGCCGTGGTGGTGATGGCTTTCGATGAGCGCGGACAGGCGGCGACGTATGAGGAAAAAATCCGCATCTGCGAGCGCGCTTACCGGATTTTGGTGGATGAGCTGGGCTTCCCGGCTGAGGACATCATCTTCGACCCGAACATTTTGACGGTGGCGACGGGGATGGAGGAGCACAACAACTACGCGGTGGATTTTATCCGCGCGACGCAGTGGATTAAGGAGAATTTGCCGCATGCGAAGGTGAGCGGCGGGGTCTCGAATATTTCATTCAGTTTCCGCGGCAACAATAAGGTGCGCGAGGCGATGCATGCGGCGTTTCTGTATCACGCCATTGCGGCGGGGCTGGATATGGGGATCGTCAACGCGGGGCAGCTGGAGATTTACGAGGAGATCGAGCCGGAGCTGAAGGCGCTGGTGGAGGACGTGCTGCTGAATCGGCGCGCCGATGCGACGGAGCGGCTGGTGACGTATGGCGAGTCGCTCAAGGTTGCGGGCACCGACAGGGTCGCGGTCGAAAAGCAGGCGGAGGAGTGGCGGAGCGGCACGGTGGAAGAGCGGCTGAGCCACGCTCTGGTGAAGGGGATCGACGCGCATATCGAAGCGGATACCGAAGAGGCGCGGGTGAAGCTGGGGCGGCCGCTGGCGGTGATCGAAGGCCCGCTGATGGACGGGATGAGCGTGGTGGGGGATCTGTTTGGCGCGGGGAAGATGTTTTTGCCGCAGGTGGTGAAATCCGCACGGGTGATGAAGAAGGCGGTGGCCTGGCTCACGCCATACATGGAAGCGGAGAAGGCGGCGCTGGCCGCGGCCGGGCACGCGGTGAAGACGCAGGGGAAGATTCTGCTGGCGACCGTGAAGGGCGACGTACACGACATTGGGAAGAATATTGTGGGCGTGGTGCTGGCCTGCAATAACTACGAAGTGATCGACATGGGGGTGATGGTCCCGGCGGAGAAGATTCTGGAGCGCGCTCGTTTGGAAGGGGCCGACCTGATTGGGCTGAGCGGGCTGATTACTCCGTCGCTGGACGAGATGGTGCACGTGGCGCGGGAGATGGAGCGGCTGGAGTTCAGGGTTCCGCTGCTGATCGGGGGAGCGACGACCAGCCGCGCGCATACGGCGATCCGCATTGCGCCGCACTACAGCCAGCCGGTGGTGCACGTGGTCGATGCCAGCCGCGCGGTTCCGGTGGCGAGCAGTCTGCTGAGCGACGAGAACAAGCCGGCGTTTGTCACGCAGCTGCATGTGGAATACGCGGCGGTTCGCAAGGCATACGCCACGCCACGGCAGGCGACGATTTCACTGACTGAGGCGCGGGCGCGGCGGACGCCGATTGCGTGGCGGGCGGAGGATCTTGCGGAGCCGGCGTTCACGGGCGTGCGGGTGGTGGATGGCGTTTCGCTTGCCGAGTTGCGGGCGTATATCGACTGGAGCCCGCTGTTTCATGCGTGGGAGCTGAAGGGGATTTATCCGAGGATTCTCGACGACGCCCAGCAGGGCACGCAGGCGCGGCTGCTGTTTGACGATGCGAGTGCGCTGCTGGATCGGATCATCGATGAGAATCTGCTGACCGCGCGGGGCGTGTATGGATTTTTCGCGGCGCAGGGCGTGGGCGACGACGTTGAGCTGTACACGGATGATTCGCGCGGAACGGTGCTGGATCGGCTGCACTTTCTGCGGCAGCAGGCGAATCGGGAAGGGAAGGAGCCTTGCCGGTCGCTGGCGGACTTTATCGCTCCAAAGGAGACCGGGCTGCAGGACACGATGGGGGCGTTTGCGGTGACCAGCGGCATCGGGCTGCCGGAGCTGGTGCAGGGCTTCAAGGCCGAGCACGACGACTACAACGCGATCATGGCGGAGGCGCTGGCGGATCGGCTGGCGGAGGCGTTTGCGGAATTTCTGCATCAGCGGGCGCGCCGCGAGTGGGGCTATGGATGCGCGGAGAAATTCACGCCTGCCGAGCTGATTTCCGAGAAGTATCGCGGGATTCGGCCGGCGCCGGGGTATCCGGCGTGTCCGGACCACACGGAAAAGGGAACGCTGTGGCGGCTGCTGGATGTGGAGCGGAACACCGGGATGCGGCTGACGGAGTCGTTCGCGATGTGGCCGGGGTCGAGCGTGAGCGGGTTCTATTTCGCGCATCCCGAGTCGCGGTATTTTGCCGTGGGGAAGATCGATCGCGATCAGGTGGCGGATTATGCCGAGCGGAAGGGCATGAGCCTCGGCGAAGTGGAGCGCTGGCTTGGGCCGAATCTGAACTACGAGCCGGCGAGGTGACGGGACTTCGACAGGGGTTGGAATTGTGCTCTGCGGGTCGCCCTCAGGGGCTAAAGCCCAACCTCTTTTTGAGCGGCTTGCGGCATGGCTGAAGCCATGCCCTGACACGTTTCTCTCACGAAGGCGAGAGGGCGTGCCGGTATGGAAGATGCCGGGCTCAAAGCCCCAGAACCTTTTTGGGCGTTTTCGGCACGACTGAAGTCGTGCCCTGACACAAGCCCCGAAGTGATTGCAGCAGAGGTTTCGAGGACAGAATACTAACCCGCTTTTTTCAGGGCTGCGGGCTTCTTTGCCTTTTTCGCGGGCGGGGGCGCTTCGGATTTCGCGGCGGTCTCGCGCATCGGTTTCTCGTGCAGGAGCAACTCGACGGACCGCATCTGCGGATTTTCGTAGAACCAGCGCTGCATCGCATTGTCTTCGAGCAGGTTCAGCAGGCCGAGGATGCACATGCCCTGGTGGTGGGCCATCCACTCGCGCACGACTTCCGGTTGCTGGCCGGTGAAGTCGACGGCTTCGTAAAAGCCATAGGCTCCGGTCCAGCCCTCGGCGGCCATGCGGCGCAGGTTTTGGATGGACGCGGTCGGCTCGACGTTCAGAGCGAGGAATGTGGAGTAAGGGGAAACGACGGGGCCTGCCGTCGCGTCCCACTTGAGCGCGATCTGGGGAATGCCGTAGGCCTGATAGTGGTAGTGGCCCTGATCGGTTTTTGCCGCGTAGCCTGATTCCGAAATGCCCCAGGGAATGTTGTGCTCTTTGGCGTAGGCGCGCTGAATGGCCACCGCGCTGTGGATGGAGCGGGAGAGCAGGGTATCCGGATAGCTGCGCATCCACAGAGCGGGCATCAGGTACTCAAACATGGTGCCGGTCCAGGAGAGCAGGACGGACGAGCCGTACGCCTGGGTATGCACGCGCGACATCTTGAACCATCCCTGCTGGGATAACTCGCCGCGGGCCACGGCAATATAGGTGGCAATGCGCGCCTCGGAGGCGAGCATGTCGTAGCAGGCCCAGTGGATTTTGCTGGTGGCAAATTCGTATCCGATGGAGAGCAGCAGGCGGTCTTTGTTGACCAGGAAGGCAAAGTCGGTATTGTCGGCCAGGCGTCCTGCTTCCGCAGAGACCTTTTGCACGCTGGTGACGAGCGCGGTGAGCCGGGCGCGGGCGCGGGTGAGATCGAGCCGCAGGCGGGCGATGAGAGCGGCAATCTCCGCGGACTCGGGCATGAGCCGCGGGACGGCGAGGCGCTGCTCCAGCGCGGCGACAAACGCCGGGCTTTCTTCCAGAGTCGGGAGCGCGGCGCCGGCCGGAGCCTGCGCGGCGGGCACCGGGTGCAATGCAGCGTCAGCGGGTGGTTTTTCGAAAAGCATGCCCTCGATCGGCGCGTACTCGGGTTTCAGCCAGGGCAGATAATCGCTGACCAGGGTGGCGATTCTGTCGATGCGCGCCTTCGTTTCATTGGTCCACCAGAGCGTTTCGTCCAGAGAGGGCTCGGTGTAGGGCGGCAGACCGGCAAAGGCGGCGCTGGTCTGCGGAGACAGCGTCCATGACAGCCACGCGGGCGATTCGGTGGAGTCAGCGGGGGCGCGCAGCGATGCGATGGCCTGAGGCACGTTCTTCAGCGTGTGCAGCAGGCGCAGATGCGTGTCGAGGCCGGCGAAGAGGCGCTGGTCCAGCAGGGGGCGCTTCAGCAGCTCGAGGGTGCCGGTTTTCACGGTATAGAGCGACGCGACAAAGTTACCGCTGTCGACAGAAGAGACCGTGATGGGGCGCAGTGGCTCGAGTGTGTCGGTGGTGTACCAGTTGTAGAGGTGTCCTTTGAAGAGCGGCAGCCTCGCCATGGTGGCGTAACTGCGCTGCATGAGCTCGGCGTACTCCGGCACGGTCAGGAATCCGAACTCGCAGGCCGCCTGCCTGGCATTGAACAGCAGACCGAGATTCGTGGGAGAGACGCGGGCGGCTTCGAAGAGGCCGTCTTCCTCCACATTGTCGGGGATGAGGTAATTGTGGCGCGCGCCGCCAAATTCAAAGAAGAAGCGCCACACGCGCAGCGCATATTCGCGCAGGAACAGATTGTCTTCCCGGCGCAGCTGCTGGCGGGGTTCGCGAGGCGGCTTGTTGAGCCACGCCGTGACGTCGCGCTCAAATCCCCAGAGGACGAGGATGGGCGCGGCGGGAAGGAGCGCGAAAGGATGGAGCAGGGCCAGAAGCAGAGCAAGGATGGCGGAGACGATGGGGGTGAGGGTCAGGTAGCGATCGACGGTGGAGATGCGCCGTTGCGAGGCTTCCGCTTCAGCCGCGGTTTCCCATTCGAGCAGGCGCTGGCCGGTGACCATGCGGCGGACGGTTGAACGCACGATGGCGTCGATGGCCATCATGGTCTGGTGCGGCAGGAAGGTGAGCGTGAGCAGGGTGGTAATGATGGACTGATGGAAGCCGGTGAGAACATCCTGGACGACGCCTTCCTGCTCAATGAACATGGCGCGACCCAGGCCAAAGATGAGCTGGATGAAGACCGGGACAAACAGCAGGAAGAGCGTGACCAGGGTCCAGTAGACGGGGCCGCCGGGCAGGCCCAGCCAGCCCGCCACGAGCAGCACCATGGTGGCCGGTTCCACGAGCGAGCGGCGGAGATTGTCGAGAATCTTCCAGCGCGAGATGGTGGAAATGGGATTGCGGACAAACTTACCGGACTCGTCGGGAACGCGGCCGAAGAGCCACTGCGCGATCTGCCAGTCGCCACGCACCCAGCGATGCTTGCGGCGGGTGTAGGCGCTGTAGTGGGAGGGGTAATCGTCGATGACTTCGACGTCGGTGGCGAGGCCGGCGCGCGCATAAGCGCCTTCGATGAGGTCGTGACTGAGCAGGGAATTGCGCGGGAAGCGCTTCTCCAGCACGGAGTGCAGGGTCGCGACTTCGTAGATGCCCTTGCCGGTGAAGCTGCCTTCGCCATAGAGGTCCTGATAGACGTCGGAGATGGCGCGGGTGTAGATGTCGAAGCCGGTTTGGCCCGAGTAGATGTTGGCCATGCGGGAGCGTGAAGCCGAATGCACGCTGACGCCGACGCGCGGCTGCAGGATGCCGTAGCCGTCGGTGACGATGCGCCGCACCGGATCGATGACAGCGCGGTTGAGCGGATGGGCCATGGCGCCGACCAGAGCATGCGCGGTGCCGCGGGGCAGCTGCGTATCGGAATCGAGAGTGATGATGTAGCGCACGCGCCGCAGCACGCC
Source organism: Acidobacteriaceae bacterium (assembly GCA_036269135.1). Taxonomy (GTDB): domain Bacteria; phylum Acidobacteriota; class Terriglobia; order Terriglobales; family Acidobacteriaceae; genus Palsa-343. The sequence continues at coordinate 40,876 of DATASQ010000048.1, forward strand.
GGTATCGCCGGCCTTGACCGGGAAGGCGTCGAATTCGCCCATGAGCAGCTTATTCAGATCGAGGAGCTTGCCGCGCTTGCGCTCCCAGCCCATCCACACGCCCTGGCGCGCGTTAAAGATGCGGTGGCGGTGGAGGAGGAGGAAATGTCCGTATTTGCGCTGGCCCTGGTAGCGCGCATTCAGATCGTTGATGAGGTTCACGGCGAGATCGACGAGAGGATCGCGGTCGTCTTCGCGGGGACGGGTGACGGAATCGGGCAGATCGGTGAGCAGACCGAAGTGCAGATTCGGATCGGGATTGGCGAGGCAGCGAATCTCCAGCTCGTCGACCAGCTCGCGAACCTGCGCCTCGTTGAGCAGCAGCGTGGGAACCACGACCATGGTGCTGAATTCGACGGGGATGCCGTCGGTCAGATCGAGGCGCGGCAGCGGGAGCGGCCGGAAGAGGGAGGAGATGGTGTTGTTCACCAGATCGACAGCGCCCTGGGTGGCGGGAATGAGCAGCATCAGAAAGGCGATGGTCAGGCCGCCGATGATGGAGTAATTGGGAATGAGCGGCAGAAGAATGGCGGCAATCAAAATGACCGTCAGCACTTCGATGCCGCCGATGAAGAAGTCATCGGCGTTGTGGCGCAGCGCGGTGCGGATGCGATCGATAAAGCGCGGGTGATACCCGATGTTGCCCTTGAGGTCCTCGAAGCCCTTGTCCACCAGGTAATAGCCGACGTGGGAACGGCGCAGATAGACTCGGGGATCGGCGATGGGCTGCTGCTGCGCGGCTTTTGCCATGTTGATGGCCGCGCGCGCGACCTCGGTCTCGGAGCAGTCGGCATAGCGGGCGATCCGCGCCACCTGCTTGCGGTAGACCTCGCGGCTGTCGAAATCCATTTTCGGGTAGGAACCCGCCGGATCTTCGCGCAGGACGGCGTCGAAGACGACGAGGGGCTCCATCACGAAGAACCAGTCGACAAAGGCAATTTCGCGCAGCGACTGGATGCGGGTGGTGAGGAGCTGGGCGAAGGCGGGCTCGCCAGCTTCGCCGGTGAAGCCGGGGACGTCGTTCTCAAGCGAAAGCGCCCGCAGGCGAGCCGCGGCCTGTTCGAGGATGAGTTCCAGCAGGCGGAAACGGAGCATCACCGGGAGAACCCACAATTCTTCCAGCAGCAGGGGCTCGGGTTTTTGCAGCTCGTCGAGATAGATGCGGAGGGCGTCGGCATTCCATACCGAACCGGCGGCGGCCAGGTAGGCGCCGGCAACGGTGGCGCTGCGCGGTTCGGCCTGGTGATCGTCAGTGACGGCGAAGGGCAGACGGCGCAGCTTGCGGCGCACGGTGCGCAGCTCGGAGAGGACAGAGCGCATCAGGCGCGGGTTTTCGCGGATTTCGAGCAGCGGCTCGGGGCCGGGCCAGCCGGTGGTGGGCAGCTGGTCGAGGGCGGCGGTGAGGGTGTCGAGGTGGCGGCCGGCGGCCTCCATGCGGGCGGCGAAGGCGTCGAGATCCTGGGCCTGACGGACGGTCCTCCAGCGATGCCGGTCTTCGCGGGCGGCGGCGCGGAGCTGGTCGGGCACAAGGCCGGCCTCCCGCAGTCGCTGTTCGTTGATCATCGTCACCTGTCCCGTCATTTAGCCCACCTCGCTAGCGGTAGCTGGCCGCCTGCATCTCGAACATTTCCGCATAACGGCCACCCAGCGCCATCAGTTGCTGATGCGTACCTTCCTCCACCAGGTGGCCGTCGGCGAGAACAACGATGCGATCGGCCATGCGCACGGTGGAGAAGCGATGCGAGATGAGCAAGGCCATCTTACCGGCAGTCAGCTCGGCAAATCGCTCAAATACTTCGAGCTCACTTTTTGCGTCGAGAGCGGCGGTGGGCTCGTCGAGGATGAGCAGCTGGGCATCGCGCAGATAGGCGCGGGCCAGAGCGATCCGCTGCCACTCGCCGCCGGAGAGATCGACGCCGCTGACGAAGCGCCGGCCCAGCATCTGGTCGTAACCGCCGGCGAGCTTCTTCACCACGTCGGCCGCGAGGCTCTTCTGCGCCGCGAACTCAATTTCTTCGTCGGTGTGCGGGACCTCAACATGGCCTACGCCGATGTTTTCCTTCACGGTCATCTCGTAGCGCATGAAGTCCTGGAAGATGACGCCCATCTCGTGGTGGAGATCTTCGATGGAGTACTCGCGGAGATCGACGCCGTCGAGGAGGATCTGGCCTTCGGTCGGATCGTAGAGGCGGGTGATCAGCTTGACCACGGTGGTCTTGCCCTGGCCGTTTTCGCCGATGAGGGCGATGCGCTGGCCGGGCTCGATGGTGAAATTGAAATCCTTGAGGACGCGGCGCTCGGTACCGGGATAGGCGAAGGAGACGTTCTGGAATTCGAAGCCGCGGCGGATGGGCTTGGGCGCGGGCAGGGCGTTCGGCTTGCTTTGCACGGTCGGCTTGACGTTGAAGAACTCGATGAGATCGGTGAGGAAGAGCGCCTGGTCGGCGATGCCGGACGCGGTGGAGAAGGCCTGCTGGAAGTTGCTGCTGGCCTGCTGAATGGCCAGCGTGACCAGAGCGAACGCGGCGACGTTGGGATACTTGCCGCTGATGGCTTCCCAGATGGCGTACACGTAGGCGCCGTAGTAGCCGAGGGTGCTGATGAGCGAGAGCAGGCCGCCCCACAGCATTTTTCTGTTGGCCAGGGAGACGTTCTCTTCATAAATGCCCTGGGCCAGGACGCGGAAGCGATCCGTGAGGTAGCCGCTGAGGTTGAAGAGCTTCAGCTCTTTCGCGGACTCCTTGCTGCCGCCCACCTGGCGGAGGTAGTCCATGATGCGTTTGCGGGGAGTCTGGCGGAAGTTCTGTTCGTAGCCGAGGAAGGCGAAATGGGTCTCTCCTATAAAGGAAGGGAGCACGCCCATGATCAGGGGGACGATCATCAGCGGGGAGCGGTAGATGAGCACGGCGCTCCAGATCAGGGTCATGATGATCTGCTGGAAGAGGCGGCCCATCTGCTGGATCATGGCGAGGCGGTCGGTGGCCTGCACCCGCGCGCGCTCCAGGCGATCGTAGAAGGCGGGGTCCTCGTAGGTGGTCAGGTCGAGGCGCGCCGCCTGTTCCATGACCTTGACGCTGACGTGATTGGTATAGCGGTCGGAGAGGAGCTGGTCGGTGTAGTCCATGGACCGGCTGAGAATGCCATTGATGAGCGCGAGGGCGACTTCGGCGATGACCCACCACCAGAAATGGCGCAGGGGCGGCTGGTGGGTGATGGCGTCCGCGACGCCTCCGAGGATGTTGGCGGCGACGAGGCCGATGCCGAAAGAGGCGATCGGCTGCAGGACGCGCAGGATGAGTCCCCAGGTGACGACGCCGCGGCCGGAGATCCAGAGCAGCTTCAGGACCGGAGGGGTGTTGCGAAGGGCTCGGATCCGATCCCCCCATGCGTTTTGAGAACCTGACTGACCGTTGCCGCTCATCGACTCACAGAGGGGGATGGCCCGGTCGTACGCCGGACAGGGATATTCATGCCTGTGCCACGCCGGGGTAGTCGGTTGGATGCGGGGGTATGCGGCGTAAGTTGTTACCTCTTCGTCCGATAGTACCCCGAAGGCGGGGGATGGCCGGATGAGAAAAACGGCCGGGGCGGCCAGGCACCCGGCCGGCGGGCGGAGGCTTCCTGCTCCGCGCCGGCAGGCGTCCGCGGCGTGCGTCCAAATGGATGGCTCACTCGTCCCTTACAGCATCACCGCGGGCTCCTGAGGCATTCGCCCGGACCGCCTCCATGAGAGGAAACAGAGGTGGCTATTTTGTGTACGGGCGTTGATCTTAAGCGGCTGTCAGCGGTGATAAACTCCAGATTTGACGCGATTTTCATCGCTATTGTTGCCAGCCGCGACAGCGATACCCCTCCGAGTTTTCCATATTGAACCAGGTGAACGATACAACTGCCGATGACTCCTGAACCCACTGCCTCCATTGCTCCGCCGGATCACCAGCTTCCGCCGCCGTCGACGACGCCGCCTCCTCGCAAGAGCCGCCATCGCTGGATCTGGGCGGTTGTTCTGATCGCTTTTGGACTCCTTTTTTACTGGGTTATCACGCAGCACCAGAAAGGCCAGCAGGCGGCCGTGGGGCGTGGCCGTCATGGCGTGGGGCAGGGAACGGTCCCGGTGGTGCCGGCGACCGCGAAGACCGGGAGCCTGGGAATTTATCTCAGCTCCATCGGAACGGTGACCCCGGTATACATGGATTCGATCACCGCCCAGGTCACGGGTCTGGTGACCGAAGTCCACTATCGCGAGGGGCAGACGGTTCATAAGGGCGATCCGCTGGTGGACATCGATCCGCGCCCTTACGCGGCCACGCTTGTCCAGGCGCAGGGCACCCTGGAACGGGATCAGAACCTGCTGGCCGAAGCGCGGATGGACCTGGCCCGCTATCAGACGGCCTGGGCCAAAAACGCGATTCCCCGCCAGACCCTGGAAGACCAGGAAAAGCTGGTTCTGCAGGATGAAGGCACGGTGAAAAACGACCAGGGCGTCGTGCAGTACGACCAGGTGCAGCTTGGCTACTGCCACATCGTTTCGCCGATCACGGGGCGCGTGGGCCTGCGCCTGGTCGATCCCGGCAACCTGGTCACGGCGAATTCCGGCACGACGCTGGTGGTGGTCACCCAGATGGAGCCCATCACCGTCATCTTCACGGTCGCCGAGGACAATCTGGAGCAGGTGCTGGGGCCGCTGCGCAAGGGGACCAAGATGCCGGTGGAAGCGTGGGATCGCTCCAACGCGGCGCAGATTGCGACCGGGCGGCTGCTGACGGTGGATAACCTGATCGACACGACCACCGGCACGGTGAAGCTGCGCGCCGAGTTCGCCAACAGCAAGGGCACTCTGTTCCCGAACCAGTTTGTGAATGCGAAGCTGCTGGTGGCAACGCTGCAGAATCAGGTTCTTTTGCCGTCGTCGGCCATTCAGCACAACGGCGACACGGCGTATGTCTTCGTGATTGAAAAGGGACCGAGCAAGCCCAGCAGCGGCGGAGGCAGCCAGGGAGCGAAGGCTCCGGCAGCCGGCGCGGCGCAGAAGAGCGGCGCTGCCCCGGCACCGGCCAGCCCGAGCAGCGCCGGCGCCCAGGGAGGAAAACAGCAGTACCACGTCGTGATGCGCACGGTGAAACCCGGGGCCAGCGACGAAAACTCAACCGCCGTCCAGGGCATTCAGGCCGGCGAGGTAGTGGCCGACAGCAGCTTTGAAAAGCTGATCGACGGCTCCTCGGTCAGCATTTCGAAAGTCGGACTGCCGGTGATGCAGACCACCATCTCCGGCGAGAGCAACGCCCCGTGAGTCCGTCTCGCCCGTTTATTCTGCGGCCGGTAGCGACGTCGCTGCTGATGGCCGCCATCCTGCTGGTAGGCATTGTGGCCTACACGCAGCTGCCGGTTTCGGCGCTGCCGGAGGTGGATTATCCCACCATCCAGGTGCTGACGTTCTATCCCGGGGCCAGCCCGGATGTGACGGCGACCACGATCACCGCGCCGCTGGAGCGCGAGTTCGGCGAAATGCAGGGCCTGAGCCAGATGACCTCCACCAGCGCCGGCGGGGTTTCGGTCATCGTGCTGCAGTTCAATCTGTCGATGTCCATCGACGTGGCGGAAGAGGAAGTGCAGGCCGCGATCAATGGGGGCGGATCCTTCCTGCCCTCCGATCTGCCTTCGCCGCCGGTTTACAACAAGACCAATCCCGCGGACGCGCCGGTTCTGACCCTGGGCATCACCTCCAACACGCTGCCGCTGTCGCAGGTGGAGGACCTGATCGACACGCGGCTCGCGCCGAAGATCTCGCAGCTCGCCGGGGTGGGCCTGGTCAGCATCAGCGGCGGCCAGAAGCCGGCTGTGCGCATTCAGGCAAACCCGGTCGCGCTCTCCTCCTACGGTTTGAACATGGAGGATCTGCGCACCGCTCTGACGGATGCGAGCACCAACTCCGCCAAGGGCAACTTCGACGGCCCGCGCCAGGATTATCAGATCGACTCCAACGATCAGATCACCGAGGCCAGCGAGTACAAGGATGTGGTCGTTGCTTACCGCAACGGGGCGCCGGTGTTTGTGAAGGACGTCGCCAACGTCGTCAACGGAGTTGAGAACACGAAGGAGGCCGCATGGATGAACAAGACGCCGGCCATCATTCTCAACATCCAGCGACAACCCGGGGCGAACACCATCACGGTGGTGCGCAGCATTCAGAAGATTCTGCCGCAGCTGGAAACCGGGCTGCCGGCGTCGATCCGGATTCAGACGCTGACCGACATGACCACCAGCATTCAGGCCTCGGTCGACGATGTCGAGTTCGAGCTGATGCTGACCATCGGCCTGGTGGTGCTGGTCATCTTCCTGTTCCTGCGCAGTCTCTACGCCACCATCATTCCCAGCGTGGCCGTACCCCTGTCGCTGATCGGCACCTTCGCGGTCATGTACATGCTGGGGTACAGCCTGGACAATCTCTCGCTGATGGCGCTCACCATCTCCACGGGTTTTGTGGTGGACGATGCCATCGTGATGATCGAGAACATTGCGCGCTATCTGGAAGAAGGCATGTCGCCGATGCAGGCGGCGCTGACCGGCGCGTCGCAGATCGGCTTCACCATCATTTCGCTGACCGTCTCGCTGATCGCGGTGCTCATCCCGCTGCTGTTTATGGGCGATGTGGTGGGACGGCTGTTTCGCGAGTTTGCCGTTACCCTGGCGGTGACGATCATCATCTCCGCGGTCGTCTCGCTGACGCTCACCCCGATGATGTGCTCGCGCATCCTGCGCCATAACCCGGAAGAGCAGCAAACGCGCTTTTACCGCGCCTCCGAGCACGTCTTCAACCGGATGATCGCCTTCTACGGCCGGACGCTGCGCGTGGTGCTGCGCTACCAGGGCATCACGCTGCTGATCGCGCTGGGCACGCTGGTGCTGACCGTCTTCCTCTATATCGTGATCCCGAAGGGATTCTTTCCGGTGCAGGACACGGGCGTGATCCAGGGCATCTCTCAGGCTTCGGAAGCGATCTCGTTCAGCGCGATGTCCGCCAAACAGCAGCAGCTCGCGAATGTGATCCTGCAGGACCCGGCCGTCGAGAGCATCTCCTCTTTCATTGGTGTGGACGGCATCAATACCACCCTGAACAGCGGCCGCATCGACATCAACCTGAAGCCGCTGAGCCAGCGGGACCTGAACGCGTCGGATGTCATTCGCCGGCTGCAGAACAATCTGGGCAAAATTACCGGCATTCATCTGTACATGCAGCCGGTGCAGGACATCACCGTCGACGATCGCGTGAGCCGCACGCAGTACCAGTACACGCTGGAGGATCCGGACGTCAACGAGCTGAACCTGTGGACGAACCGGTTCGTGGCGCAGCTGAAGAAGCTGCCGGATCTGGAAGACGTGGCCACCGATCAGCAGACCGGCGGACGCGCCGTGTCGCTGATGATCGACAGGGTCACGGCTTCGCGTCTGGGCATCGCGCCGACGACGATCGACAACACGCTGTACGACTCGTACGGGCAGCGGCAGATCAGCACGCTGTATACGCAGCTGAACCAGTACCACGTGGTGCTGGAAACGGCGCCGCAGTGGCAGCAGAACCCGGCCAACCTGGGCGATCTGTACATCCAGACCGGCGCATCGTCCGGGGCCAGCGGCACGGCCGCGGCGACCAACTATGCTGCTTCCGCTTCCGCTTCGGCCGGATCGAATGCTCTGACCAGCAGCGTGAAGTACACGCCGTCGGCCAATGTGCTCACGGCGCCCGCCCCGGTGCTGGCGGCCACCAGCGCGGCGCAGGGGACTTCGTCGATCAACGGGGGCACCATCGCCGGAACCACGCCCAATACGAGCACCGCCGCGACGTCGGCGAACGCCGTGCCTCTGGGCGCGTTCACCCACGCAACCGAGACCACCGAGGCGCTCTCCATCGAACACCAGGGGCAATTTCCGGCGGTCACGGTGTCTTTCAACCTCGCGTCGAATGCTTCCCTGGGCTCCGCCATCACCGACATCGACAAGACCGCGGCCAATCTTCATTTTCCGGCCAGCCTGCAGGCCGATTTTCAGGGCACCGCGGCCGCGTTCCGCAATTCACTGTCGAACGAAGCTCTCCTGATCCTGGCCGCCCTGGTCACCGTTTATATCGTGCTCGGGGTGCTGTATGAGAGCTTCATCCACCCCATCACGATTCTCTCCACGCTGCCCTCGGCCGGTGTGGGCGCGCTGCTCTCGCTCATGCTCTTCCATCAGGATCTCAGCGTGGTGGCCATTATCGGCATCATCCTGCTGATCGGGATCGTGAAGAAGAACGGCATCATGATCGTGGACTTCGCGCTGGAAGCGGAGCGCGAGCATGGGAAGGACTCGACCGAAGCCATTTTTGAAGCCAGCATGCTGCGCTTCCGGCCGATCATGATGACCACCATGGCCGCGCTGCTCGGCGGACTGCCTCTGGCGCTGGGCACCGGTCTCGGATCGGAACTGCGCCGGCCTCTGGGCATCGCGATGGTGGGCGGGCTGCTGCTCAGCCAGGTGCTCACGCTCTACACCACGCCGGTCATTTACATCTTCTTCGACCGCATCGGCCAGAAGCTCTCCGGCCGGCGGCCGTCCGACCACGCCGCCCAGCATGCCGGCGACTCCATGCCGCCTCCCGCGGAGACGCATCCGTGAGCTTCTCGTGGACATTCATCCGGCGGCCGGTGGCCACGACGCTGCTGACGATCGCCGTGGCCATTGCCGGCGCGATCGGCTTCATGGTGCTGCCGGTGGCGCCATTGCCGCAGGTGGATTTCCCCACCATCAACGTGAATGCCAGCCTGCCCGGGGCCAGCGCGCAGATCATGGCTGCGTCGGTCGCGACGCCGCTGGAGCGGCAGCTGGGGCACATTGCCGGCATTACGGAAATGACTTCGTCGAGCAGCCTGGGCAGCACGCGCATCACCCTGCAGTTCGACCTGAGCCGCAACATCGACGCCGCCGCGGGCGACGTGCAGGCGGCCATCAACGCGGCGCGGACGTACCTGCCGGCCAACCTGCCCAGCAATCCCGGCTACTGGAAATCGAATCCCGCGGACGCGCCGATCATGATCCTGGGGCTGACGTCGAAAAAATACGACGTCACCAAGGTCTACGATCTGGCCTCAACGATTCTGGAGCAGAAGCTGTCGCAGATCAACGGTGTCGGGCAGGTGTTCGTGGGCGGGGGCGCCACGCCCTCCGTGCGGGTGGAAGTGGATCCCACCAAGCTGGAGAGCTTCGGCCTGAGCCTGTCGAGCGTTCGCTCGCTGCTGAGCCTGGAGAATTCGCATGAGCCGCGCGGGCAGCTCTCGAACGGGGCCGTGACCGCGGACATCATCACCAACGACCAGATTTCGAAGGCCGACGAGTACAAGCCGCTGGTGGTGGGCTACCACAACGGACAGGCCATTCGCCTGTCGGAAGTGGCCGGGGTCTACGATTCGACCCAGAACATCCGCACCGCCGGGTACATGGATGGCACGCGCGCGGTGTTCATCATCATCTTCCGGCAGCCGGGCGCGAACATCATCCAGACGGTGGACAGCATTCGGGCGCAGCTGCCGTTTCTGCAGGCGGTGCTGCCCCAGGGCATCGATACCACCATTGTTCTGGATCGCACCACGACCATCCGAGCGTCGGTGCGCAACGTGGAAGAGACGCTGCTGGGTTCCATTTTCCTGGTCGTGCTGGTGGTCTTTATCTTCCTGCGCCGGCCGCGCGCGACGCTCATCCCGACCGTGGCCGTGCCCGTCTCCCTCATCGGCACGTTCGCCGTGATGTATCTGCTGGGCTACAGCATCGATAATCTTTCCCTGATGGCGCTCACCATTGCCACCGGCTTTGTGGTGGACGACGCCATCGTGGTGATGGAAAACATCACGCGCCATCTGGAAAGCGGTATGCCCGCCTTCAATGCGGCGCTGGTGGGCGCGCGGGAGATCGGGTTCACCGTCTTCTCCATCAGCATGTCGCTGATTGCCGTTTTCATTCCCATCCTGATGATGGGCGGCATCATTGGGCGGCTGTTCCGCGAGTTTGCGGTCACGCTGTCCACCGCGATCCTGGTGTCGATGGTGATTTCGCTGACCACGACCCCGGCCATGTGCGCGCATCTGCTGAAGCATCATCCGGCCGACGAGAAGCACAACTGGCTCTACCGGACGAGCGAGAAGACCTTCAATTCGCTGCTTGCCGCTTATCGGATTTCGCTCAGCTGGGCGCTCGATAATCCGGTGCTGATTCTGATTGTGCTGGCGCTGACGATCGCGCTGAACCTGGTCGTGATCGTGCGCATTCCCAAGGGATTCTTTCCTCAGCAGGACACGGGCGCCATTGTCGGCGGCGTGCAGGGCCCGCAGGACGCATCCTTCCCCTTCATGAAGTACTCGGTGCTGCAGCTGGTGAAGGTGATCCAGGCCGATCCTGCCGTGGCTCACGTGAATGCGTATACCGGCGGGAACGGTTCCAGCAACGGCGGCTTCATCTACATCGCCCTGAAGCCTCTGGGCCACGGCCGGGGCGACCGCACAACCAGCGCCATGGACGTGATCAACCGCCTGCGGCCGAAGATCGATCGCCTGCCGGTGGCCTCCGCCTTTCTCCAGCCGGTGCAGGATCTGCGCATCGGCGGCCGCAGCAGCAGCGCGCTCTATCAGTACACGATTCAGTCGGACAATATTCCGGACCTGGCGAAATGGGGGCCGATTCTGCTGGCGCACATGCGCAAGCTTCCGGGCCTTGAAGATGTGAATACCGACCAGCAGAACGGCGGACTGGAGGAGATGCTCGACTTCAACCGCGTCACCGCGGCGCGTCTGGGCCAGACGCCGAGCTCCCTGGACACCGCGCTGTACAGCGCTTTCGGTCAGTCGGAAGTTTCCGTGATCTATACCCAGCTCAACCAGTACTACGTGGTGATGGAAGTGGCGCCGCAATACTGGCAGTCGCCGGAGGGGCTGAAGGACATCTGGTTCACGACCAGCGGCGGCGCGTCCACCGGTTCCACCGCGGGCATCAACACCATTTCGCCGCTGCTGAACGTGATGCAGGCGCATGTGGGGACGACGCCGCTGCAGGTGAGCCACACCGGACTCTTTCCTTCGGTCACGGTCTCGTTCAACATGGCCAACGGCATGTCGCTCAGCGACGCCACGCGCGAAGTGAGCCAGATGGAATCGGACCTCGGGATGCCGTCGACGGTCCATGGATTCTTTGCCGGCACCGCGCAGGCGTATCAGGACTCGCTGGCCTCAGAGAAATATCTGGTCATTACGGCCGTTCTTGCCGTCTATATCGTGCTGGGCATTCTTTATGAGAGCCTGGTGCATCCGTTCACCATTCTCTCCACGCTGCCCTCGGCGAGCATCGGAGCCATGCTGGCGCTGATGCTGTTTCATATGGATCTCAATGTCATCTCCATCATCGGCATCATTCTGCTGATCGGCATTGTGAAGAAGAACGCCATCATGATGATCGATTTCGCGCTGATGGCCGAACGGGAAGATCAGAAGAATACCTACGACGCCATTTTCGAGGCCTGCATGCTGCGCTTCCGGCCGATTCTGATGACGACCATGGCGGCGATCTGCGGGGCGCTGCCCCTGGCCTTCGGCACCGGCACCGGATCGGAACTGCGCCGGCCGCTGGGCATTACCATCGTCGGCGGGCTGCTGCTGAGCCAGCTGATCACTCTCTACACGACTCCGGTGGTTTACCTGACTCTGGATGCTCTGCGTCTCCGGCTTCTGGGCCGGTCGCACGACACGTTCCGCCCGGAGATCGAAGGAGCCGCGTCGTGAGACGATTCGGGGACAAGCTTATGGGCACAACGAAACAAACGGCGCGGATCGTCGCAGCCGGCGCGGCATCGCTGCTGGTGGTTTTAGCGGGTTGCCGGGTCGGACCGCGCTATCATCCGCCGGCGCCGCCGCAGGTCACCGCAGCGAACTACAAGGAATCGACCGTCAACTTCCAGAACGAGCCGGGCTGGAAGGTGGCCAGTCCGCAGGACGCGATGCTGCGCGGCAACTGGTGGGAAGTTTTCCATGAGCCCGAGCTGAATACGCTCGAGGACCAGCTCAACATCAACAACCAGACGATCAAACAGTACTTTGAGCAGTACATGGCGGCGCGCGCCCTGGTGGCGGAGGCGCGTTCGCAATACTGGCCGACCATTACCCTGGGCCCCTCATGGACTCGCCAGAAAACCTCCGGTAATCTGCGGGCGTCCACCTACGCCAACACCGGCTCGACCAGCGGCGTGTGGGCTGTCCCGCTCGACGTCTCCTGGGCGCCGGATCTGTGGGGCAAGATTCGGAACGAAGTCCGCGTGGAAGAATATGCCGCGCAGATGAGCGCCGCCGATCTGCAGCTGGAGAAGCTGACCGAGCAGGCTTCGCTGGCCGAGTACTACTTTGAGATTCGCGGCCAGGACATGCTGCAGCAGATCCTGGATAAGACAGTCGCGGCCGATCAGAAGGCTCTCGATGCGACGCAGGGCTCCTATGACGCTGGTGTAGGCGACTACATTTCGGTGGTCGAGGCGCGGTCCACGCTGGCGTCCGCGCAGTCGGCGCAGACGAACGTGGGGTTGCTGCGCGCCCAGTACGAACACGCAATCGCCATGCTGCTGGGCAAAGTCGCCACGGACTTCTCCATCCCGGTGCGGCCGATGACGTACAGCCCGCCCGCCATTCCGACCGGCGTCCCGTCCCAGCTTCTGGAACGGAGGCCGGACGTGGCCGCGGCGGAGCGCACGCTGGCCGGAGCCAACGCGACCATCGGGATCGGCTACGGCGCGTTTTTCCCGCAGATCAGCCTCTCGGGTTCGGGGGGAACCGAGGCGTCGAACATCGCGCATATCGCCGACTGGCCGAGCCGCTTCTGGTCGATCGGGGCGTCGGCATCGCAGATCATCTTCGACGGGGGGCTCTATCGCGCTGAGCTGCACCAGTACGAAGCCCAGTACAACGCCGATCTGGCCACCTACCGGCAGACCACGCTGACGGCGTTCCAGCAGGTGGAAGATGCAATGGCGGCCACCCGCATTTATTCGCAGCAAATCCTGCGACAACAGGTCGCGGTGAAATCGGCACAGGAGTTCGTCGATCTGGAAACGCAGCGCTATCAGACCGGCGTCGATCCCTACGTGGACGTGGTGACGTCGCAGACCACGCTGCTGGGCGATCAGCAGACGCTGAACTCGCTCGAGGTGAGCCAGATGATCTCCAGCGTGGAGCTGGTGCAGGCGCTGGGCGGCGGCTGGGACGTCTCGCAGCTCCCCACGCCGGCGCAGACCGGCGCGAAGGTTGCGGGTAACGTGTATGCCCTGCAGAAGTAGGCTACCCGGCGCGGCTGCGCGTCAGGCGGCCTTCTTCCGCTTCGGGGCTCGACGGCTTTTCGGATGCTCCGCAGCGGCGAGGCTGCGGCGCAGGGCGTCCATGATGTTGACCACCTTTTCCGGCTTGGGCGGCGCTGCGGGTTCCGGCAGAGGCTTTCCTTTTCTCTTCGCCTCCACCAGCTTCTTCACGGCGGCTTCGTAGTCGTCGCGGTAGGCGGAGAGATCGAAGCGCGAGGTGCTCCCTTCAATGAGCTGTTTGGCCAGCGACAGCTCCGGGGCGCTGGCCTTTGTCTGCGGGATATCGCCGAGCGCCGGCTTCGCCTCGCGCAGCTCTTCTTCATAGCGCAGCAGGTACAGCATTAACCCCGGCTGCTTCGGATCGGCGGGTGCGGCAAGCGCGGCGAGGTGCTCGCGGCCGCTGAAGGCGACCTCGCCGATGCCCAGCTTGCCCGTCGAGCGCAGCGCATCGCGCATGATGTTGAGCGGCTTCGCCTGCGCGCTGTCTTTGGGAGCTACGAAATAAGGCCGGTCGTAGAGGGAAGGTGACACCTCGCTCGCATCGACAAACTGCCGAATTTCCAGGGTCGTGGCCGTGGGAATCCGCAATGCCTTCAGTTCGTCGGGATCGATCTCGATGAATTTATTTTTCGCGTACTCGTAGCCCTTGACGAGGTTCTCGCGGGCGACGGCGCCCGTTTCATCGACGTTTTGATGGTGAATGCGCTGATGCGTTTTGCGGTCGATCTGATGGAATTCGACGGGGCGCGCCGTTTCGGTTGCCGGAAAGATGCGGACGGCGATGGACACGAGGGAAATCTGAATGGATCCGGACCAGGTCGGTCGAGCAGGCATAGGCTTCCTCTGGGTGCACAGACGGAGCCGAGGGCTGCTGAGGTTGCCCCCGCATTCCCAGCGGCACGTGGGTCCGCGCGCCCTGTAATTCGGGCAGATTAGCAGCCAAACCCGGTGGCTGCAAAGTCGCGCACAAGGAGGGAAGTGCTGTGGCCAAAGGGATTGGCTGAGATTTCCACAGAAGGGCAGGTTCGAGGGACGTTCATTGCGGGAGGAGGCACCTTTGGCGGTAAACGGGTTCCGGTTGTGGATCGGGGAGGGAAATGGAGCAAGGGGGAAACGACCGCCGACCGTCTGCCTGCCGGCCGCCGCGCCAGGATGTGCACACGTGTGATATTTGCTACAGATTCGCGGCCAGGAATCCGGCATTCTGCATCGCAAGACTTCAGTTGCGCTTCGACGACTGTGAGGCAGCCATGAACGACCTTTGCACCCTGGCCCATTACAAAGAGGACGATCTTTCCACGCATGCCGTGTCGATGGCGGTGATGGCGTGGGTGCTGCGGCACGCCAACGCGAACGGCTCGCACCTGGACCGGGCGGCGTTCCACCGGGCGACGGATCTGGCGCTGTTGCTCTACCGGGAAGAGGAGCGGCGCTTCGCCTCAGCGGATGCATCGGCGCCGCTGCTGGACTCGGTGTATCTGAAAGCCTTCGTGCCGGATCCGGACGATCCGCGCGGACCGGACGCGTGCGACGACGAGATCGAAGAAGAGGGCCGCAGGGAAAACCGCGCGGCGACGGCGGTTGCGGCGCGCTTCCAGCGCGAGATTCTGCGGCGGGTGCACCAGCGTCCGATGGAGACGGCCGTGAGGTGCGAAGAACTGGCCCGGTGACGGACAGGAATCAGGTAATAGAAAGCGCGGCTTGTTTTGCCGCTGGGACCCTCAGAGGGTTTCCTGCCGCAGGCGAGCGCCGGCGCGCACCGCGTCTTCGCTGAGTTCTGCCAGGGCGTCGAAGAGGCAGGTCTGGAAGGTGCCGGGACCCAGGGAGCGCTCGGCCGCTTTCTCTGCCGCCAATCCGTAGCAGGCCAGGGCCGCGGCGGTAGCCAGCGCGGCATCCTTTTCGATAGCGGCGAAGGCGGCGACGACGGAGGTGGCCATGCAGCCGGTTCCGGTCACCTTCGCCATGAGGGGATGGCCGTTGGCCACACGGAAGAGCCGCTCTCCGTCGGTGACGGCATCGATCGGGCCGGTAATCGCGGCAACGCATTGGTAGCGGCGGGCGCAGGCGAGGGCCATGGGGGCCGTATCGGCGCCACTGGCGACGGATTCCACACCGCGAATAGGGGCCTCGATGCCGGTGAGGGCGGCGATCTCCGCAGCGTTGCCGCGCACGACGGCGATGGAGAGCTCGTGCAGGAGGCGGTGGGCGGATTCGGTGCGGTATGGGGTCGCGCCGGCGCCGACGGGATCGAGCACGATGGGGATGCCTTTGGCATTGGCGCGGCCGCCGGCCAGAAGCATCGACTCCACCTGTTCGGGCCACAGCGTGCCCAGGTTCAGCACGAGCGCGTCGGCGGAGGCGACCATGTCTTCGACCTCCTGGCGGGCGTGCGCCATCACGGGCAGGGCGCCGGCGCAGAGGGTGATGTTCGCGGTGGCGTTCATGACGACGAAGTTGGTGATGTGGTGGACCAGAGGCCGGCGGCTTCTGAGCCGGATAAGCTGTTCGGCGGCGGCGGCGGCCAGCGGATGCGTGTCCTTCACTGCTGAGTCTCCTCTCTGAACAGGATCGCAGATGCGCGGGCGCTGGCGGAGCGCGGCTCAGGCGGGAATCGCGGCGTTGTCGAATGCCTGCAGGGACTGATGCAGGGTATCGAAGATCATGGAGGCAGGAACGATGTCCGCGAGGTGGTGGCGCTGGAAATCTTCTGCTGCACCGGCGGGCATGCGGGCGAAGCCAAGAGCCACTCCGGCTGCGGCAAGCTGGTCGCAGAGCCTGGCGATGGAGCGTGAGGCAGAGTAGTCGATGTTGGTGATGGCCTCGGCATCGACGACCAGCCAGCGAATGGGAGTTGGCGAAGGACCGACGAGGCTGAGAATCTCTTCGGCGAAGCGGGGCGCATTGGCGTAGAAGAGGGCCGCGCCGAAGCGATAGAGGATGAGGCCTGGTTTTGTCGTCACGCCCGGAGCGGTGGGGACAATGCACCACGCCAGGCCATGGCTGGTCGTCTCCTGTGTGACGACCCCTGTGTGAGGACGATAGCTGTGGCGCACGATGCGCAGCAGGGAGAGGATCATGGCCAGCACAATGCCGGGCTCGACTCCGGCGAGGAGGACGACCACGGCCGTTGTGAGCGCCACGGCAAACTCGCCGGGGCTTTCCTGGCGGATGGCGATCAGGCCCCGGACGTCAATCAGGTGGATCGCGACCAGGAGGACGAGAGAGCCGAGCACGCACTGGGGAAGATATTGGAGCGGCCGGGTGAGGAACAGGAGGACGCCGGCCACGACACAGGCGGTCGCGAGCTGGGCGATCTGGCTCTGGCCTCCGGCGCGCTCGACCATGGCGGTTTGGGTGGGGCTGCCGTTGACGACGAAGGTCCCGGTGAGAGCCGCGGCGGCGTTGGCGGCGCTGAGCCCGAGCAGATCCTGGTTCTCGCTGAGCGGCTGCTGGTGGCGCAGAGCGTAAGCGCGGGCGGTGGCGGCGCTCTGGGTGATGATGAGAATGACGCAGGATCCGGCAACGGGAATGAGCGGCGGGATCTCGCTCCAAGCGGGCAGAGGCAGACGGAGATGGGGCAGCCCTCCGGCGACCGAGCCGATGGTGGCGATGCCGTGAGCCGGAAAATTCCACCAGGCGCTGGCAGCCACGGCGGCCGCGACCGCGATGAGGGCTCCCGGGATTTTCGGCGCCCACCGTTGCAAGGCGAGTACGGCCGCCAGAACGCCCAGGGAGACGAGCAGAGTGGGGAGCTGGACGGAGGGTAGCTCGCGGATGACTTCGGCGAGCTGCATGACGGTACGGCGTGAATGAACCGGGAGGCCGAGCGTCTCGCCGAGGACGGCGATGCCGACCTGGAAGCCGACTCCGGTGAGAAAGCCGACGAGCACCGTCTGGGAGAGGAAGTCCGCGATGAAGCCGAGGCGGAGGAGACGGGCCAGCAGCAGCAGGGCGGCGACCATCACCGCGACCGCCCCCGCGAGAACGATGTAATGCGGGCTTCCCGGAGAAGCGAGGGGCGCCAGCCCTCCGGCCAGCACGGCGGCTGTGGCGGAATCGGCGGCAACGACGAGATAACGTGAGGAGCCGACGAACCCAAAGGCGGCCAGGGGCAGCAGGAGCGTATACAGGCCGGTGACGACGGGCATGCCGGCGATGCGGGCGTAGCCCAGAGCCTGGGGGATGTTCATCGCCGCGAGCCCGACACCGGCGCCCACATCGCGCAGGGCTTGTTGGCGGCGGAAGGGCCGGATGCCGGCCAGCAGGCTCACGGTTCGGATCTCCTGTGCAGGGAGAAGACCACGTTGACTCCCGATGAATGAATTGGAGAAATGCTAACGCAAATCGATGGGAATTCCGCGCCTGTTCACGGCAGGGAGCGGCCGCGCAAGGGTGAGTTGTTACTGCGGCAGAGGCTGGATATTGGGTTCCTTGCCGGGCGGAAGGACTTTGACCGGAGGCTCCTGGCCGGGGGGCATGAGACGGGTGGGCGGCTCTTTGCCGTTACGGAGGGGAGCGACGTAGTCGGAGAGCTTCGTCGCGGTGGCGATAAGCAGACGGCCCTTGTCGCTGAACGTGAGGACCCAGACCAGATAGTGACCCGGAGCGTTGCGGTCGGTGAAGATGACCTGGCGGGTGGGCGCGGCCTCGTTGACGCGGAGGGTGGGCAGCGGAGCGAGGGCGAGGGAGACGTCGGTTCCGGAGCGCAGCAGGGCATGGGATTCGGCGCCCACCAGTTCGGCATAGCAGAGGCCCATCAGCAGCCAGGGTCCCTCGGGCTGCAGAGCCTTCTCGGCCAGATCCGGCGGGACCACGCGGTTGAATACGCTGATGCTGCGCTCGCTGCCGTAGGCGGATTTAAAGGGCGTGGCATTGCGATAGAGCACGGGGACGACGGAGACGCGATCCATGCCGCGGGACAAGCTGCGGGGGATCAGCGCAGTGAAGAGGGAAACCGCTCCATCCCGGGAGGTGCGCTGGTAGTGGAACAGGAGATGACCGGGAAATTCGGGGCAGACGGCCTCGCTCGCGGTCCAGCCGGCGGCGCGGAGGTTATAGCCGAAGAAGGCGGCTTCGCCGGCGATGGCATCGGCTTTGGAGCGGAGAAGAGCGGCGTCAGAGGCATCGGCCGGGGAACGATGGTCGAGCTGGAGGAAGCGCGGCTGACCGGAGGCGGCGGATTCCGCGGCGGCTGGTGGCGGAAGCGTCTGGGCAAAGAGGCAGGAGAAGGTGAGGCTGCAGGCGGCGAGAAGAAGAACGAAGGGACGAGCGGGCGCTCTCCTGCGAATCACGGGGGACATTCGATTCCAATGTAGCAGGAGCGGGAAGCAGCAAAACGGGCAGCCACAAGGGCTGCCCGCTGGAGGGTTTGTTCCGACCGCTTATCGACCGGAATGGTGAGTTGTGTGGTGGACGGGAGCATGGTGCACCGGTGCGGCCTTGGGCTCGCCATCCTTCAGGATGATCATGGGCGGGTTCTGGGTGAAGGAGTCGAAGGTGGCGATGTAGGTTTCCTTCTCGCCCTGCTTCGGGACGTCCTTGTCCTTGAGAGGCGTCTTCATGTTGACGGTGAAGTCGGCCTTCTGGGACTGCTGAGCATCCTGCGAAACGGCCATCTGGACGGAGTCGGGTGTCGCAGAAATCACGATACCCGGGACTTCGGCGGTGACGCCGTTCATGACGCTCCAGATCACCTGCTGATCGGCAGCCGTGCCGTTGGAGAGGATGAACTCCTTATCGGAGAGCGCCATGTTCTTCAGGTTGTTGGAGCAATCCGGCGGCACGCTCACCGTGGGTGCAGCCGCGGGAGCCGCAGCCGGAGTAGCGGCGGGGGCGGCTGCTGCCGGGGCGGAGCCGGCCGGAGGCGCCGGCGGCGGAGCAGGCGTCACGTTCGAGCAGCCCGCCGTGCTGACAATCGCCGTGTGAGCCAGATCCGCCGGCGACGGCGGCGGAGGCGCCTGAGACGGGTTGTAGGCAGCCGGCGGGAAGACGTTGGCGGGAACCGAAGCGAGCTGCTGCACCGGGGCGAATCCCTGCGGAGGATTGGAGTGGCAGGCGGCGTCGCTCTGGGCGCAATGGTACTTGGTGTACCAGTACTCGGCGGCGGCCAGGGCCTGCTGCTGGTACGGCGGCTTGGCGAAGGCGGCGAACCGGGTCAGGAACCAGGCAGCCATCTTCTGATTCTGGGGGTCCTTGTTATCGAGCGAGACGTAGGCGTTGCCCAGGTAATAGGTGTCGAGCAGAGCGGGCACCACGGTGGTCTGGCTGGGATCGCTGTAGGACTGGAGCTCTTTGGTGTAAGCGTCGATGGCGCCCTTATAGTCCTTCTTCGCGGAGTCGTCGGCGCCGATGGCGCTGTAGAAGACGGGCGTGGCGAGGGCCTTGACCTTGTCGTGGTCGGCGTCGGACATGCACTTGTCTTTGGGGGCGCTGAGACCTTTTTCGGCCCACTGGGCGGCATCGTCGAGCATCTGCTGATTGCCGTTGGACTGCTGGTGCTCGAGGTAGACAACAAACGTCAGGGCGCGCAGGTTGGAGGGATCGACCGCGAGGAGACGCTTGGCGGCGTCCAGCGTTTTGGCAACGTTGCCGCTGGCCTGGTAGGCGCCCATGAGCTGTTCGAGCATGCCCTGTTTGGCGACGCTGCTGGGATATTGCTGGAGGAAAGCCTCGATGGCCTCGGCTTTGGCGGTCGGCGAGGACTGGCTGGTGGCGTTCGCCCAGGCGTTGTATTCCGTGGCGTCCTTAATCGTGATCTGGCCGCAGGCGGCCTGACCGGAGGAGCCGGAGGTCTGGGCGAAGGCGGAGGGACCGACGATTGCGCAGGACCAGAGGCCGGCCAGCGCAACCGATGCAAGAACGAGCTTCTTCATTCAACGCTCCTGGGAGAATTCGGGTGAAAACCAAGCTTCAGAGGCAGCCGGAACGGGCAGCCAATCCAGCGCAATCAGGCCCTTTCCGTCATCGCGCGCCGCAAATCATGCACCGGGGATTACCCCCCGGTAACGATGCTGGATTATAAAAACCAATCGCATCTGCTGACAAGTTAACGGCCTGGACACTATCTCGCTCGCTGCAGTTGGATGCGCGGGAATGCGGGTTGTGTGGCCCGTCAAAAGCAAGAGCCAGCTTACACGAGCGCGGGAGGAATTCCAGGGAAAAAATGGGGTGCCGCGCAGAAGGATGAGGGAAAGGAAGGAGTTCGGGACAACAAAGAGCCGCTACTTCGAGGACTGAATCAGGCGGATGCGGGTGGTGAAGGCGCGGCCCAGCGGCTGCAGGAATGTGCCGTACTGGGGAGAATCGACGTTGTTGTTGACGACGTACGGGTCCGAGGCGTCGGTGGCGTTTTCCAGCAGGCCGCGAATGCCGAAGTACTTGCCGCGAAAGTGAAAACGCCATTCGAGCCCGGGGCTGAACGACAGGAAATCGGGATAGCGGCGGGAACCGGCGGGGCCGATGATCTGCTGGTTGGCGTTGATGGAATCAAAAGGGAAGCCGGTGTTCCAAAGAAGGGTGTAAACGAAGTCCCAGTTCTTGTGAACGCTGGGAAACCAGGGCGCCCACGCGGGGAGCCATCCCCAGGAGATGAGGCGGTTGGGGGTATCCCAGGAGAGCGGGCCGGGTTGCTGGGAGCCGAGGATGGAGAGCGAAGGAACGTAGTCGAGAGCGGCGTTGGTGGTCGCCGAGGAGCGGGTATACGCGCCGAAGAGCGTGTAGCCGCCGGAAAAGGCGTGGCGTGCTTCGACTTCCCATGCGTGGTAACGATCCTGGCGGTCGCTGGTGAGGAGATACGTGCCGGACAGGGAACCGGGGCCGTTCTGGTTGCGGTAAACGAACGCATCGGCGACGCGCTTCTGCAGGAAATTCGCGGCGAACCAGACGTTGTGCGGCAGCATGTGCTGGACGCCGAGGCTCCAGTTGAGGGCATGGGCTTCGTGCAGGTTCTCCGTGTCCTCGTTCTGGACGAAGGTGGTTTTCAGCGCGGGGCCCAGGGGGGTTGTACCGTTCGGCGCAAAGTACGTGTCGTAGCGGGCGCCGGTGAAGCCGTCGGCGAAGTACGTGAGCTGGGTGTGCTCGTAATATTCGCCGATGCCGGCAGAGAAGGTGGTTTTGCTCTGACCGATGTGGGGCGAGTAGTTCATGGCGATGCGCGGTGACCACAGCGGGCCGCGAATGATCTCGTCCCAGTCGAAGCGGAGGCCGGGCTCGATGAGGAGACCTTTGACCGGGGTCCAGCGGTCTTCGCCGTACGCGCCGATTTCGACATTGTGGAGGCGGAACGGAGCGAAACGGGGGAAAACGCTGCGGCGGAGCAGGGTGCGGTCTTCGCGCAGGTAGTTGATGGGCGCGAAGGTGTCGGTTTCTTTGGATCCAAGATGATCGAGATCGATGCCGGCGCGAAGCTGATGGCTGCCGATCCGCTGGACGGGCGGGAAGAAGAGGTTGATGTAGCCCTGTTCGCGCTGGGAGCGGCTGGTGGAGTTCTCAAAGTTGCTGCCGGTGGGGAGTTCCGGGGTGATGTCGTAAGGCAGGTTGCCGTGGGGCTCAAAGCCCTCGCGGTAGCGCAGAACGCCGAAGCCGGTATTGACCAGGATGTTGTTGCGGAAGCTGTGTTGTTCTTCCAGATAGGGAAGCCAGGCAAGGATGTCGTGGTCGTCGGTGCTCTGCTGCGGGTTCAGAGCGGACAAGCCGTCATAGGGGGAGTGAAAGACGTTCCACAGCAGAGCGGCGGTGAGGGTATTGCGGGAGCCGAGGTTCTGCTGGAATTTCACGAAATTGCTGCCGCGAATCAGGTGGTTGGTGTCGGCGTTGGTGGGCAGCTCAGGGATATAGATGTCGCTGTAGCGCATCTCGATGGCGTCGAAGAACCAGAGGCGATTACGGCGAATGGGGCCCGAGACGGTGATGCGGGGTTCGACTGTATCGAAGCGCAGACCGCTCTGGTTACGGACGGAAGGAATGAAATTGGTGGCGTCGTAGCGGAACTTATTGTCTCCGGTGCCGGTGGTGAACGCGATGACCCCGCCCGTGCTGCGGCCGTACTCCACGGGATAGCGGGTGGTTTCCGTGTCGACCGAGCGGATGGCGTCGGTGCTGACGCGCAGATCGAGAGTGCCGGTGATGGGGGAACGGATGTCGAAGCCGTCGAGGGTGTCGAGCGTCATATAGGTTTCGCCGCCGGCCACGTGCATTTGACCGTATTCGTCGGGCACGACGGAGGGCGTGAAGGGGAGCAGGTTGCGGATATCGCGATTGGTGGGAAAGGGAATATTGACGATTTCCGGAACGGCCAGGGTGATCTTGTTCGAGATCTGCTCTGTGTCAATGCCGGGCGTCGAAGCGCGCACGTTGACTTCCTGCTGCAGGACTTCCTGGTGGGTGAGCACAACACGCAGGGATTGAACGACGGAGGAGATGTCGTTCTCGGTGGTCAGATAAAAGCCCTGCTTCTCGACGCGGAGGGAGTAGGGAGCCGATTGGCGAAGGTCCCAGCCGCAGTGGCCGTCGTAATTGGTAATGGTGCGAAAAGCGGGCAGCCCGGGCTCGAGGATGGTGACCTGGGCGCTGGGAACGAGAACGCCGTTCTGGTCGACAACGGTGAGGGTGACGGACGCATCCGCGGGCGAGGATTGGGGTGCGCGAGGACGCGGAGCCTGGGCAAAGGCGGGGAGGCCGCACAGGAGAGAGAACGCGGCGATCGCGGGGAGCTCCCGGCAGAAACGCACCATGCCCTTTAACCTACGGCAAGTGGTTGGATGCGTGGGTGTAAATCCGGTGAGCAGGTTGCGGTTGTGTCATGGGCCAGTCACGCGATCAGGGCCGACGCGATTCAGGCCGATGGGAGTATCCGGAGAGGTGACAGGACGCGGGAAATTCGCTTGTCACGGGGGACGGAGGGGGTTACCGTGAAGGCATCTGGCGATCTCCGCTCCTCGGCTCGAATCGGTCCATCATTTCGGCTTCATGACCCCAATAGTTGGGTTTGGTACCCCTTATCCACAAGATGTTGCGGTGGGTGTGTTGACCCTCCGGGAGAAGGGCGGCTACAGTCGTGATGATGATGGCTCGGACTCTGCCTTTCCCCCATGTATGGACTAGGAGCAGCTGCACATGCTGAAGCTGAAGAAGATTCAGATCCTGGGCTTTAAGTCGTTTTCCGATCGGACCGAGGTCACGCTGCCCGGGCAAGGGGTAGCGATCATCGTGGGTCCGAACGGGTGCGGCAAGTCGAACATTCTGGACGCTGTGAGCTGGGTGCTGGGCGAACAAAGCGCCAGGAGCCTGCGCGGCGGCAAGATGGAAGACGTGATCTTCGCGGGGACGCGGGACCGCAAGCCGCTGGGCATGGCCGAGGTGTCGCTGACCCTGGTGGATCCCGAGGCTTATGAGGGTCCGCTGCTCGTCGAGCCGGAAGTGGTGATCGACGAGACGGAGCCGGACTGGGACGAAGAGAAGCTGCGGGCCGAGCGCGAGGCGGAGGTCGAGGAGATTATCGCGGAGTCGCAGCCCGGGGTCGCGATTGACGGAGAAGCGGCGGCCGCGGAGCCTTCCGGATCTCCCATGGAAGGCGCGGCAGAGAACGGGCCGGCGAACGAGGGCGAGCACGGCGTTCCTTCGGTCGTGCTGAAGATTCGACGGAGGAAGTTCAACCGGACGCCGCAAAAAGGCGAAATGGTGGTGACGCGGCGGCTGTTCCGGACCGGGGACAGCGAGTATCTGCTGAACGGGAAGCTGTGCCGGCTGCGCGATATCCAGGACATCTTTATGGGAACCGGCCTGGGGCCGGAATCGTACGCGATCATCGGGCAGGAGCGGATTGGGCAGCTGCTGAGCTCGCGCCCGCACGACCGCCGGGCGATTATCGAAGAGGCCGCGGGGATTACGCGCTTCAAGACGAAGAAGCGGCTGGCGGAGCTGCGCCTGGAGCAGGCGAAGCAGAACCTGGCGCGCGTGAATGACATCTTCGAGGAAGTGACGCGGCAGATGGCGTCGCTGAAGCGGCAGGCGGCCAAGGCGGAGCGCTACGGCAAGCTGCGCGACGAGATGCGCGCGAAGCTGAAGGTGGTGCTGGCCAGCCGGATCGCGCAGATGGATGGGCGCCACGCCGAGCTGGAGGCGGAAATTGCGTCGCTGACGGAGAAGATTGACGCGGGCGCGGAGCGGGTGAGCGGTCTGGAAGCCGAGCACACCGCGCTGATGGAGCGCGGCTATCTGCTGGAAGACGCGGCGAAGGATGCCGAGACGCGCGCACACCAGCGGGCGGTGGAGATTGAGCGCGCCGATGCGCGCCACCAGACCAACCAGGAGCGGATTGCCGAACTCGACGTGCGGATGGCCGCGGCCCAGGCGGAGCTGGAACAGGCGGCGGAGCATGTCCGCAGCATGACGGCGGAGCGCGACGCGCAGAGGA
The DNA here is from genome assembly GCA_036269135.1 of Acidobacteriaceae bacterium. Taxonomy (GTDB): domain Bacteria; phylum Acidobacteriota; class Terriglobia; order Terriglobales; family Acidobacteriaceae; genus Palsa-343. The sequence goes on from DATASQ010000048.1 coordinate 65,685, forward strand.
GCTTCCTGGAGACGGCCGAGCAGGAAGCGGCGGGGTTCCGGGAGCAGGCGCGGCAGAAGCAGGATGCGATGCGGACCGCGGTGGCGTCGGTTTCCGAGGCGGAGATGCAGTCGGAGACGGCGCGGCGGCGGGCGGCGCAGCTCTTGTCGCAGGTGGGCAACGCGCGGAACCAGATCACGCAGGGCGAGGAGGCCATGGCCTCGCTGGTGCGGGAGTCGGAGCGGCTGGGCGTCGAGATGGAGTCGGCGCGGCGCGACCTGGAGGCTCTGGGCGCCGAACGCGGGCAGATCTCCATGACCTTCGAGTCGGTGACCGAAACGCTGCGGCGGCTGGAAGGCGAGATCGGGACGATGCGCAGCGAGATGGAAGCGAATCGGACCGAAGAACAGCAGGCGCGGCGGTACGCGGATGGACTTCGCGCCGAGCATGCGACGCTGAGCGGGCGGCGGACTTCGCTGGAGTCGCTGATCCGGGAGCACAGCTACTCGACCGACACGGTGCGGAAGCTGTTCCAGTCCCACTCGCTGGGCGGAGGGCTGGCGCCGGTGGGCACGCTGGCGGATTTCCTCGAAGTCAACGGGCAATACGAGAGCGTGGTCGACGAGTTCCTGCGCGACGAGCTGAACTACATCGTGGTGAAGAGCTGGGATTCGGCGCACGAAGGCATGCGGCTGCTGAAGACGGGCGTGGACGGGCGGGCGACGTTCCTGGTGCATCCCGAGGACGCGCAGGCGAAGTTCTCGTTTGCGGCGGAAGATGCGACCTACGAAAACCACTCGGCGCGGCCGGTGGTGCCGCTGCGGAACTGCATTCGCGTGCTCGACGGCTTCGGGCGATCGCTCGAGGTGATTCTGCCCAAGTTGCGCGATGGGTATGTGGCTCCGGATTCGGAGACGGCGCGGTCTCTCGCACTGGAAAATCCAAGCGCGTTCTTCCTGTCGCCTTCAGGTGAGACGTTCCACAACGTGACGGTGACGGGCGGCAAGCCGGGCGCCGAGGGTCCTCTGGCCCTGAAGCGCGAGCTGCGCGAGACGCAGGAGAAGCTGGCGCACGTGGAGCGGGAACTGTCGCAGGCGGAGACGCGCACGGCGACGCTGGCGAAGACGGTCACCGACCTGACGCGGTTGATCGATGCGAAGTCGGAAGAGCGGCGGCAGGCGGAAAAAGAGAGCGCGAACCAGAGCGCGGCGCTGCGCCAGATGGAGATGGAAGTGCAACGGCTGGAGCGGCGGCTGCATGACTGGACGCTGGAGAGCGAGCGCAATCGCGACGCGCGGGCCGGCCGGGAAGGCTTCCTGGAGCAGCGGCGCGAGGAGGCGGTGCGGCTCGAGGCGGAGCAGCAGCAGGCGGAAGCCGGGATCGAGGAGCTGCAGCGCCGGGTAATCGAATTGCGGACGGCGCGGGATCTGGCGCAACAGGAAGCGGCGCAGATTTCGGCGGAGCTGGCCGGGTTGGAAGAGCGGCGGCGCGGGGCGGAACAGGCCTTTGCGCGCATCGATCGGATGTTCCGCGAGCTGGAAAACCGGGTGGCGCAGATTACCCAGCAACTGGCAGCCGCCAAAGCCGAGCAGGAGCAGCGGTCGCGGGAGAACGAGCAGCTGGTGGGAACGCGGGCGCAGCTGATCGAGGCGCGGGACGCGGCGCAGAGGGAAGCCGTCGAAGCGCACGAGCAGATTGCGGTGCTGCGGACTTCGATTGCGGCGATGGAGCACGATCTGAAGGCGCTGCGAGTGGAGATCGATGCGCAGCGCGAGGCGCGCGGCACGGCGGGCAGCCTGGCAGCCACGCTGACAGCGGAACTGCGGCATGCGGAAGAGGCGTGCGTGGCCGATCTCGGTATCGAGGCCGTCGCGCTGCGGGAAGAAGCCGGCCTGGAGCGGATCGAAGGCGATGCGCTGGTGGCCGAGGATATGGCCTGCCGCGAGATGAAGCAGCGGCTCGAAAGCATGGGCCCGGTGAACATGATGGCGCTGGAAGAGTACAACGAGACGGCCCAGCGGCACACGTTCCTGGAGACGCAGCGCAAGGACCTGCTGGATTCGATCGACAACACCCAGGCAACGATCAAAGAGATCGACGAGATTTCGCGGACGAAGTTCGACGAGGCGTTTGCGCGGATCAACGAGAACTTCGGCGCGACGTTCGGGAAGCTGTTCGGCGGCGGGCAGGCGTTTATCCGGCTGACGGACGAAGAGAATGTCGCCGACAGCGGTATCGACATCGTGGTGCAGCCGCCGGGCAAGAAGCTGCAGAATGTGCTGCTGCTCTCGGGCGGCGAGAAGGCGCTGACGGCTCTGTCGCTGCTGGTCGGCATTTTCCTGTATCAGCCGAGCCCCTTCTGTGTGCTGGACGAAGTGGACGCGCCGCTGGACGAGACCAACGTGGGACGGCTGGCGGATATGATGCGCGCCATGGCGGAAGAAACGCAGTTCGTCATCGTGACGCACTCCCGCCGCATGATGCAGGCCGCGGACATGATCTACGGCGTGACCATGCAGGAGCCGGGCGTGTCGAAGGTGGTGAGCGTGCGGCTGGGCGGGAACGATCCGCGCGCCGGACGGGCGGCGGAAGCGCGGCTGGCGATGGCGTGAACTGCGGGGAACAGGGAGTAGGGAGCAGGGAGTAGGGAGCAGGGAATAGGGAGTCGGGAACAGGGAGTCGGGACGCGATCAGGCTGATGGCCGGCCCAGGTGCTTGGTCGGCTCGGCGGTGGCAGAGCAGCGGGCCCCTGGAGTAAAAGGGACTCCATGACCGAGCCGGCTTCTGCTTCCTCAATCGAACTGACCACCGAGCAGGTGGTGGACCTCACAAAACAACTGAACTACGGCACGTGGCGATTCCAGAAGGGCTGGAATCCGGTGCACATGGCCGACGCCGAGGGTTGCTACTTCACCGATGGCAACGGGAAGCGGTATCTCGACCTGTCGTCGCAGCTGATGTGCTCGAACCTCGGACACAAGAATCGCGCGGTGATTGCGGCCATTGCGGAGCAGGCGGAGAAGCTGGCGTTTGCCTCCCCGGCCTATGCGACCGAAGCGCGCGCGGAGCTGAGCCAGGTGCTGCTCGAAGTGCTGCCGCAGGGGCTGACGAAGTTCTTTTTCGCGACGTCGGGGACCGAAGCCAACGAGGCGGCCTTCAAGATCGCGCGCATGGTGACGGGGAAGACGAAGATCGTCTCGCGCTATCGCTCGTATCACGGATCGACGATGGGCTCGATTGCGGCGACGGGCGATCTGCGGCGCTGGGCGATGGAGCCGGGGGGCAAGGGGCACGGCGTCGTCTTCGCGCCGGAGGTGAACTGCTACAAGTGCCCGATCCAGCACACCTATCCGGGGTGTGGGATTGCCTGCGCGGCGTACCTGGAACACATGATCCGGAACGAAAGCGACGTGGCCGCGGTGATTGTGGAGCCGGTGGTGGGCACCAACGGCGTGCTGGTGCCGCCGCCGGAGTACATGCCCATGCTCCGCGATATTTGTACGCGCAACGGTGTCTTATTGATCGCCGATGAGGTGATGAGTGGATGGGGCCGCACGGGGAAGTGGTTCGCCGTGGACCACTGGGGCGTGAAGCCGGACATTCTGACCACGGCCAAGGGCATTACAGGAGCGTATGTGCCGCTGGGGCTGTGCGCGACGACGGCGGAGATTGCGGCCTACTTCGACGATCACTATTTCTCCCACGGGCACACGTATGAGGCACATCCGATCACGCTCAAACCAGGCGTGGCAGCGATTCGCGAGATGCAGCGGCTTGATTTGGTAGAGCGGGCGCGCATCATGGGCGCCTATCTGGAGCCGAAGTTGCGGGCACTGCAGGCGAAGCATCCTTCGATTGGCGATGTGCGCGGGCTGGGTTTGTTCTGGGCGCTGGATCTGGTGAAGAACCGGGCGACCAAAGAGCCGTTCAACACCATGCGCGACAAGGTGGATGGCAAGCCGATGGTCGTGGATCGGGTGGCGGCGGAGCTGATGAAGCGCGGCGTCGCGATCGCGGCGTGGGTGAGCCATCTGGTGGTGGCGCCGCCGCTGATCGTGGAAGAGAAGGATCTGGATTTCGGCGTCGAGGCGCTGGACGCGGCGCTGACGATCGCGGACGCCGAAGTCGAGTAGAGCCTTTACCACAGAGGACACGGAGAGCACAGAGAAGGCACTTGCTGGAAAAACTCCTGCACGTGCTCTGCGGCCTTCGTGTCTTCTGTGGTGCGCCGAGTCGGTCCTTACCGGTGCCTGATGAACTTCCCGGATTGCAGCTCGCTCATGGCCTCGCGAAGTTCGGCCTGGGTGTTCATGACGATGGGGCCGTACCACGCGACCGGCTCCTCGATGGGCTTGCCGGAGACGAGCAGGAAGCGAATGCCTTCCGGACCGGCCTGGACCTGGATTTCGTCGCCCCGATCGAAAAGCACCAGCGAATGGTTGGTCGCGTCGTAGACGGGCTGCGCATCGGGATCGACGCCCGATTCCGTCAGCACCGCCTGCGGGTTGGAGGCGTCGCGGAAGGTGCCCGCACCGGCAAAGACATAGGCGAAGGCATTGCGGGTGGTCTCGACCTTGAGACGCCGCTTTTTGTTCGGCGGCACCGACACGTCGATGTAGTGCGGATCGGCGGCCACGCCTTCCACGGGACCGCGCTTGCCCCAAAATTCACCGCAGATGATGCGGGCAGTGGTGCCGTCGTCCTCGGTGACCTCGGGGATGGCGGCGGAGGGAATGTCCTGGTAGCGCGGGTCGGTCATCTTCAGCGATGAGGGCAGGTTCGCCCAGAGCTGGAAGCCGTGCATGCGGCCGCGGTCGTCGCCTTTGGGCATTTCCTGGTGGAGAATGCCGCTGCCCGCGGTCATCCACTGAACGTCGCCCGCGGTCATTTTGCCTTTGTTGCCGAGCGAGTCGCCATGCTCCACGGAACCGGCGAGGACATAGGTGATGGTCTCGATGCCGCGATGCGGGTGCCAGGGGAATCCCGCGAGATAGTCGGCGGGATTCTCGTTGCGGAAGTCATCGAGGAGGAGAAACGGGTCGAACTCTTTGGTTTTGCCGAAGCCAAACGCCCGCTGGAGGCGCACACCCGCGCCTTCGAGAGTGGGCTGGGTCGACAGAACTTCCTTAACCAGCCTGAGTGACATAGTGACCTTCTTTGCTGGGGAAACTTGAGCGTCACGGTATCAGATTCGCGAAAGCGCAGAAGGATTCGGACCCTGGCCGGGTCGGGCGGGCGCGCTTCGCGCCAGCTTATCCCCGAACGGGGCAGCTTTCATGGAGTTCATGATGTAGTGATTGCCAAATGCAGAATCAAAACATCTTAGTGAAGCAGATCCCGTGGGTCGTGATAGGGATCGGCTGCACACCTGCCGGGTCGACCATCGCCAGGCAGGAACCTCTGGAGCCTGGCGGGCTTTAGCCGCGCCAGTGCCCCTCGATCCAGACATACCCGCCGCGGGCGTGCCGCCAGTGGCCGGGGACCCAGACGGCGTGGGGGCGAGGCGGGGCGGCCCACCGGCCAGGGACCCAGAGGTAGCGGCCGCCGTCCCAGCGCTGATAGCCGCCCACCCAGACCCAGCCTGGGTGGGGGCGTGGGCCACGGTGTTCGACGACGGCCGGCGGGGGGCCGGCACGGACAACGACGCGTTGCGCGAAAGCCGGCGGCAGGCTGAGGAGCGCGGCCGCGGCAATAAGGAGAAGCTTCTTCATGGGTGGGTTCCTTTCCCAAAGGTGATCAGGGGCGGCGATACTGCGGATCGTTAACGCCGCTCACGGGATGGAACCCAGGGACCCGGAGGAGGTTGCGCTCGATTCTGGTGGATCTTCGGCGGTTCTGGTGCAGGTTGTTTCAACAGGAGATGGAAATTCGGCCCGCTATGGTTCGGAAAGCAGAGCCCATGCGACGAGGGTCGACCCCGCGCGGCCGCTGGTGTGTTCCGCTTCAGCGGTCAGGGAATTCTCCAGAGTCTCGCAGTCGAGGTCGACCGCGCAGGCGGCGATTTCGTCGGGCGTGGCGCCGCGGAAACACAGCTCGCAGACGCCGATGCCTCCGTCGACCCGGAGCGGCGGGCCGAAGAGGCGGCAGGTCATCGGCCGGGCGGCGTAAAGGTCACAAAGTCCGGTAGAGGGGTCGAGGGCGGGGCAGGGCTCGTCGTTGGCGAAGTCCTCGGGGAGGTCGGCCTCGTCAAAGGTGCCCGTCGCTGAATCTCCGGGAAATTCCGGCGAGAGGCGCGCGACGGAGGCCTCGGCGCGGCGATGAACGGCTGCGGCACGCTGTGGATCGGATACCGCGAGCGAGGCGAGTCCTTCACGGAGGCGGGCGGCGTCGAGCTGCGAGACGGGGAAGACGCCGACGCAGCATTGCGTGCAGCCAGGAGCGCATTTGAGCCACGAGCCGGAACGGCGGGCCGCGTCGGCGACGGCGGCATCGACGATCTGGACGAGCTGCTTATCGCCGAGTGGCACCATGCGTTCAGCATAGCGGAGGCCCGGAGACGAGGAAATGGTTTCATCGCCGGGACGGTCATCTCCCCATGATGATGCGGGCACGTTTGGCGCCGGGAAGTCCGTGCGGCAGGCAGGGATGTAGCGGGGGAGGGCGCATTGTGCCGGGGTTCATGGGGGGCGTTCACCGCGCCCCCACGACCGAGGGAGCCAGGTCTAAAAGAAGCCCATGGCTTTGGTGCTGTAGCTGACCAGCAGGTTTTTGGTCTGCTGATAGTGATCGAGGATCATTTTGTGGGTTTCGCGACCGAACCCGGACTCCTTGTAGCCGCCGAAAGCCGCTCCGGCGGGATACAGGTGGTAGCAGTTGGTCCAGCAGCGGCCCGCTTTGATTTCGCGGCCGACACGATAGAGGTTATTGGGATTGCGCGACCAGACTCCGGAGCCCAGGCCGTAGATGGTGTCGTTGCCGATCTCGATGGCTTCCTCGAGGGTTTTGAAGGTGGTGACGGAGAGGACCGGTCCGAAGATCTCCTCCTGGAAGATGCGCATCTTGTTGTGGCCGGAGAAGACGGTGGGCTCGAGGAAGTAACCGTTCTCAAGGTCGCCGCCGAGGTGCGCGGCCTTACCGCCGGTCAGGCACTTCGCACCTTCTTCTTTGCCGATTTTCATGTAGTTCAGGATCGAGTTCATTTGGTCCTTCGACACCTGCGGGCCCATCTGGGTCGAGGGCAGAAGTGAGTTGCCGACCTTGATTTTGGCCACGCGGGCAACGGCTCGCTCCATGAACTTGTCGTAGATGGACTCCTGAATCAGAGCCCGGGAGGGGCAGGTGCAGACTTCCCCTTTGTTGAAGGCGAACAGGGCAAAGCCTTCCAGAGCCTTGTCGAGGAAGTCGTCATCCGCGTCCATCACGTCGGCAAAGAAAATGTTCGGCGACTTGCCGCCCAGTTCCAGAGTCTGCGGGATGATCGGCTCCGAAGCATACTGCATGATGAGCCGGCCGGTGGTGGTTTCGCCGGTGAAGGCAATCTTGGCGATGCGTTTGTTGGAGGCCAGGGCTTTGCCCATCTCTCCGCCCGGGCCGCTGATGACGTTCAGCACGCCGGGAGGCAGCAGCTCGCCCGCCAGCTGGGCAAAGATCATGATGCTCAGCGGGGTGTTCGATGCGGGTTTGATCACGACGCAGTTGCCTGCGCCGATGGCGGGGGCCAGCTTCCAGGCGGCCATCAACAGGGGGAAATTCCAGGGGATGATCTGGCCGACGACGCCCAGCGGTTCCTTGAAGTGGTAGGCGACGGTGTCCTTGTCCAGCTCGCTGATCGCGCCTTCTTCCGCGCGGATGCAGGCGGCGAAATAACGGAAGTGATCGATGACCAGGGGGATATCCGCATTGCGCGTCTCGCGGATGGGCTTGCCGTTGTCGAGGGTCTCGGCGAGAGCCAGGGTTTCGAGGTTCTGTTCCAGCGCATCCGCGATCTTCAGGAGCGCGTTGGCGCGCGCGGCGGGAGAGGTATGAGCCCACTCGTCCTTAATTGCGTGTGCCGCGTCGAGGGCCCGTTCCACATCGGCGACGCCGGAGCGGGCGAATTCGCAGACAGGTTCGGCGTTGATCGGGCTGTAGCTCATGAAGTACCGGCCGGTGGTCGGCGGAACCCATTTGCCTCCGATGAAATTTTCGTATCTGGATTTGACGCCTGACTTATGAAGAACTTCGAGTGCGTCATGAATCGATGACGAGGGAGCGACGGTGGTTGCCATAGTGTATTTCTCCTTTTCCGGCGGCAACTCGCGAATCTGAGAAGTCGCCAATCGAAAAACTTTCTGTTTCAGGCGTTCAGCGCCGGAGCCTGATGGCCGATGAGCGCGCTGCGCCCGTGCCGCGGGTAACTCAGTCGATGCCGTTGGCCGGCGCGGCTCGCGGCTTCATTCCTCCCGCGAGCTACGAGCAAGAACCATAGCGAGCGGAGCGGAAGACAGGATGTGACGGCAATCACGGCTGCGCACCAATAGTAATGATCCCTGGGTGATCTCAATCACAGAGATTACGACCGCATAACTGGTACTTGTGAACCGAGAGCCGTTGTTCGAGGGAAGATCCGGGTTCGCAGCGGGACCCGGCATAGCTCGATCGACTTACAGGAGAAGAGAAGCGGATGCAGCCCTTAACTACCGAGATCATGGAAGCCCCTGCAGCGCAGGAAACGCCGACGTACTCACGCAGCTGCCCATTGACAGCTCCGGTTACTGCGAATCAGTTGTTGACCGGGCCGGCCTCGGAGAAAGAGACGCGGCATGTCGAGATATCGCTGGCAGCGTCGGGCATTCAGTACCTTCCCGGAGACTCTGTGGGCGTCCTCCCGGAGAACCGCTGCGATCTGGTGGAAGAGGTGCTGTGGCTGCTGCATCGCAGAGGCGATGAGCCGGTAACGGACTTCTACGGTGGCGCGCTCGACCTGCGCGCGGCGCTCACCACCTGGCTGATGATCGGCAAGCTGTCCGGTTCAACCGTGCGGAACTGGGCGAAGCTCACGGGCAGCGCCGAGCTGGCGGAACTGGTGTTGCCGGAAAACAAGAAGCGGCTCGAGGATTTTCTTTGGGGACGGGAGTTCCGGGATTTGCTGCAACATTCTCCGATGCCGCTGGAGGACCCGCAGCAGGTCTTCAAGATCCTTCCTCGTCTGGCTCCGCGACTCTATTCCATCTCTTCCAGCCAGGCGCTCCATCCGACCAGCGTCCATCTGACGGTGCGGGTCGTACGCTACGAGAGCTATAACCGGGAGCGTCTGGGGGTCTGCTCCGGGCAAATCGGCGAACGCACGCCGCCGGGAGGCTCGCTGCGCATCTTCGTCCACTCGAACCAGCTGTTCCGCATGCCGGCCGACCGCGACGCGCCGGTAATCATGGTGGGACCGGGCACCGGACTGGCGCCCTTCCGCGCATTCCTGCAACACAAAGAGGCAGGATGCGGACGCTGGCCGATGTGGCTCATCTTCGGCGAGCAGCGGGAGCAGCAGGATTTTCTCTATAGGGAAGAAATGCTGGCCTGGCTGAAAAGGGGCGTGCTGCAGCGGCTGGATACCGCCTTTTCGCGGGACCAGAAAGAGAAAATCTACGTGCAGGATCGAATCCGCGAACAGTCCGCGGAGCTGTGGAAGTGGCTGGAGCAGGGAGCTTATTTCTACGTCTGTGGCGATTCGAAGCGGATGGCTCCGGATGTGGAATCGGCCATGCTTGAGGCGATTGCGGTACACAGCGGCAAGGGAGCAGACTACGCGTCGGAATACCTGGCGCAGATGAAAAAGGGAAAGCGCTATCTGCGCGATGTGTACTAAGGCATCGGACATCGAAGGCCCGCGAGCCCCAGCCATGCGGGTTTCGTGACCGTCCGCAGCTCGTGCTCTTCTTAGGGCGCGGGCCATCAGTTTTCCCCGTGCGTAACCTGCCGCACGCTGCGTGAGCCGTCGTCGACGACGAAAAGGCTGCCGTCTTTGCCGACCGTGACGCCAACCGGACGGCCCCACACCGGATCGTCCTGGGTGAGAAAGCCGGTCAGGAAATCGTCGTATTCGCGCGTGGCAGGGCCGTCCTTCATGGGGACGACAATGGACCCCGTAGCGGCCACCCGGTTCAAGGCGAATGGCTGGACCCGGGGATGGCGATTTTTTGGGAGCCGGCGCTTCGAAAATCGAGCATCGAATCCGCGTTTGGCGCGTCTTATGGAAGGCGGTGGGGAGGTCTTCTGCATGATTCGTTTCTGGCTGGCAGGTTGCGCGACTTTGGGGCTTGCGGCCGTTTGGTTCGCCGGCACGGCTCAGGCCGCTCCTCCTCGATCGCCGATTCCAGCGGCAACGACGGATGTTTCGCTGGCCTCTGCCCCGGGCAGGCAGACCGCGGTCTTTGCCGGCGGCTGCTTCTGGGGAACGCAGTCTGTCTTCGAACGAGTCAGGGGCGTGCTCAGCACCACGGTCGGCTATGCCGGTGGCGATGCGTCGACAGCAACGTACGATCAGGTGACGACCGAGACCACCGGGCACGCAGAATCGGTGGAAGTGGTTTACGATCCCGCGAAGATTACCTACGGCCAGCTGCTCCGCATCTTCTTTTCTGTCGCGCATGACCCGACCGAGCTCAATCGCCAGGGTCCCGATGTGGGCACCTCCTATCGCTCCGCGATCTTTTACGCCGGCGGCGATCAGAAGCGCATCGCGGATGCGTACATTGCGCAGCTGGATGCGGAGAAGGTGTTTCCGCGGCCGATCGTCACGCAGGTGACGCCGCTCAAGGGGTTTTATCGCGCGGAGGACTACCACCAGGACTATGCGTACTACCACCCCGACAATCCCTACATTCAGGTCTGCGACCGGCCGAAGGTAGAAGCGCTCAAGCAGCAGTTTCCCCAGCTCTTTGAGGATTACAAGCCGAAGCACTGAGGGGACGGGAAGCGCTCATGGGCCGAAATGCGCCTCCGATCATCGACCGCCATCGACAAGCCTTTTCATGGTGAGGCTCTCGGGAGTATCGAGGTCGGCCAGTCCCTGAGATACCGCGCCGCGGTCTCGCTCGTTTCGATTCTGACTGACCTTCCACTTACCCTCGAGCCGCCGAATAGGCATCTCCAGTCCAACGATCCCGCGCATTTGCTCACGGATATATTCCGGCGGGGCATCCGCGACTTTCCAGGGATTGACGGAGCCCGCCTCGTGAATATCTGCCAGCTTCACGAGGTGAGCGAGCAGCCACTCAGGATTCTCGATCACGCGTAGCGGGCCATACGCATGGACGACGACGTAGTTCCAGGTAGGCACGTCGGCCCCGTCGTCCCTGGCTCCGGGATACCAGGAAGCAGAAATGTAATGGTGCGGGCCGCTGAAGATCGCCAGCGCATCGATCGAGGGAGTGAGATCGCTCCACTGCGGATTCGCGCGCGCAACGTGAGCTCGCAAAGTTCCCCGTTCGGAGCCGTCTTGTTCCAGCACGATGGGAATGTGGGAAGCGACGAGCCCGGAAGCGCCAACCGACACCAGCGTCGCGAAGGGATGCGCCACCATCAGTTCGTGCATCAGGGGAACGCGGGTTTCTCTGTTGAGTTTCGGAATATACATCGGCGCCTCTGTCTAACGGCCCGGGGGCACCTTCCGCGCAGGGAAAGGCTGCCCTCATGCGCAAAGATACTCGCGGCGGGAGGAAAGTTCGCTGATCCCCAAGAAGCGGCAGGGATCCCCTGGCGGCTCCGGCCCTGTTCGAAGGGATCTGCGGACTGCGCCAATGGTCGTTTTGTTTCCGCTCGCCCGCTTCCTGGCCGCCGGGTGCGCGAGCGGAACGCGCACCGCTTCGGACTCATGCGTGCTTCTTCTTTCCGCCCCGGTCCTCCTCTTCGGCTGTCTTGTGATATTGCCTGCGAATGTCTGCGAGGTTGACGGTGGGCTCAGGCAGTTCGAGGTCAAGTTTTTCCATGGCTTCGACGATGATGCGGGACACGGCAAGATCGCGGAACCATTTATGGTCGGAGGGAATGACGAACCAGGGTGCGTGGCCGGTGCTGCATTTGCCCAGCGCGTCCTCGTAGGCCGCTTCGTAGTCGTCCCAGTATTCCCGTTCCGCATAGTCCGCCTCGCTGATCTTCCAGCGGCGCGCAGGATCGTCCAGCCGCTGCTTGAAGCGCCGCAGCTGCTCATCTTTGCTGATGTGCAGGAAGAATTTCAGGATCAAAGTTCCGCTCGCAGTCAGCCGGCGCTCGAAGTCGTTGATCTGCTGGTAGCGCTTCGACCAGACCTTCTTTGGAACCAGATCGTGAACGCGCACGACCAGCACATCTTCATAATGCGAACGATTAAAGATAACGACCTCGTCGCGTCTCGGCGCCTGACGCTCCACTCTCCACAGAAAATCGTGCGCGAGATCCTCGGCCGTCGGCTGTTTGAAGGCAACGACGCGGCAGCCCTGAGGATTCATGGAGCCGATCACATGCCGGACCACTCCGTCTTTACCGCCCGCGTCGGGACCCTGCAGGCAGATGAGCAACGACCGTTTCTGGTCAGAATAAAGACGATACTGCAGCTCATCGAGCCGTTGTCTGAGCTTCCCGATCTCGGCGAGCGCGGCTTCCTTCTTTTGATGGCCGCCCGCAAAGCGTGTGTCGAGGTCCGCGAGCCTCACGCGGGATCCAGGGGAGATTCGAAATCGCCTGCGATCATTCATCGGCTTCGTTGTGCCCCCCGTGCGCAGCCCTCGAGGGCCACAGCTTCCAGCGTGGCGCGTGCGGGATCCTGCCCAGGCGGAGCGGGAATTCGCGCAAAATCGTCGGGAATGTTTACGGCGATCTGCATGGAGAAAGGTTAGCGCAATTCCAGGAGCGAAGTCCCGATTCGCATGGAACTGCAAGCGACCGCTGGGGCCGCCCGTCGCTGCGCGTCAAGCCGGCTACGGCACTTCAATGCCCACGAAAGTGTTCCGTCCGCGAACCCCGAACGTAGCTGGGGCGGAGACGCGAGTTGCGCCACGATAACGTCACGATCGGCGCGGTCGATCGATCCCGTCGCAGCCAGGGCCAAATGGGGTTCGGGGAAAGCGGGGAGGAAGCGATCGCGGGCGGCCGGTCGATCTCAGAAGAGGTGACCTCATGGCAGGCAATGAAATCCAGGTGCTGATCGTCGAGGACGATCCGGTGATGCGCAGCGCATTCGTGGAAATGCTCTCGAACTGGGGCTTTGGGATCCGGTCGGCGCAAAACGGTCTGGCTGCGTTGTTGGACATTCGCACGGCCAAGCCGGACATCCTGCTTTCCGATCTCGACATGCCGGGAATGAACGGCTATGAGCTGCTGTCCATCATGCGAAGGCTGCACCCGGAGATGCCGCTGATTGCGATGAGCGGCGGCTATGCCGGCGCGGAGGTGCCGGCCGGCGTGACCGCGGACGCGTTCTATGCCAAAGGCGCAGGTTCCTGCCTGCGGCTGCGCGCGATCCTCGGAGAAATCTCAATCGCGAGGCTGGGGAGAGGAGGAAACCATGGAAGGCAGCTGGCGTTCAGCGCCGTCTGATTCGGTTTCTGCGCCCGCGGCTCGCGGCTCGCGGCTTGCGCGGCGGCCGGCGGGACGCGGTGCGTCATCCTATTGCCGATGGCGCTTGGTTCGCGGCCAGCGGCGCAGCCATCCGACGGTTTTGAAGCGGTAAGCAGCGACGGCGGGGATCCTGAGCGTGACTGCGGTTCCGCTGGCGGGCTGGCTGGTGACGCGCAGATGGGCGCCGATCTTCGCGGCCCGCTCGCGCATGCCGCGCAATCCCCAGTGGCCCGGAACGCCGCCATCCCTGACGATATGCGGATCGATACCCTGACCGTCGTCGATGAAGCGGAACAGCAGCGCTCTTCTGCCGTAGTGCAGCTCGGCCCGGATGTTGCCGGCATTTGCGTGGTAGAAGGCGTTCAGCAGGGCTTCGCGACTGATCCAATAGGCTTCCTCGTAGACGAGGGAGTGGAGCTCGCGCGGCACGCCATGCACGGTGAGGCGGAACGCCGTTGCCGGGTGGTCGCGGGCGAGCTCATCGCCGACCGCCTGGAGCGTTTGGGGAAGGGTGTGCGGCGGTTCCACGGTGGCGCGTAAATCGGTGACCCGGTTGCGCCCCTCGATCATGATCTGGTCCGCGCTGTTGAGAGCCTCTTCCAGGGCACAACGCGCAGGGTGGGTGGGATCGATGCGATTGGTGGCCGCCTGGAAGCGCAGGACCAGCGCCTGGATCCCCTGAAGCAAAGTGTCGTGGAGCTCACGAGCGATACGCTCCCGCTCGGCCAGACGCTCACGAAGGCGGCTTTGCATTTGCGATGCCAGTTGCCCGAGGCGCAACAGATACAGCAGCCACAGGAGGGCAGCGGCGGTGAGCACACACAGGATGCGGAACCAGGAGGTCTGGAACCAGGCCGGCGGGATCACCAGGTCCAGCGTGGCGCCGGTGTCGTTCCACACGCCGTCGTTGTTGCAGGCGATGACGCGAAAGCGATAGTGGCCCGGGCCGAGGCCGGTATAGAAGGCGGAGCGCCGGGCTTCGGCATTCTCCCACGTCTTGTCATAGCCTTCCAGCTGGTAACGAAAACGAACGCGTTCCGGGATCGACAGACTCAACGCCGTGTACCTGATTTCAATATCCGAGGGCAGCGCCGGCAAAGTGAGTGGAGACTCCGGACGATATTCGCGATCGTCCACGTCGATGGACTGAATGGCGACCGGAGGCGGGTAGGGGTTTCGGTCGATGCGGGCGGGGTCGATCCACGCGGTGCCGCTGGTGCCGCTGACCCAGATCTTTCCATCCTTCCCGAGGATTTCAGAAGGCAGAGGCCGGATGGGCGAAGCGCTGCCCGGCGAACCGTCGCGAAAATCAAACAGTTCGCCGGCGAGATCGAGGCGCGGGTCGCGCAGCCAGCGGCGAACGTCGGCGCCGGCGATATGCACAACTCCGTCCGCCTGATTGATCCAGAGATCTCCGCTGGACATTTCGATAATGCCGGAGACGCCTCTGAATCCGCCTGGAATGCTGGTGGAGACCGAACGAAATCGGCGGCCGTCGAAGGCCGCGAGCCCACGATCGCCGCCCACCCAGACGTGTCCGGCATTTCCTCCGAAAGCCGCCACGGTTCCGATGTCGAGCCCCTGGGCCGCGGACCAGGTGTGAACGGTCGTTCCGACCCAAGCCGCCACTTCATTGACCGTGTAGCCGAACCAGAGCCACCCCCGCGGACCCGTCCACAGGATCACCGCCGTGCGCCGGGGCAGTCCGCCGATGCCGCCCCACTGCGTCCAGACTCCGTCTTTCAGCCGGAAGACGCCATTCTCCGGAATCGAGACCCACAAGGCTCCGTCAGAGGCGCGCATGATCGACTGCACGCCCCATCGCAGTTTTGGATTGATGGAGGAAGGCAGCGCCACCCTGTCGAATTTTCCATGGATGACATGGAGGAGATCGTTGTCCTCGCCGAACCACAGGCTTCCGTCGGTGTCACGCCACGCGCAGGTGATATCGCGGCTGATGCCCAGGAGGGAAAGGCCGCCGCGGCTGAACCGCATCAGGGGCTGTCCCAGATTTCCTGCCCAGATGCTTCCGTCCGGAGCCGGCACCAGCGCCAAATCCTGTCCACCGCGCCCGTAGGGAAAAGGGCCGCGCACAAGATTTTCGGAGCGGAAGCGGTCGAGACCTCCGCGGGTAGCTACCCAGATGTTTCCCTCGCGATCCTCGAAGGCATCGGTGACCCTGTCGTCGCTAAGACCCTGGGGCTGACCGAACTGCTGGATAGCCGGATCGCCTGCCTTGATCTGCCTGCCGGCCAGAGCATCAGGATCGGCGATGCGGGCGACGCCATCCTCGCGAGTCTCAATCCACAGAGTATTGTCGCGATCGATGAGAAGACCGTTGGCGGCCAGCAGGATTTGCTTTGCCTGGGCAGAAACCGGCGGGCCGGTGGCGTTCGGCGGGATTCCGAGGATCCGGCGTCCCTCGGCGATCCAGAGGGTGCCGGCACGGGATTGCGCGAGCTGGGCCGGCTGGGGCGAGAACCGGTGAAATATCCGCTCGTGGGGGGGCAGGAAGAAGAGCCCGGCCAGCGTCGAGATCCAGAATCGTCCCTCCCGATCGAGAAAGAAGCGGTCCGCGGCAGCGACCGGCAGCCCTAAATTGCCACCCGTGGCGTGCCAGCGGCGGCCGTCGAAGCGCAGAATGCCGCGCGAGGTTCCGGCCCAGATCGTCCCTCCCGCGTCGCGTCCGAGCGCGACGACGGGCGCCAGCGGCAGGCCCGCGCTTTGCTCATAGACGGTAAGCTGCCCCTGTTTCAGGAAGGCGAGGCCGTGCGGGACAAGCCCGATCCAGAGGCCGCCGTCCGGCGTGGCGAGCAGAGCGGCCACCGTGCTCGAGGGCAGCTCCTGGTTGACGGGCTCATACCGCTCGAAGCTAACTCCATCGAAGCGAATAAGACCGCTCTGCGTGCCCAGCCATAGGTAGCCATCCTTTGTCTGCACAATTTGAGTAATTCCGCTGGGCGCACCATCCCCGATCCTCCAGGCCGTGTGGAAGAACTGCTCGATCGTCCGATTCGGATCGAGGCCGCGGGCCTGGTGCGCGAGCGTCAGCAGCAGGAGCAACCACGCTGCGCTGCGCAGGCGGCTCGCGTGAATCGCCGGTATGCGTGGTCTGTCCATCGCGCGCCTCAGAAGCGCAGCTCGAATCCGACGCGTCCCACGCGAGGCGAAACGATGCCGGTGATGTGCTGGTACGTGGGACCGGTGAGATAGCTGGTGCTCGTGGCCGCGCTCGTATTGAAAAGATTGAAGAGGGCGGCGGTGGCCTCAATGCTGAGGGAGTCTGTCAGGGCGAGGGTCTTCGCCGCTCGCAGATTGATGAGCTCGATCACCGGTCCGTGCTGCGCTCCGAAGGGCTGCATCCGCAGGGTGACCGGGCCTTGCAGCAGAAGGGGACTGGAGAAGGTTTCGGTGCGCTGGCCGGGCACACCGGAGGCTGCCCGATAGAAAGCGCCGAGCTGCACGCGCCCGGGCAGGAAGCACCAGGCGCTGGCCCGCGCCTCCCAGTTCCAGGTGTTGTCCACCGGGAACTGAACATCGTTGGGGGTGGGCTGAATGGCCTGGATCCATTCATGGTTTTTAGTGATCCAGAAAGAGCTGAGCAGGTTCCAGCGCTTCGAGTAACGCTTGTTGACAGCGAGGGAAAGAGTCCGAAACGTATCCGGACGGTCGTGGGGTGCGTTCACGATCTCCAGCTCGTTGAACCGCGGAGTCGCCCAGGCCGGAGCGTAGGTGTAGATCGTCACCGGCAAGCCGGTGAGGGCGTCGGTAAAACGCACCGGAATCGTATAGAGGGAATAGGGCCGAAGAATGGGAATACCGTCCGCGGTGGAATCGGTCGACGGCTCCTGCGAGCTGTACAGGTCGTAGAGGATGTGATCGATGAAGCCGATGCTGAGCGATGCATTGGGCGCCAGCTGGCGTTCGAGTTGGCCGGAATACTCCCAGGTCCGGTCCTCGCGCAGGTGAGGGTTGTTCAGTTCATTCAGCCCGCCGATGGCGCTGATGAACGCCGGACTGGCAGGATTCAGCGCGGCCAGCGTGGCCGGGCTGACGGTGCAGCTGGTGTTGCCCCAGGAGACGTTGTCGAAGCCTGTCGCCACACACGGCCCATTCCATGTGTAACTCGTGGTCACCTGCGCGTCGGGATTGAAGAGATTTCCCCACAGGTCGCCCATGGTATCGCCGAAAATGCCGACGGAGCCCTTCAGCAGCGTTCCGCCGTTGCCGAAGATCCCATGCCGCGCCGACTCTGGGCACGACGTCTTTCCACGCCAGCAGGCTCCTGCCTGGAAACGAAGCGGCGCTGCTGAAGGGACCGCCGGGTTTGTTTTCCGCGGGGTAGAAGGAGTGATAGCGTTCCCAGCGCACGCCGAGGTTCAGCACGACGCGGCGTAGTTTCCAGGAGTCGGTGGCGAAGAGAGCCTGGCTTCGGAGACGATTGACGGGCGTGACCGGATAGTTGAACAGCTGGATCTCCGCCGGCTGGCCCTGATCGAAGAGGAGCAGGTAGTCGCCGCTGGCCTCGTTCCGCGATATCCGCGAGGCCGCTTCCTCCCAGGTGAAGTCTCCGCCGAGTCTGAACAAATGAGAGCCGTGAGCTTCGCTGAGGTCTGCGCGGGTCTGGTATCGATCCTGGGGACGGCTGCCCGGCGCCGGATAGGGTCCTGTAAGCAGGCCGGTCGTGAGCTCTTCGCTGCTCGGATGTCCCGGCTGATTGCTGCCCGGCTGCGCTGCATAGCGCGCATCGTAGCCGCCGAATCCGCCCACCGCCTCAAGGAAAGTGTGCGGCGTCAGAGTCCTGTCGATTTCCAGCTTCCAGACGTCGATGGGCTGATGCTCGATGAGGGCCGACGGCAGCGGAACCGTACTCGAAGCCGGGAAGGCGTTGAGAAATTTTTCGGAGTGGATCCAGGCGCCGATCAGACGCGTTGCCGAATCCGGCTGCCAGGAGAGCTTGAGGTTGTATTCCCACAGAGACGTGTCCAGATTGGCCTGCGGCGCGTCCAGGCAGGTCCAGCAACCGGCGGCATCGGGACCGCTCACAAAGCCGAATAGCCCCTGACGAATCGCCTGGCGGCTGCCCCCCGTGTAAAACCAAAGCTTGTTCCGAACGATGCGCCCCCCGAGATCCCCCGCCGCGTCGTAGTAGCTGCGCAGCGGATTGCTGACCGTGACTCCCTGGGCCGCGAGCGAGGGCGCGACGTTGCCGGACTGAAAATGCGGGTTCTCGTAATCTCCCGTGAGCGAGCCGTGGAACTGATTTGAGCCGGACTTCAGTTCCGCGACGACGGAAGCTCCGGGAAAACCAACATCGGCGTTGTTGCCGGACGCGGAGACCTGCACTTCGTCCAGCCCGTATGTATCGAGATAAACCGCGGTATCCAGATCGTGGTTGGTCGTCACATCGATTCCTTCCACGTCGATCGTGGGCTCCAGCAGCGCACCATCGGTGATGGTGGCCGCGCGGCTGGCCAGGTTGCTGTCCCCCACATCGGGATTTCCCGCCAGAGAGATGCCCGCCGCCATCGGCAGCACCTCCTGCAGCCCCGCCCCTGTGGGAGCGTCTTCGATTTCCTGTGACTGCAAAACGGTGTTGGCGGAGGTATCTACGGGGTCAATCACCGGAATCAAACCGCTCACCCGGACCGTATCCGACAGCGAACCCCGGAGCATGATGACATCGACTCTCGTCACCAGGCCGCCCTGCAGGTGCAGCCCGTCCCGCTGTTCGGTGAGGTAGCCTTTCCGGGCAAACGTGACCGTATAGGCGCCGGGAGCGGGCAGATGCAGGAGACGATAATCGCCGTGCTCATCGGTGGTTGTGTGAAGGGTCTCCACCTGCAGGGCCGGGCTGGACAGGCGCACGACAATCCCGGCTGCCGCGGCGCCTGAGGAGTCGCTCGCGCGTCCCACGATGGCAGCAGCGGCGCTCACCTGGCTGTGTCCCCGGGCAGGAGTGAATGCCGCCGCCAGCAGCGCGACGGCCAGCACCACGATACGCGGGCAGGCGCGACGCATCTTCCTCCTCGCGGTAATCGTTGACGCGAGCGCGGCGCCCGCCTTGCGGGTCGCGGTCCAAAAGTTTGAACCGGGGACGGATGGGGAGCAGAGTGGCGCTGCAGCCAACGATTGTTCTGCGCTGACAGGATAGCGAGCCGCCGGAGAGGAATCAATGGAGAGCCTGCCTGATCGGGAATGCGATTCCTTTCGAGACCGCGCGCACGCCGCCGCGCAGCCCATTGAACCCTGTGCAGCGGCCGGCGAACCCCACGAGGGTGGGGGGCAGGAGCGCGTCCTGCAGCCGAACGCATCGCACTGCGGTTGGCTCGGGCATTCTAAAGGGCGATGTCCCCGGGCACGATGCGATCCGCGGCTGCCGGGCCGCGAATTTCAGCGCTCGTGCGAGCGCCACAGGTCCAGGAAGCCCCTGCGCATCGCGATGAGGACGGCATGGGTCCGGTCGTTGGCCTGCAGCTTCGACATGATGCTGCTCACGTGGCCTTTGACCGTGTCTTCCGTGATGCGGAGTTTGTCGGCAACCACCTTGTTCGAGTTTCCCGCCGAGAGGATGCTCAGCACCTCGACCTCGCGCGGAGTCAGAGGGGCGGCGTCAATGTATCCGGATAACTGCACGGCGATCTCGGGTGGGAGGGAACGCCGCCCGGCATGCACGGTGTGAATGGCGCGCAGCAGATCGTGACGCAACATGCTCTTGAGCAGATATCCCGAGGCGCCTGCCTTCAGCGCCCGCGTGACCTGCACATCCCCGTCGTAAGTGGTCAGGACGATCACGCGGGCGGCGGGGAACTCGCTGCGGATCGCCTGAATGGCTTCGATGCCGTTCATGCCGGACATCTGCAGATCCATCAGAGTGATGTCGGGCCGGTGCTCGCGATGCGCGGCGATTGCCGCGGGCCCGTCAGCCGCTTCCGCGACGAGCAGGATACCCGGCTGACCTTCGAGCGTGGCGCGGATGCCGGCCCGCATCAGCGGATGATCGTCGACGCAGAGAACCCGAATTACCGTCGCTGAATCCATAGGGCGCCTCGATTTTCCGGGCCGCGTGAAACCGGCAACCGCAACGGGACGCGGGCCGCCCCGCTCCCGCCGCCGTTTGTCGCGATCATAATCCGGAGCCGATGGACCTCCAACCCCCACGATCGTGGGGGGCGGCCCTCGCCTCGCTGGAACGGCAGCGTCAAGGGCGTGCCCCTCAACCGTCCTCGCGGTCCGGCACTGAGGCACGCAGGACCGATCGAAGACTCCGGCGACGAGAGCGCCATCCCGCAAATTGAATCAGAGAAGGCTTCTCGCGATGCGTTGGTGCAAGGAGCCGCACCATGCCGCTCATCAGAATGCTGACTCCGGCGAACGTCCCGATGACCCACTTCGATCCGGTGGGCCAGTGAAAGAAGATCAAGCTCGCGAGGAGAATCGAGACGACACCATCGATAAGGAAGAAGAGCGCCGCGCCGGAATGACGGAGCCGCGAGAACGCAACCAGTTCCAGCACCCCCTCCACGGCGATATAAACGGCAAGAACGAGCGTCAAAGCGGCCATGCCCGCCGCCGGATGCAGGATCAGATAGCCGCCGGCCGCGAGATAAGCCATGCCGATCAGCACCTGCCATGGAGTTACGCGGCGCTCGCGTCCGTCCCATGCATACGACAGGTGCGTGATGCCCGCCAGCAGGACCAGCCGGCCCAGCAGAACCGTGACGGTGACTCCGGCGAGAAATGGCGCGCCGATCGCCGCCAGTCCCAGGACGATGAGGAAGACGCCCAGCGCCATCGACCAGCGAGCTGAACGCGAAGAAGAGGTAAGGTTCGGCACAGGGATCTCCGCGACGAGCAAAATTGGGTGGCCCGTCGAATTGAACTATCTCCGATCCGGAAGGTGCCGCACATCGCCCATCCAGGGGGAGGCCTCGCCGTACTTTCGCGTGGGCGCGGCAGCGGAAATACCTGGAGACTCCAATCGCTGCAACCCCCGTGATCGTGGTGGTTGCAGGCAACGACCGCTACCTTCCGGCCGTGGTGGCCCCAGCGGTTATGGCTCGTCGCCCTCCGGTCCCAGGGCGACGGGATCCGAACAGCGCGCAAACAAACCTGGTCAGAGTTTGGGTATGGAAACAGGCATCCTGAGATGCCTTCCGTTTCTAAATGATCGTCTTGTTGGTGCCGGGAGTTTCCATCGCCATGAATTCTCCATCTTGAAGCAGGTGATGTCCGGACCGGTCGGCGACCCCGCACAGGTGCTCGCTGAATACATCTGCACCGGTTTGTAATTTACCAGTGCGTAGTAGGTTCACGCGCGTATACGGTCCCAGCCGCGACGAGTCCGATGTTGATCGCTTTGCAGACACTCGCGGTCGAATCGGCTTCTTCTCGTCGCCCAAGGTGAAACATATCTTGTCTTGCTGGCCGGACCGATGACGCCGGACAGGATGTTGATCCGTTTATCGAACGGGCGGCCCTGAGTCCGAATCGCGCGATCCGTGATGCCGGTCAGCCGCATGCAGAAGTCGCTGATCGAATAAACATCCGGGCGTACCAGATAGCTAGCGCGGCGGGTGATGGTGAGGTTCTCCAGATTGGCCTCGACGATCCCGATCCGGATGATGTCGTTGGCACAGCCGGCCGGCGGACCTTCCCAGCACTGGTACTCGCAGTCGAGGAAAAGGGCACGGGCGTGACTTAGCTTGTTTGCCATGAAGGGATATAGCGACCCACTCTTGTCCAAATTACGTTTTGTGAAGCTGCGAATTTGGACAGCATTTGACGGTCTGAGCAGCTATTCCAAGCGGGTGCCACTGGCCACGAGCCGCCTAAAACGCGCTGTTTTGTGCGGTTTGGCCTTGAAGCACCTCTTCCTGCATCTTGTCCAGCAATTTGGATAGCATCGAGCAGGCGAAGGCAACCTGTTTTTGGGTCATCGCCGTCTCTCGAATGGAATCAACGACTTAACCCGTCCCAAATAGGCCGTCCCCGGCTAATTTGGAGAGCAGTGATAGCGACCCCTTCATGGGTTATCGATTATTGAAATGCTCGCCTTTCGATTCTAAGTGTCCTGTTAGTGAAGATAGATCACTTAGGTTGACCGTCTTCCGTAATTTTGACCGAACGGTGGTGTGCGTGTTAATTTTCGCACGCTGTTTTCACTGCCATGCCGTTTTCGACTGGCCCGTGAAGGAGGGCAAACGTGGTATCACTTCGTGTTTGTTTGATCCTGTTGCTTCTATCTGCGATAGGCCTCGCGCAGCAACACAACAATTCAACACCGTCCATTCAGATGAATGGTATGGATCATTCCAGGGTTAACGTGATTGACGGCAGGGAACACCCGGAACTGATCCCGGATTCTGTCGCCTATCGCATGTACTTCCTGACCGTAGGGGAGTTTCCTAATCCCACGGATGCGCGGAAGAAGCGGCAAAGTGCGTTTCTCTCGAAAGCCCGGCTCAGCGACAAGGATTCGTCCACGGTTGTCCGCGTGCTCGAAGACTTCCGGGTGAAATTTGCATCGATGGCCACGGCTTACAACGCCCAGGTTGAGGCGGCGGTGAAAGCCGGTACCGGCCTGCCGGACGGAAATGTTTTCATGGCGCAGAGGGATCGGCTTGTACAGGACACTCGCGACAGGCTGAAGCTGGCGCTGTCGGTCAACGGAATGGCTAATCTGGACGCGCATATCCAGACTGAAAAAGCCAACATGCGCCTCAACGTACAGCAGGTGACCCAGTGAGAACCTTAAGACAGATTCACCTTCTTCTCTTCTCTCTCCTCATCGGTGTCGGCGTCTCTCACGCGCAGGGCTGCCGAACGGATTACACCTTCAGCTTCGCTAACTACGTCTCCGGCAGCTATGACGGAACGTACATCTACACGTCCGTGTTGACCGATGGTTCCGGGTCCGGAACTCCGGGTCTGGGCTGCAATTACCCCAACGCCCGGCACACGGCGAAAGCGTACAACCTGCTCGGTTCCACGGGCGGCTGGGTGAACAGCAACCCCGGCTACATGACCGGCTATCTATCCGCCCAGAATGACGAGCAAATTGTCGGATCGCCGGGTGTCGAATACGTCTTTAACTGGGACGGAGAGGTTATCTGCACCGTTTTCGGGACACTCTTCAGCGGCGGCTCTGACGGTCTGGTGCGCATTATATAGTCGGAGAGCACGACGCGAACGGCATGGAGGGCAACGAGTGTGAATACAACCTCTATTGCCCGAACGGCAACACCAACTCCACCTGCGGCAAGCAGATTCCGACCATTTATGCAGAGGGACCCCCGGTCAACAACTGCAGGAACTATCTGTGGGACTACCGGCTCTACCTGCTGGGTACGTGCTCGGTGGTTGGCAAGGCATACATGGCCGACACTGCTGCACCATGTAGTTGAGGGAGAAAGGGTGGTCGTTTAATGCGTTCATTGTTATTAACCTGCATCGGAATCAGTCTCGCCAGCGCATTGTTGGCAAGCGCCTGCGTATGCCTGATTCCGAG
The DNA here is from genome assembly GCA_036269135.1 of Acidobacteriaceae bacterium. Lineage (GTDB taxonomy): Bacteria > Acidobacteriota > Terriglobia > Terriglobales > Acidobacteriaceae > Palsa-343. The sequence continues at coordinate 89,683 of DATASQ010000048.1, forward strand.
AACGAGCGGCTTCACCTTTACGTCCCCGCATGGAACTCACTTTCTCCAGGCGGGGACGGTTTGGGGGACGGTATTGCTGATCTGTGTAGACCTCCCGATCAGTGTCTTTCTGGCCGTTCGGCTCGGCTCGGCAATCTTCAGAAGATGAACCGCTCATCCCTCCCAACGCAGCATTAAGTTTCGCAATTCGTTCTCGTCCTTGATTTTTCCTTTTTTGGCTTCTTCGGTTTCGGCTTCTTCGCGGCGGGGTCGAAGGCTATCTTGTACTGGTAGTCCTGCTGTGCCTCAGCCAAACTGATCACCGCCGAGGAAGGAGCGCATACCGATTCGAGGCGTCAACCTGCAGCAGGCCAGCCACCTGGTGCCGGGAGGGGGGGTCGAACCCCCACGAGAGGTTATCTCGGCGGATTTTGAGTCCGCTGCGTCTGCCAGTTCCGCCATCCCGGCTTCGGGGGGAAGACAAATCGAGTGTAGCAGCAGAAATGGCGGTGCCGGTTCCTGCGCGCGGGGCCTGCGTCTATTCGGGACGCCACAGCACGTCAAAGTCGACGGGGATTTCGTTGTGAATGGGGACCGTCAGGAACGAGGGCCTCTCGATTTTGAAATCGGAGCAGGTTGCCGGGATGGTGCCCGTGATCTCGACGTCGTTGCCGTGCTGGGTGCGGTGAAGCAGGACGTCAGAGTAGTGAGCGGTCTGGCCGGCGAGCTGGACTTCGAGGTTCGCCCGGATGGTGGGCGATGTGAGCGCGGACTGGGGAAGACGGGTACGAACCATCACCATCGGGAATTCCGCGCCCCGGACCACCTGCAGCGTGTGCAGGTCGCGGTTGCTGTCTCCCGAGTGGAAGGTATTGACGGGGACGGCAATCAGAAAATTGCACTCGCCCTTCGCGCACGTGCCCTTGCCCTTCGCAGCGTGGCTGGTGCCGGCGACTTCATGCATGGGATGGGTCACGTGCCAGGTCAGCGTGGACTGAGCGAGCACCCACTGATTTTGAGCGTGCGCGGGCAAAGTGGCTGCCAGAACGGCAAGAGCGAGCGCGAATCGCATTACTTCTCCCAGAACTTCCAGTGAATCGGCCACGACACGGCGACCGCCGATGCGGCATAGGCGGTAACCGTCGTCCAGGCGACATAAGAGTGGGCTGCTGCAATGCCGTGAGGTTTCTCGCCCTGGTTCTCCTGGTCCAGAGCCATGCCGCCCAGAATCGGCGTCAGGACCATTCCCGGAAGGTGGATCCAGACGAGATCCCGATGCAGCCGGATCGCCCCTTTGGGCTTCACCCCCGCGATTTTAGGTGCGGCAATTGCGCAATACGCGGTAAGCCCGTACAGGACGGCGGTGGTCGATCCCAGCGCCGCGTGCAGATCGACTCCGGAAGAACTGGGCTCGATTACCGTTCCGTTCGAGGTATGACTATGCTTCGGCGTCGCTCCACTGGAAACGATGACCGTGGCCGCCAGGGGCGCCAGGGTGATGAGGCCCAGCGTCTGATGAATCTTCAGCATGTGCGTGCGCTTGTTGAGTCGCGCCTGCAGTTTCGCATTGGCCTGTGTCTGCGCCGGCGTGAACCCAAGATCGCCAAGTGTCGGCTCGTTGTTCTGCTGGGGCTTTTGCTGCTGCGTCTGCGCGTTCTGTGGACGGGGCGGGGCGGGGGCGTCCGGTAATTCCGCGGAGGGCAAAAGGGAAGAAGAAAAGATCGCGTCGGTCGCCGCGGGATGACTGACAGATTGCGCGAATGTCAGGAAGGGAATCAGGAGGAGAGAAGCAGTAAGGGTGATGCCTCTGCCTGGGCAAATTCCTCTCAAAACGGCGGCCTGCTCCTGCAACCAAAAGACGAGCGCGAAAACTCGCACGGTCGCCTCAGTGCTCATCGTATCAAAGCTTCAGCGGGATCCCTTTCGCGGCGACATTCGTTCCGCAATCTTAAGGGAATTGTCATCCTCCCTGGCACCAGCCGCTTCCTTCGAGGGCTCGCGTGCCAGCAAACGATCGAGCCGATAACCGGCCGCCTGCGCATCCGCGACGCCCACAAGATTCGCGTGTTCAAGATCGCGAATCGCAGCGCGCGTCCCCGCCAGTTTGGCGGCCGCATCTTTCTCGGTGATCGCGATCAGCTGCGGCAGGTGTCTCCACCACAGGATCCGCTCATACGCTTCCTTGTTGAAGTAGCGATGGCCCTCGGCCTCGTGAAGGCCGGTGAGCCAGACAACGTCGGCGTCTTCCCACTGCATTGGAGGAGGCGGCGCAATACTCGACTCGGGGGACTGCAGGAGCAGAAGACGAACGCGGGCGGCTGCGCGATAGCCGGCCTCGCCCTCCAGGCCCACCGGCTCAAAGGCCTCCGCCAAAGCGGCCCGCAAATACAAACGGTCAAAGACGGTCGCGACGCTCTCCTCCTGCGGCAGCGCATCGAACAGGGTGCGCAGCAAACACCACGCGATGACCGGAGCCCATACCGCGACGGCACTGGTCTGCGGACTATAGCTGGGCACCACCGTGCGCGTCTCGGACGGCCATCCTCGGCTGAAGGCTCGTTCCAGCGAGGGCAGCCTGGCCGCGGCCGTCAGCAGGCTGTGGTAGCGGCGCATGACGGTCTCCAGCGGCAGGGCGGATCGGTGGGGAGGCGTCGAAGCCGGCACCGTGAGCGGAGCAGCGCCGGATTTTTTCGTTGCATCCGGCCGCGACTCCTGGGCGCCTGCGACCGTTGGCTGCGCGTCTCGCGATGGCTCTGCCCCATCGAGTGCGGCCATCGCCACGCGCAGAAAGCGCTGTGCGTGGGTCTCCAGAGCCTCCAGCATGTCCTCCCGGCTGCAGGGTGCTTTCGCTGCGTGCGACAGTACCGAAGCGTGTTCTGTCGCGTCGGCCTCCACCAGATCCGCATAGCAGTGCAACAGGGCGGGATCCAGAGCCGCGCGCAGCGCCTGATGCACCGGACGCAGCTTGAACTTCGCCATGGCCTCGTCGAGGCTCCACGTACCGGAGCCGTTCAGATCGGAGCAGAGCGCGTCCCAGGGCTGGTCGGCCGTCGATTGCATCGCGCGCCAGTTCTGGAAGACGTGATATTGATACGCGCCAAGTTGAAGGTGGAAGCCGCGGTCGCGGATCTCGCCGATGTGCCGCAGATAGTGCAGCCCCGTGGCGTTGTCCTGATAAGCGAAGAGCGCGTCGCCGTGCGCGGGCAATCCGAGAGCGTCATGCAGCGTGACATTGAACAGAGCCCCGCTCGCTTTGTCCGCGCGCGCAGCAGAATGGTGCAGCGTGCCCGAAGTGCTGGCGTACTTATTGTGGTAGACGGCCAGAGCGCCCTGGTCGCCAAGGCGGTTCGACCAGGCAAAGACGTTTTCATCCACAGTGCCGTCGTCGCGCCAGAAGTCGAACAGCGCGAAGTTGGCGCTCTCGGCGAACAGCGCCCTGTTTTTCAGCAGCGGCGCAATCTCCCGCTGATGCCGCTCCACCAGAGGCTGGTTGGGTGTCTCCTCGCAGCGAGGCCGCTTGTACTCCATCCCGTACTTTTCCGTGAAGGCTTCAATCTGGCCGTGGCCGAACATGGGCAGCCCGGGCAGGGTCGCCAGCATGGTGCAAACGCCAAAATACTTGTCCCCGCTTCCGAACTGGTCAATTGCCGTTCTTTCATCGGGATTGCTCATGAAGTTGACGTAACGCTTCAGAATGTCCGGGTCGAACTCAACGGTGTTCTTGATCACCGAGCGGTACTTCGCATTCTCCTCGTCCCGCAGCATGTTCATGAACGCGCTGTTGTAGACGCGATGCATGCCCAGGGTCCGCACAAAGTAGCCCTCCAGCAGCCAGAACGCTTCGGCCAGCAGCAGAGTGCCGGGAACTTCGGCCGCTACGCGGTCCACCACTTCACGCCAGAACTCATGGGGCATGGCCGCGTCGAACTGTTCCTGGCTCATCGCGAACTCGGCCCGCGAGGGGATCGATCCGCCGCTGCCCGGCACGGGAAACCACAGCCGCTGCACATGGCGCCGGGCCAGGGTCATCGCCGCATCGAAGCGGATGATCGGAAAGAGCCGGGCGACATGCAGAATGGTCTGGATCACCTGCTCCCGCACGGCGGCGCTCAGATAGTTGAGCTGCGCGGTGTCGTTCCACGGGAAGCTGGTGCCGTCGTTGCCGTGATAAACGTACTCGGTATGTCCGGACTGGTTGTCGCGGCGTTCGAAGACCACGGCGGCATCGGTCTGGTCGTAATAGTGATCTTCAATGCGGATCGATACGCGGCCGTCCGGCGAAAGATCGGGCCCGTTGAAGCTGTACGCCGGGTAGGGCCGGTCGGTCCGCGAGAGGAACCACTCCGGGTGCTCCACCACCCAGGGCGAATCGATGCCCATGTGGTTCGGCACCATGTCGCTGGCCAGGCGGACACCGTACCGGGCCGCACGCTCCCGCAGATTCCGATAGGCGTAGTCGCCGCCCAGGTCGTCGGCGATCCGGTAGTCGAATAAGGAATAGGCGGAGGCGACCGCGTCCTGCTGGCCGCGCATGCGCTTAATCAGTTGCGAGGCGCGGCTGCGCTCCCACACGCCGATCAGCCACAGCGCGTTCATCCCGCGACGGGCCAGCGTCTCCAGTTCTTCGTCCGGAATCTGATCCAGGCGTTCGATGGGCCGTCCATATTGCCGCGAAAGCTGCGCCAGCCACACGTAGCTGCTTTTCGCGATCATCACTACGTTCGGCATCCACTCCACATCGGGGCTGAAGCGCTCGTATTCGATATCGCCCGGATGCGCGCTGTGCCGGAAGTCCGGCACCTCTGAGTGCGGCGTGTCGCTGAAGGGATCGTGCGGCCGCCGGCTCGATTCCGGATGGAAGCGCATCCAGACGGCGACCTCTTCCTCTTTCAGCACATCGGCGGCCAGCAGAACCTTCTGCAGATTCTCGCCCAGGAACTCCGCCCAGTTCTCGCGAATCCAGGCCAGCTGCCCGGACAGGGAATCCGGCGATGCCAGCATCGGCGCGGTCAGCAGATCGAGCAGATTGCCGCGGCCCATACCGGTAGCGGGGCGCGTGGCGAAATAGCTGCCGAGCGACGAAGTCACCTGCTTATACGCCGTGCTCTCCGCCAGTTTCTGGTCGTCGTAAAGCTCGCGGAAGGGCCGGAACGCGGGATTCTGGTTAGCCAGCCAGAGCAGCATCATCTCTTCGAGAACGGCTTCGCGGTGGGCCAGGCCCTCGGTCGATCGATCCAGCCATTTTTCGAGTTGCTCTTCGCCCCGGTAGATCGCGGCGTTGGGGAATTCCTCGACGAAGGTGCGCAGCAGTCGCTCGACATTCTCCTCGCCGACGTGCGCGGTAAACCACGCCAACGCGGCCTGCGTCACCTGGGGATCGCGGCTGCGCCGGTAGAGCGCGACCAGAGCGTGGCTCACCTCATCAATCAGGCCCATGGCAAACAACGCGCCGGGATTGACGACCTTCTCCTTGTCGCCCTGCGCAGCCCGGATCTCGGTCATGCGGAAAGCCAGTTCGCGGCAGGAGGCGAGGTCGGCGAAGATGACGTTGCCGACGAAATTGAAGAGGGTGTCGCTGACCTGATAGCGGTTGCGAGCGTCGCGCGAGATGTGGAATTCCATCATGGGAGCCATGGGAGCTTCGGGACCGCGGAAATGTCGAAATGCCTTTTCTTTCTTCCGATGCGGAAAACGGCCGTCGAGTCAGCAAGTTGTCAGCAATGAGATTCTACGTCCAGCCGAGCGGCGGCAATCAAAAGGCACGCTACCATACGATGCAATGCCGGAGTTGCCTGACATTACGGCTTATCTCGGCGCCCTCGAGCCCAGGATCGTGGGGCAGCGGCTCCTCCAGGTTCGCCTGAATAGTTTTACCCTGCTGCGAACCGCCCAGCCGCCGCTGGAGAGCGTGGCCGGCCGCACCGTTCGCGAACTGCGGCGCATCGGCAAACGCATTGCCATCGGGCTCGACGAGGAGCGATGGCTGGTGCTGCACCTGATGATCGCCGGACGCCTCCACTGGAAGCCGTCTGGGGCGAAACTGGCCAGCCGCAACAGCCTCGCGGCCTTTGATTTTCCCAACGGCTCGCTGGTCCTGACCGAAGCCGGCACAAAGCGCCGGGCCTCGCTGTACCTCGTTTCCGGCGAGGAGGCTTTACGCTCGATGGATCCCGGCGGCATCGACGTTCTCGCCTGCGATCTGGCTCAATTTCGCGCCGCGCTGACTGCGGAGAATCGCACCCTGAAGCGAGCCCTCACCGATCCCCGCCTGGTGAGCGGCATTGGGAACGCCTATTCCGACGAGATTCTCCACGCGGCGCAGCTTTCGCCGGTCACCCTGACCCACCGGCTCACCGAGGACGACTGGCGGCGGCTGTTCGAGGCGACCCAGCAGACCCTGCGCCAGTGGATCGACCGCCTGGGCGCCGAGGCGGGCAGGGAATTCCCGGAAAAAGTGACTGCCTTTCGCCCGGAGATGGCGGTACACGGCAAGTTCGGCCAGCCCTGCCCGCGATGCGGCACGAAAATCCAGCGAATCCAGTATGCGGACAACGAAACGGACTACTGTCCGCAGTGCCAAACCGGGGGCAAGTTGCTGGCCGATCGCGGCCTGTCGCGGCTGCTCAAGCAGGACTGGCCCCGGACACTGGACGAGCTGGAGTCGCTGAAGCGCAAAGCCGGCGCCTCCTCGTAATGGGGAAGAAGTCCTCCCGTTACCCTGCCGTCGTGCTGTGGATGAATTCAAGGCATATTCACCGCAATGTAAAACAGGCTCCACAGAGCCCCGGTAATTCATATAGGACCGGGTTTTTGGATCTTTGGCCCCAGCCTGCGGGAATTCGGGGTCGATTCTGTCTCCCCACACACGACTCACATCCTGATTCTCGCAAGATACCGGCCCGGCTCCGGAGGAGTATCGATGCAAAAGTACCTCGCGACCTCGCTTTCCGCCCTGCTGCTGTTCGGCACGACGGCGAGCCCAGTGACCGCCGCTGCCCAATCCGATTACTCGCGCACCGCGACGCCCATCAAGCACGTAGTGGTCATCTTTGGCGAAAACATCTCGTTCGACCACTACTTTGGGACGTACCCGTACGCCACCAATCCCAGGGGGGAGCCGGGGTTCCATGCCGCTCCCGGCACGCCCAGCGTCAACGGGCTGAGCGGAGCGCTCCTGACGAGCAATCCCAACCTGCTGAATTCCGCCAACGGCAAAGGCGCGATGAACCCCTTCCGGCTGGACCGCTCCCAGGCAGCCACGGCGGATCAGGATCACAACTACACCCCGGAGCAGGAAGCCTTCAACAACGGCCTGATGGACGCGTTTCCGGAGTTCACCGGCACGCCGGGACCTCCGCCCAGCGCTTACACCACCACCGGTCTGGTGATGGGCTACTACGACGGCAACACCGTCACCGCGCTGTGGAACTACGCCCAGCAGTACGCGATCAACGACAACTCCTACGGTTCGACCTTCGGTCCTTCGACGACGGGCGCGCTCAACCTGATCTCGGGGCAGACCAACGGCGTCTCCGACCAGATCAGCGCCAGCAGCAAGGTTGTGGATGACGGCAGCGGCGGACTCACCGATATCGGCGATGCCGATCCCATCGGCGATACCTGCTCCACCACAACCGGCGCCCAGATCAGCATGAGCGGCCAGAACATCGGCGACCTGCTGAACGCCGAGGGCGTGACCTGGGGCTGGTTTGAGGGTGGTTTCAATCTGAACGCCAAAAACTCAAACGGCACGACCGGTTGCGCGCGCTCCACCACCTCCCAGGTTACCGGCGTGGCGGAAACCGACTACATTCCGCATCACGAGCCGTTCCAGTACTACGCCTCTACCGCCAATCTCAAGCACGTGCGGCCGTCTTCCGTGAGCATGATCGGGCACCAGGGCGATGCCGCCAACCACCAGTACGACATCAACGACTTCTACACCGCGGTGCGCGCCGGCAACCTGCCGGCGGTCAGCTTCCTCAAGGCTCCCGGCTTTGAAGACGCGCATGCCGGCTACTCAGATCCGCTGGATGAGCAGACCTTTGTCGTGAGCGTGATCAATTTCCTGCAGCAGACGCCCGACTGGTCTTCCACGGCCGTCTTCATCAACTACGACGATTCGGACGGCTGGTACGATCACCAGCTCGGCCAGATCGTCAACCAGTCCACGACGGCGGATGACATGCTGACCGGCAACGGCCAGTGCGGCACGGGAACAGACAGCGCTCTGCCCGGGCCGAGTGGCGCTGCCCACGCACAGGGACGCTGCGGTTACGGTCCGCGTCTCCCGCTCATGGTCATTTCGCCCTGGGCGCGGCATAACTTCGTCGACCACACAATGACCGATCAGAGCTCGATCATTCATTTCATCGAAGACAACTGGCTGGGCGGCAAGCGGATCGGCAACGGTTCCTTCGATGCCGTCGCCGGCCCCGTCAACAACATGTTCGACTTCAGCCATGCGGAAAGCCGCGGCCGTTTCCTGCTCAACCCCACTTCGGGTGAGCCGGGCTGGTAAACCCTCACCGGACCGGCTTTTCGTGCCCTGTGCACCGGGAGCCGGTCCATCCCCTCCGTTCACGAGACAATCTAAGGGAATGTCCCTTTTCTTTCGTTCCAGACGCCTCTTCCTGCGCGATGCCGCCCTGGCGGCGGCGGCCCTCGGCCTCGATGTTCGCGCGCATTCCGCCGACACGCCGCTCGCGCTGAATCCCTCCACGCTGACCCCGTTCGTCGATCCGCTGCCCATTCCGCGCGTGGCCCGGCCCGTTGGCGTGCGTCCGAGCCCGGAGAATCCACGCGAGAATTTGCCCTTTTATCCGGTTGCCAGCGGCGAGACGCATCTCCGCGTGCATCGCGATCTTCCCCCTACCCGCATGTGGACGTTTGACGGCAGCTTTCCCGGGCCGACGATCGAAACGCAGAGTGGCAAGGGTGTCCTGGTCGAATGGCAGAATCATCTGCCGCCCCACCACTTCCTGCCCATCGATCACACTCTGCACGGCGCTGAAGCATCGCTGCCCGAGAGCCGCTCCGTCGTTCATCTGCACGGCGGCCGCACTCCGCCGGAAAGCGACGGCTATCCGGAGAACTGGACGGTCCCGGGCCAGACCCAGACCTGTTTCTACCCATCGGCGCAACCCGCGGCGCTGCTCTTCTATCACGACCACGCCATGGGCATTAATCGGCTGAATATTTATGCCGGGTTGCAGGGACTCTTTATCGTCCGCGACCCCCGGGAAGATTCGCTGGGTTTGCCGTCGGGGCCACACGAGATTCCGCTCATGATCGCCGACCGCCTGCTCACCCGCGACGGCCAGCTTTTATATCCTGTCTCCCCGAATCCGCAGAAGCCCTGGGTGCCGGAGGTCTTCGGCAACGCGATCCTGGTGAACGGCAAACTGCTCCCTTTTTGCGATGTGGAGCCGCGCCCCTATCGCCTGCGCCTGATGAATGGCTCGAACGGCCGCTTCTATCGCTTCGAGTTGTCGAACCATGCCGCTTTTCAGGTGATCGCCAACGACCAGGGGCTCCTGCAGGCGCCCGTCACCGTCAAGCGCCTGCCAATGGCGCCCGCCGAACGCGCGGATATCATCGTGGACTTCAGCTCGCTCGCCGGAGACACCGTCCGGCTCGTGAGCGATTCGTTCGACATCCTGCAGTTTCGCGTGGCGAAGCAGGCCAAAGCACCCGCACCGGCGCTCCCGGCGATTCTCCATCAGAACGCCGCTCGGCTCGCCGACAAAGATGCCTCGCGAACCCGGCGCCTCACCCTCGACGAGCTGGTGGACGACGTGCAGCGCTCCCGAGGCATGCTGCTCAACAACACACCCTGGCACGCCCCCGTGACCGAGAATCCCACGCTGAATACGACCGAAATCTGGGAGCTGGCCAACCTCACCGAGGATTCTCATCCCATCCATCTGCATCTGGTGCGGTTTCAAATCCTGGATCGGCGGCCCTTCGATGTCTTCGAGTACATGAACCGTGGCGTGCTGCGCTTCACCGGACCGGCCCAGCCGCCCGCGCCCCTCGAAGCCGGCTGGAAGGACACGGCGCGCGCGGATCCGGGCATGCTCACGCGGATCATCGTGCCCTTTGAAGGCTACGCGGGCCGGTACGTCTGGCACTGCCACATCCTCGAACACGAAGACAACGAGATGATGCGGCCGTATGAAGTCGTCCGTCCAGGCCCCGAAAAATCGTAGGGCCGGATCGACCCCTGAGCGCGCCCGCTCGAAACAATTTTCACGCTGGCTTTTTTGCAACCGGAATGAAGGTCGGCTAAGGTTGAGGCATACCCGTGTGCAGGCGCGGCCAGAGCGAGCCCGGGCGCGCATTCCCCGTCTTACAACCGATGCGGAGGCTCAGCGTGAAGAAAATTGGCGTTCTGTTCGGCATGGAAAACACCTTTCCCGGCGCTCTGGTGGAAACCATCAACGGCAGGAATCTCGAGGGCCTTTCCGCCGAATTTGTGGAGATTGGCGCCATCCGTCTCGACCGCGCGCCCGCCTGGTCGGTCATCGTCGATCGCATCTCCCACGACATCCCGTTCTATCGGGCATTTCTGAAGCACGCGGTCCTGCATGGGACGACGGTCATTAACAATCCGTTCTGGTGGTCGGCGGACGACAAGTTTTTTAACTATTCCCTCGCGGCGAAGCTCGGCGTGGCCGCTCCGCCGACGGTCATTTTGCCCCACAAGCACTATCCCCCCGGCACCACCGACCGCTCCATGCGCAACCTGCAGTACCCGCTCGACTGGGATGGCGTCTTCGACTACATCGGCTTCCCGGCATTTCTCAAGCCGGTCAATGGCGGCGGCTGGCGCGACGTGTATCACGTCCACTCGCGCGAGCAGTTCTTCGAGGCGTACGACCGGAGCCGCGACCTGTGCATGATGCTGCAGCGCGCGGTGAATTTTACTGACTATTTCCGCTGCTACGTCGTCGGTCAGGAAAAGGTGCGCATCATGCACTACGATCCGCGGCGCCCGCACGCCGAACGGTACCTGCAGAACCCTCCCACAACCGACAAAAAGCTGCTGAACCGCGTCGAGCAGGATGCGCGGAAGCTGTGCCAGGCGCTGGGCTATGACCTGAACACGGTCGAATTTGCCGTCGAGGATGGAGTCCCCTACGCCATCGACTTCATGAATCCGGCGCCGGACGCGGACCTCCACTCGGTAGGCCGGGAGAATTTTGACTGGATTGTGAACGCCGTGGCCGATCTGGCCATCCACAAAGCTCAAACCGCGAAACCGCATGTGCCGGAGTTCCACTGGAGCGCCTATCTCGGCATAGCTGCGCAAAAGCCGGAGAAAACGGCGATGGCGCCGGAAAAGAAGGCAGCTCCCGCCAAAGCAGTGGCGAAGAAGACGGCGGCCGCTCCGCCGGCAGTGAAGAAAGCTTCCCCGAAAAAAGGGGCGAAACGCCCGTCGAAATCCGGAAAGGGCCAGCCGGAGGCCACTGTTTCCGCCATCGAGTAGCGAAAATTCAGTTGCGCTCCTGCGCCGTTTCAGCCTACAACGGTAGGCACCATGCGGCCCTCGTTCACTCTCGGTATCGAAGAGGAATACCAGACCGTCGATCCGGTCACGCGCGATCTGCGGTCGCACATCGCCACCGAAATGCTGGCCCAGGGCAAGATGCGCCTGGAAGAACGCGTCAAAGCCGAGATGCACCAGTCGGTGATCGAAGTCGGCACCACCGTGTGTCGCACCATCGAAGAGGCGCGCGCCGACATTTACAAGCTGCGTCGGGAAATGATTCGGCTGGCGCAGGAGCACAACCTCGTGCTCGTGGCCGGCGCCACGCATCCCTTCGCGGATTGGCGGACCCAGGAGATTTATCCCGACCCGCGCTATCACCAGGTAGTCAAAGATCTGCAGCTGGTCGCGCGTTCGAATCTGATCTTCGGCCTGCACGTCCATGTCGGCATCGAGGACCGAGAGTCGGCCATCCGCATCATGAATTCCATGCGGTACTTTCTGCCGCACATCATGGCGCTGGCGACGAACTCCCCCTTCTGGCTCGGTCTCAATACCGGATACAAAGGCTATCGTTCGAAGGTATTTGAGAATTTCCCCCGCACCGGCATTCCCGATGCGTTTGCGAGCTATTCCGAGTTTGAGAATTACGTGACGCTGCTGGTGAAAACCAACTGCATCGACAACGCCAAAAAAATCTGGTGGGACATCCGGCCGCATCCTTTCTTCAACACCATTGAGGTGCGGGCCTGCGACATCCCGCTGCGCGCCGAGGAAACGGTGGCCATTGCCGCGCTCATTCAGGCCACGGCAGCGTACCTCTACAAACTGCATGCGGCCAATCAGGATTATCGCCAGTACGCCCGTCCGCTGCTGACCGAGAACAAATTCCGTGCGGTCCGCTATGGGCTGGACGGAAAGCTGATCGATTTCGGGCGCCAGGAAGAAGTCCCGGTTCGCGATTTGATCGAAGAGTACATCGCGATGGTGGATCCGGTCGTCGACGAGCTGGGCAGCCGCGACGCCATCGAGTCCATCCGGACCATTCTGTCGACCGGCACCGGCGCGGATCGCCAGCTGCGCGTCTTTGAAGAAACCGGCGATCTGAAAGCCGTGGTCGACTATATGGCCGAAGAAACGAAGGCCGGCCTGTTCGAAGCCGAACCCATGGCGTCCAACGTCGCGTAACCGGGGCTTTCGACATTTCAGCAGCATGAATTTTTCAGGTAGCCTGACAGGATGAGCGGTAATTCGTCTCTTCTTTCCCCTGACTCATCGGCGCGCTCGCGGCTGCGGGAGTCCGCGTTTCCGGCGGAGTTTTCTCCCGGCGCGCAGGCAGCGATTCAAACCTGCCTGCGCGTCGAGCCGTCGGAGAAAGTCACACTCATCACCGATCAGACGACCCTCCCCATTGCCGCATCCCTCGCCCGGGAGCTGTCTGCCAACGGATGCCGCTGGAACGCCTTTGTTCTCGAGGATCTCGCGCCGCGTCCGCTCACCGGTATGCCCGCCGAAATCCTCGCCGACATGGAGACGTCGGACGTCAGCATCTTTGCCGTGCAGGTGCAGCGCAACGAGCTGCAGTCGCGCATGCAGATGACCGAGGTCGTCAATCGCCGCCGCATGCGCCACGCGCACATGGTCAATATCACGCCGCAGATCATGTGCGAAGGCATGCGCGCGGATTACGACCGTGTCGACCGCCTCTCGCAGACGGTGATTGAAAAGGCGCGCAAGGCGCGCTTCATCCGCGCCACCACCGCAGCCGGGACCGATATTCGCGCCGAAATGAATCCTGAGTACAAGTGGCTCAAGACTTCCGGCATCATCTCCCGCGATAAATGGGGCAATTTGCCGGGAGGCGAAATCTTTACCACGCCCGGCGAAGTGAACGGGACGTTTGTCGTCGATGGCGTCGTTGGCGATTATCTCTGCGCGCAATACGGCTTGCTGGAAGCCGCGCCCCTCACGATCGACATTCGCGGCAATCGCATCGTCAGCTATAGTTCCGACAACAAGGCCCTGGAAGCCGATTTTCACGCCTACACCCACACCGACGAGAACTCCGACCGGGTCGGCGAGTTTGCCATTGGGACCAACATCGGCGTCGAGCGCGTGATCGGCAACATCCTGCAGGACGAAAAATTTCCCGGCATTCACATTGCTTTTGGCAATCCGTATGGCGAGCACACCGGCGCGCCGTGGCGCAGCTCGACGCACATCGATGTGGTTGGCTTGCGCTTCAATATCTGGATCGAAGACGAGCCGATCATGCGCGAAGGACAGTTCCTGATTTCGGCGTAAATCTGAAGCTCGCCGTTACCGCGAGGCATCGAAAGATCATGGCGATTACGACTTCTTCTCAGGAATTTGCAACCAAAACGTTGGGCACCTCCGATCTGCATCTGACCCCGATCGGCTACGGCGCCTGGGCCATTGGCGGCGGCAACTGGGAGTTCGCGTGGGGCTCGCAGGACGATGCCGAATCGCTGCGCACCATTGAGCGGGCGCTGGACAGCGGCCTCAACTGGATCGACACCGCGGCAATCTACGGTCTCGGCCACTCCGAAGAAATCGTCGGCAAAGCGCTCAAGGGCCGCAGCCACAAGCCGTATGTCTTCACCAAGTGCTCCATGCGCTGGTTTCCCGACCGCAAGATCTATCGCAGCCTCAAGGCCGGATCGCTCCAGGAAGAGATCGAAAACTCGCTGACCCGGCTGTGCGTCGACACCATTGATCTCTATCAAATTCACTGGCCGAGTCCTGAAGACGAGCTTGAGGAAGCCTGGGAGACCCTGGCGAAGTTCCAGGAAGAGGGCAAGGTTCGCTACATCGGCGTCTCGAACTTCAATGTCGATCAGATGAAACGGGTGCAGGCGATTGCGCCGATCACCTCGCTGCAGCCGCCCTATTCCTTGTTGCGCCGGAATATCGAGGAGGAGATTCTTCCTTTCTGCCGGCAGCACAACATCGGCGTCATCAACTATTCGCCGATGGTTTCAGGTCTGCTGACCGGCAAGATGACGGCAGAGCGGGTGCGCACCCTGCCCGAAGACGACTGGCGCAAGCGGAGCCCGAACTTCCAGTCGCCGAAGCTGGAGCGCAATCTCGAGCTCGCGAAGTTGCTGGGGGAGATCGGCAAGGAGCACGGGGTTCAGGCGGGCGTGGTGGCGATTGCCTGGACACTGCGGCATCCGGCGATTACAGCCGCCATCGTCGGTGCCCGGCGCCCCGATCAGGTGGATGGCATTCTGCCGGCAGCGACGTTCCGGCTCAGCGATGCCGAGGCGGCCCGGATTGAGGGCTGGCTGGCGGAGCATCCGTAGTCGGTGCCCCCGCCCAGAGTGCAGTGAGCCAGGATGTTCTAGACGCCGACGGGGAAGGGTTTGGGGGCGGACTCTTCCAGGTTGGCGCCGGAACGCCAGCGCTCGAAGCGCCCCTGGAAGAGCGAGAGCAGGCCGGTATAGAGATAGCCAATCACGAACAACAGCAGGAACGGCACCGTAAAGTAGTTCTCATTGACGACGGCGTACCAGATGCAGAGGACGAAGTAGCCTCCGATGAGGAGCTCGATAAACGGGATAATCCCGAGGCGCTTGCGGTATTTTTTGGCGCCCTGGGATTTTTCGCCGCGCTTCTGCACGCGGTATTTCGGCGTGCGCTTGAAAGCGCTCTGGATGCCGAAGACGGCTTCCATGACCGCGATGGAGTTGGTGATCGTCAGTCCAATGCCCAGGGCCATCAGAAACGGCAGATAAAGGAAGGTCCTGAACCAGCGTCGCGGGAAGAGTTCCTTCTGCGAAACGAGATAGAACGACGAAATTGAAAATGTGGACGCCAGGAACAGAGGGAAGTCGATGAACAGCATCTCCCACCAGCCCTGGTAGAAGCGAATGATCATCGCCGGCATGAGCAGCACGGAGAGCACGATCATCAGCGGGTAACTGATGTTGGCGGTCAGGTGATACCAGGCTTCGATTTTGGCGCGCAGCGGTGCCTCGGAGCGGAAGACGCGGGGCAGGATCTTTTTCGAGGTCTGAATGAGGCCTTTGGCCCAGCGCTGCTGCTGGGTTTTGAAGGCCGTCATCTCGATGGGCACCTCAGCCGGGCACTCGACGTCCTGGAGATATTTGAATTTCCAGCCGAGGATCTGCGCGCGGTAGCTGAGGTCGGTGTCCTCGGTGAGGGTGTCGTGCTGCCAGCCTCCCGCTTCGGCGATGACGCAGGTGCGCCACATGCCGGCCGTCCCGTTGAAATTGAAATAGAGGTCGGAGCGGGAGCGCGCGCCGTGCTCGAGGACGAAGTGTCCGTCGAGCAGAATGGCTTCCACCTGGGTCAGGAAGGAATAGTCGCGATTGAGGTGGGTCCAGCGCGTCTGCACCATCCCGATCTGCGGCTCCGCAAAGTGGTGGATGACGCGAAGAAGCCAGTCGCGCGGAGGGACGAAGTCGGCGTCAAAGATGGCGACGAACTCGCCTTTGGCCACTTTGAGGCCTTCGTGCAGGGCTCCCGCCTTATACCCGGTGCGGTCGGTGCGGTGCAGATAGACGATGGGGTGCCCCATCGTCTGATAGCGCTGGACGATGGCGTTGGCAACGAATGTCGTTTCGTCGGTGGAGTCGTCGAGGACCTGGACATCGAGGAGTTCGCGCGGATAGTCCAGGTTGCACACCGACTCGATGAGGCGATCGATGACGAACTGCTCATTAAAGATAGGCAGCTGCACGGTGATGCGGGGCAACTGCTCGAACCGGTGGGTGGGCTCGTGGGTGGCGTTCTTCCGGTGGTGGTAGTACTGCCAGACCAGCTTGTAGCGGTGCAGGCCGTAGACCGAAAGAACGATCATCACCAGGAAATAGGGCGTGAGCAGGAGCGTATCGAAGGAGAAGAGCTGCCAGTGGTAGAGGTTCTGAAAGGTGTGGTCGCCGTAATGAGTGCGGAGATAGTGGCGGAAGTCGTTTTTGACAAAGAACAGGGCGAGGTTCTGCGCACACGAGGAGAGCAGGCGAGCGGCGGAGGCGGTGAGCGGGGCGATGGACATGAAGCGCGCGAGTGGCCGAGGTCTTTCAGGCTCACGGACATTGTAACGGGAGGCCGATCGGGCGTCGGGTGACGAGGCTCACGGCAGGAGCCGGGTGCAGACAGCGCCTTCCCATATCCGCCACCGGGGGTCAGACATGGGCCACCCGGGACTGGGGCTCTTCGCTCTCCCGAAAGCCGCTACCGGTGGCCGAAGCGGTAGACCATGCCAAGCCCGGCGCCGCGGTTTTCCTTAAAGGTGCTGTTGTAGTCGGTGAAGAGGTCGTTGGCATTGAAGCGGAGGGCGAGGGCGGGGCCGAGGTTATAGTCGGCGGAGGCGCCGACGTCCACATTGAGCGCGGTAGAGTCGGTGAAGAGGCCGACCAGCTGCGGCGGCAGGCCATTGGTCCCGGTGCCGAAGTTGCCGTGGCCGGCGCCCGCCAAACCCTGCGCGGTCCAGGTCCAGTGCTGCCCGCGGAAGAAGCGGTAGGTGCCTCCGCCCAGGAAGGTGTACTGGCTGATGCTGGGGTTGAAGACGGAGTAGGGGTTCGTGCCCGTGTAGGAGGTTCCGTAGTAACCGCGGAAATCGGCGGTGAGGCCGAAATTGCCGTACCGGAAATCCGTAACGGCGATCTGCCAGCCGGCTTCGTTCACGCGCTGGAGAGAGCTGCCCGGGCTAAAGCGCAGATACGCGCCGCCGAACGTCACCTCATATTTGTGGCTATAGGTGTCGGCGATGATCTGCCGAATGCGGATTTTGCGCCGGGCATTCACGCGCGCCTGGGCCTCGCGCAGGACCTGGGCGCGCTGTTCAGGGCTGGTCTGCTGCAGGGCCGGCTGGTTGGACTCCGGCGGAACGATGGAGGCGGGCGAGCTTTGGGACGGGCTCTGATTTTGCGGATCCTGTTGCTGATCCTGATTCGGGGATGAGGTGCTCTGGGCACGCAGGGTGAGAGAAGCCAGGAGAAGGACCACCAGAAGCGGATACAGGGCGTATCCGAGAGACTTGCGCCAATACATGAACCTGAATGCCTCCACTACCCGTAACGAGGAAGATTGCTCTCTGTATTAAACCATTTGCCGGGCATGGAGCGGGCGGCATTTCCTGGAGGGGCGCCGCCGAAGGACCGGGGCGAGCGCGATTGCGTAAAATTCACGGGGATGCAAGGATGCCGACAAGGCGGGTTGTTATCTTCCGCAACTGAGGCGAACGAAGCATGAGATTTCTGTTTGGGCTGATTCTGGGGCTTTTGATCTTTCCGGCCGCGGTCTGGGCGTATTTGAGCCTGGGGCATCCGCCGGTGGCGGTCGCCGATCCGCCGTTCCCCTTCGAGAAGCAGCTTGTGAAGGGCCCGCTGCATGCGCGGATCGACCAGGAAATGCCGAAGACCGCGCCGATTGAAGCGAGCGAGACCAACCTGGCGGCGGGAGCGCAGATTTATCGGGAGCAGTGCGCGGCATGCCATGGGCTGCAGGGGCATCCCTCGGACTTCGGCGCGCACATGTTTCCGCGGTCGCCGCAGTTGTGGCAGGCGCATGGACACAGCGGCGTGGTGGGGGTCAGCGACGATCCGGTGGGCGAGACGGAGTGGAAGGTGGTGAACGGAATCCGGTTGTCGGGAATGCCGTCGTTTGAAAAGGTGCTGAACCCAACGCAGATCTGGCAGGTGAGTCTGCTGCTGAAGCAGGCGGCGGGTCCGCTGCCGCCGGGGGTAAAGCAGGCAATCGGCAATGGGCAATAAGGATTAGGGAGCAGCAACAGGGAAAGCCGGACCTGCGGGTCCGGCTTTTTTGTGGGCGCCGGAGTCCCCGGTTCGCGACCCCATGGACCGGTTCCCGAAGTGATACGGGCGGGGTTGCCGCAGGCGGGAGGTGTGACTTAAATCACGGAAACATCCAGAGCGTGACCTTATGCTTCCCAATATAGGAGCGAAATGGTCGCAATTGCGCTATTATCGGAAATTGGAGCCGAGGCCGCGGATCCAGTCGAAGACGATTTCGACCTGTCCGGAGCATGGAAGTTGAGTCTTCTGAGTGAATTGCCCATCGGAACGGTAGGGGTGGTGGAAGCCCTGGACTTGCCTGGGGAGGTCCAGCATCACCTGATGCATATGGGGTTCGTCCCGGAGGCTCGTGTGGTAGTAGTACGGCGGGCGCCGGCCGGGGATCCGACGGTGTATGGGATTGACGGGTTTGAAGTGGCGCTGCGGCGCGAGACAGCTCAGGCCATTCGCGTACGCGAATACGAGGGCCTGAACACAGGAAAACGATGAGCGACTGCTGCAGCCCGGCGACGATTGAGGTTCCCATTGAGCCGCGGGTTGCCGGGCGCATTCGCACGGTGGCGCTGGTGGGGCCGCCGAATTCCGGCAAATCCACATTATTTAATCGCCTGACGGGGCTGCGGCAGAAGGTCGCGAACTATCCGGGCGTGACGGTTGAGCAGCGGGTAGGCCGCCTGAGCGGCATCGGTCGCAGCGAGCTGACGCTGATCGACCTGCCCGGCATTTACGGGCTGGATACCTATTCGGAAGACGCGCGCGTCGCCGTGGAAGTGCTCCGGGGCGAGATGCCGGGGACCCCGGCGCCGGACGCGATTCTGCTGGTGCTGGATTCTCTGCATCTGCGCCGGCAACTGATGCTGGCGGCGCCGGTACTGGCGCTGGGGCTGCCGACGCTGGTTCTTCTGAACATGAGCGACCTGATGGAGTCGCGCGGCGGCCGGGTGGATACCCTGGCGCTGGCCCAGGAACTGGGCGTCCCGGTGGCAAAAATCAGCGCGACGCGCGGCACCGGCCTCGACTCGGTCACGCAATTCCTGAACAGGAAATCGGAGCCGGAGATAGAAGCCCCGCTGGCCTCGCGGATCGAGTTGCCGGTGATGGGGAACCCGCGGTCGTATCGGCAGTGGGCGACCGGCATCAGCACCCGGACGAAGTACAAGGCGCCGCTGTCATCTCAGTGGACGAAGCGGATCGATGGAATTCTGCTGCACCGGGTGTGGGGCCCGCTGATTTTTCTGGCCGTGGTGTTTGCCGTTTTCCAGGTGGTGTTTGCCCTCGGGCAGCCGCTCAGCGATGGTTTTGGCAATGTGCTGAACGCGTTGGGCGACAAAGTCGGCCTCCTTATGGGGCACGGCTGGGCGGAGTCGCTGCTGATTGACGGAGTGTGGCGCGGCGTCGCCTCGGTGCTGGTCTTCCTGCCCCAGATCCTGCTGCTGTTCCTGTTTATCGGGGTGCTGGAGGATTCGGGCTATCTGGCGAGAGCGGCCCTGATTGCCGATCGCGTGATGCGGTCGATCGGGCTCAATGGCAAGGCGTTTATCCCGCTGCTGTCCGCCTATGCGTGCGCCGTGCCGGCCATCATGGCGACGCGCACCATCGAAAACAAGCGCGACCGGTTTGCGACGATTCTGGTCACCCCGTTTATGACCTGCTCGGCGCGGCTGCCCATCTACATGCTCATGATTGCGGCGTTCATTCCGAACAAGCCGCTGCTGGGGGATTTCCTGGGCATGCGCGCGGCGGTGATGTTGTCGCTGTATGTGCTGGGCTTCCTGGCGGCGCTGGGAACCGCCTGGCTGCTGAAGTCGTCGATTCTCAAGGCGTCCTCGGCCCCGTTCATTCTGGAGCTGCCGCAGTATCGACTGCCGACCGTGCGGTCGCTGAGCCTGCGCCTGATGGACCGCGGCAAGGTCTTCCTGAAGCAGGCCGGAACGGTGATTCTGGCGGTCACCATGGTGCTGTGGGTGCTGAGTCATCTGCCGGCCGGTACGAGCCTGGGCGAAAGCCTGATCGGCCGCGTCGGGCACTTCATCGAGCCGGCCATTCGGCCGCTGGGCTTCAACTGGAAGATCGGGATTGGGCTGCTGACCTCGGTGATGGCGCGCGAGGTCATCGTGGGCACGCTGGGCACGCTCTACGGGGCCGATCCGGCAACGCAGTCGCTGGGCCTCCAGGCGGCGCTCCGGCACGATCTGACCCTGGGCGGCGCGATGGCGCTGGTGGTCTTCTTTGCCTTCGCGATGCAGTGCACCTCGACGCTGGCCATTGTGCGTCGGGAGACCAACAGCTGGAAGTGGCCGGCGCTCCAGTTCTGCTACATGGGCGTGCTGGCGTATCTCGCGGCGCTGGCGACGAATCAGGCGATCATGGCCTTCGTGCGGTAGAGAACAGCAACCGAGCCGGGATCAGGGATTCGAGATCGAGATATATGGAGCGGCTGGCCTGGGCCAGCCGCTTTTTTTTGCGCGGAAAATTCCTCAGGCGGCGGTCTTGCGGGCCCTGGCGAACTGCTCGGCAAAAATGGCCATTTTAGCGGCCACCGCTTCGCCGGCCAGCGGATGTCCATGGCCCGGGGCGAGGATGTCCGGCTGCAGGGCGGCCAGGCTGAGGATGGAACCCGCGGCGATCTCCGGGCTCCAGGTGAAATAGGCGGGCGGTCCGTGCAGCTCGGGTTCCTGAAGGAGAGCGGCCTCAAAAAAGGACTCGGGTTTGGTCGTGCAGAAGGCGTCGCCGGCGAGCAGAAGGTGGTCGGCGGGGCGATAGAACGAGACATGGCCGGGGGTGTGGCCTGGGGTGAACAGGACCTGCCAGCCAGGGAGTCCGGCTTCCGCCGCGTCCTGGGTCTCGAGGAGCGGGCGCAGGCGGCTGCCCAGATCGACAGGCCCGCGGGGATAGAGAGGCGACAGCCAGCTCATCAGGCCGCCCCCGGCGCCGATATGGGGCGCGGGATAGGATTTTTCGCCCGTGAGGTAAGGGAACTCCCGCGGATGGGCGTAAATGGGAACCTTCCAGGCGTCGGAGAGTTCCCGAGCGCCGCTGGCGTGATCGAAATGGCCGTGGGTGAGGAAGATGGCTTGTGGGGGCGTGCCGAAGCGCTCCTGCGCCCATTTGCGGATGTAGCCGGCGGAAAAGGGAAGCCCGGTGTCGATGAGCGTCCAGGTGCGCGGGTCGTGGGTGACTGCGAACACGTTGACGAAAAGGATGCGCAGGCCGAAGACGTTCTCGGCGACATAGGGGAGGGGGACGACGTTCTCTTCGGAAAAGGAAATGGCCGTCATGGAATTCCTCGGAGAGGGTTTCGACTCAGGGGATGGGATGCAGAGAGGCAGAGGACGGGATGGGAAGAAAGTTTCGTCGTTGTGGGTGGAGAGGCGCAATGGAGTACGCTGGTTCGCGTGAAAACACTTGCAGGTCGTTGGGTGGCGGGGTGGTTGTGTGGGGTGCTTCTGGCCCCGGTGGCGCTGATGGCGCAGCCGGCGAAGAAGGGCTTTGTGCATACGCAGGGGACGGCGCTGGTGGATGGAAACGGCCATCCGCTGCTGCTGCGCGGCATCAACCTGGGCAACTGGTTCGAGGTGGAGGGATACATGTTCGACCTCGAGGGAGGGCCGCAGTCGCCGCGCGAGATTGAGGACCTGACGCGGGAGCTGCTGGGGCCGGCGAAGGCGGAACAGTTCTGGCAGCAGTGGCGGGCGAACTACATCACCGAGGCGGACATCGATCGGATCCACGCGATGGGGTTCAACTCGGTGCGGGTGCCGCTGCACTGGAAATTCTTTACCAGCGACGACAGCGAGGGGTTCAAACTGCTGGATCAGCTGGTCGGGTGGGCGAAAAAAGACGGCATCTATGTGATCCTCGACATGCACTGCGCGCCGGGCGGCCAAACGGGAGCGAACATCGACGACAGTTACGGATATCCGTGGCTGTTTGTGAGCCCTGAGGCGCAGCAGGCCACGGCGGCGGAGTGGCGTCGGATTGCCCAGCACTATGCGAAGAATCCCACCGTGCTGGGGTACGACCTGCTGAACGAGCCGATCCCCCAATTTCCGGCGCTGGCGCCCCTGCGCCGGGAGCTGGAGCCGGTCTATCGCAGGATTGCGGGGGCAATTCGCACCGTGGACAGGAATCACGTCCTGATTCTGGGCGGCGCAACCTGGGATACGAACTTCAGCGTCTTCGGGCCGCCCTTCGATCCCAACGTCATGTACACGTTCCACAAGTACTGGACGAAGACCACGGATGCGAGCGTGATCCAGGAGTATCTGGATTTCCGCAAGCAGAATAAGGTGCCGATCTGGGCCGGGGAGACCGGCGAGAACACCGACGCCTGGGTCCAGGGGTTTCGCGAGACCCTGGAGGCAAACCAGGTCGGCTGGGCGTTCTGGACCTACAAGCGGATGGATGCGAAACCGTGCGTCGTGACGTTTGACCCGCCGCGGCACTGGGACGCGATTGTGGCGTTTGCAAAGCTGCCGCGGGATATGGGGGACGCGGAGAAGCGGATTGCGGCGCGGCCTCCGCAGGCCGAGATCAACGCCGCTTTTGACGATCTGCTGCAGAAGATCCGGTTCTCCAGCGAGCACGTCAACGCCGGCTATGTGCAGGCCCTGGGGCTGCATGCCGGAACGACGGGCGGCGAGTAGGCCGCTGTCCCTCTCAGGGACAAAGTGGCTGCTCCGAAAATGGTGCAGAAGCCTGAAATGAGGGTAATACCCTGAGGGTATTACCCTCGACGCCCAGCAAAATCAGTCGCTTGCCCGATACCACCCCCCCGGGGGGGGGGTGGTATGCGGCCTATTTGTGGAGCAGAGGAAGCAGCAGCGGGAGAAAGTGCTCGGCCAGCAGCTGAGCGCCCTTCGCCGTGGGGTGGACGCCGTCCTCCTGAATGGCGCCGGGCACGGTGTAAATGCCGGCGTAAAGCTCCGGCAGCAGCGGCACGTGATACTTTGCCGCGATCAGCCGGTAAGTTTCATCGAATTGGTGGATGTAGTCGGCGCCATAGTTGGGCGGAAGGGTGATGCCGGCGAGGAGAACCTTGCTGCCGGAGTGGACCAGCGTGGCGACGATCGAGTCCAGATTGCGGCGCGTGACGTCGATGGGAATGCCACGCAGTCCGTCGTTGCCGCCGAATTCCACGATGGTGACCGCTGGGTGCAGGCGCAGGACGTCTTTCAGACGATCGACCCCGTCTTTACTGGTATTGCCACTGATTCCCGAATTAACAACCCGATAGCGATAGCCGCGAGCCTCGAGAAGCGACTGGAGATCGGCAGGGTAGGCGTGAGCGGGATCGATGCCATGGCCGGCCGTGATGCTGTCGCCGAAGCAGTCGACGATGGGCACGGTATGACTGGCGGGAACGGGACGATGCTGCGCCGCGCAGAGAGAGAGTGCGAGGGTGAAGGCGAGGATGAGGGTCGCAAGGCGGCGCATGGGAACGACAGTTCTGATTAGACGATAACGTACCCTGTGAAGGGGAGCGCGGGAGAGCGAATGATTGAAGTGCGGGGGCTGAAGAAGTCCATACGGAACGGGTCGCGGGTGGTGGAGATTCTGCGCGGCATCGACCTGGTGATTCCGCAGGGGCAGTTTGCCGCGATCATGGGTGCGAGCGGCAGCGGCAAGAGCACGCTGCTGGGTCTGCTGGCGGGACTCGATTCGCCCTCCGCAGGCGAGGTGATCCTGGATGGCGTGACGATCAGCGCGCTCGAAGAGGACAAGCTGGCCGAGGTGCGAGGGCGGCGAATTGGCTTCGTCTTCCAGTCGTACCAGCTGATCCCGACGCTGACCGCGCTGGAAAATGTGATGCTGCCCTATGAGCTGAACGCGCGCGGCGATGCGCGGAAGAAAGCGCAGCCCCTGTTGGAGTCGGTGGGGCTGGGAGACCGGCTGCATCATTATCCCGTGCAACTGTCGGGCGGAGAGCAGCAGCGGGTAGCGTTGGCGCGGGCCTTTGTGCTGGAGCCACCCATCGTGCTGGCGGATGAGCCGACCGGGAATCTCGACTCGGCGAACGGGCAGCATGTGCTGGCGCTGCTGAGCGAGCGGCAGAGGGAATCGCAGACAACGCTGGTGCTGGTGACGCATGATCCGCAGATTGCGGAGCGGGCGGACCGGCGGATCGTGTTGAAGGACGGAAGGGTGGTCGCCGACGAGCTGCGGGAACTCGCCGTCCAGGGGACCAGCCGTCGCGCCTCCGGCGCAGAGCCGGTGAGCACGGTATGACCGGCGTCGAACCGATAAGAAAGAAAGCTTTGCCGTGGACGACGGCTGCGAAGATTGCCTGGCGGGAGCTGCGCGCGGGCAAGCTGAAGTTCATGTTCGTGCTGCTGTCGGTGGCGGTGGGTGTGGCGGCTCTGACCGGCGTGCGGGGATTCAGCCAGTCGTTCCAGCGAGCGCTGCTGTTGCAGGCGCGCAGCATCATGGCCGGGGATTTGTCGGCGCGGATGTTCCGCCAGGCGACTCCTGAGGAACAAAAACAACTGGAGGCTCTGCGGCCGGAGGGTGTGCGGGAGACGGTGGTGACGGAGACCGTCTCGATGTCCATGGTCGAGGGCGATCCGGTGCCGTTGCTGGTCAGCCTGAAGGCGGTGGATCCGCGGGAGTATCCGTTCTACGGGACGGTGGTGCTTGATCCGGCGGGGAATCTTCGGGACACCCTGAACGACGACACCGTCGTGGTGGACGACAACCTGCTGGTGCGGCTGCGGACGAAGGTGGGAGCGGAGCTGAAGATTGGCGGGCGATGGTTCCGCATTGCCGCTGTCATCCTGAAGGAACCGGACCGCATGACGGCGGGCGTAGGGCTGGGGCCGCGGGTGATGATGACGCGGCGGGCGATGGATGAAACGGGCCTGCTGCAGCCGGGGAGCCGCGCGACGGAACGCTATCTGTTCGCGCTGACGGACAAGCTGAAAGTGGCCGATGTGCGGGCGCAGATCGAAAAGATCCTGCCGGACGCACAGGTGACGGATTTTCGCGAGACCAGCCCTGCTCTGACCGAGGGCGTGGATCGCGCGACGGGGCTGCTGAGTCTGATTTGCCTGGTGGCGATGGTGCTGGGAGCGATCGGCGTGGGCATGGCCATGCGGGCGCATCTGCAGCAGCGGATTGAGATCCTGGCGATCATGAAGTCCATTGGGGCGCGCTCGGCGGACATTCTGCGGATCTATTTGTTACAGACACTGTTGCTGGGAACCGCCGGCGCGCTGATCGGTGTGGCGCTGGGGCTGGGGGTGGAGTACGCGTTCCCAACCCTGCTGGGCAAGCTGCTCCCGCTGCGGCCGGCGATTCGGCTGCCGCTGAATCCGGTGCTGGCCGCGCTGGGGACGGGGATCCTGACGACGGTGCTGTTTTGTCTGCCGCCGCTGCTGGATGTGCGGACGGTGCGGCCGAGCCTCGTGCTGCGACGGATGGTGGAGAGCGGCAACGGCGGTGTGAGTGGATGGTGGGGGTGGCTGAAGGAACACAAGCTGCAGATGGCTTCGGTCCTCGTGATCCTTGCCGGGCTGGGCGGCATAGCGGCGGCACTTTCGGAGTCGTGGCTGGTGGGGAAGTGGTTTACCGTGTGCCTGGCGGGGCTGCTGGTGTTTATCCTGGGATTGTCGGCGGCGACGGTGCGAGGACTGAGAGCCTTTCTGTCGCGGACGCGGTTACATTTGCATTCGGCGCTGCGGCAGGGTCTGGCCAATCTGTATCGGCCGGGAAACCAGTCGGCAGCGGTACTGGCCGCTCTGGGCGCGGGCGTGATGCTCATCCTGAGCGTGTTTCTGATGCAGCGGTCGATTGTGAACGCGCTGCATGAGGACGTGAAGCCGGACACGCCGAATGTGTTCCTGATCGACATGAGCACGGAGGAGCTGCCCGGGATTCGCGCGGAGATGAAGAAGCAGCCCGGGGTGATTGGCGATCTGGAGGCAGTGCCCATTGTGGCGGCACGGCTGGATTCGATCGACGGGACGCCGGTCGACGATCTGAAGGTGAAGAATTATCCGAAGCGGCTGTTGCGGTCGGCGACGCTGTCGTGGTCGGAGACGCTGCCGGTGGGGACGAAGCTGGCGGAAGGGAAGTGGTGGACGGCGGCCGCCGGTGTATCGGAGACGGCGGCTTCGGCGCCCCATGATCTGGCCGTGGTCGATCATGTGGCGAAGCGGCTGGATCTGAAGGTGGGCTCGCGGGTGACGTTCATCGCGGGGGAGACGAAGATTCCGGTGACGGTGACGGCCATCTATAAGGTCGTGGGCGAGCATGCGTTTGCCCGGAGCGAGTTTATTCTGCCGCAGGCGCTGCTCGAGGATCAGCCGGTCGTTTGGTACGGGGACCTTCATGCGAAGCCGGATGCGATTCCCACCATCGAGCGGGCGTTGTTCGCGACCGATCCGACGGTGACGGTGATCAACATCGCGGATATTCTGACGACGATTCAGGGAGTGGTGGATCAGATCACGATTGTGATTCGATTTCTTGCGGGATTTTCGATCCTGTCGGGGCTGATTATCCTGGCTTCAAGCGTGGCCAGCACGCGTTTCCGGCGGATGCGCGAAGTGGTCGTGCTGAAGACCCTGGGGGCGACGCGGAACCGGATTGCGACGATTTTCAGCGTGGAGTTTCTGGTGCTGGGGCTGCTGGCCGGGGTGGTTGGCGCGGTATTCGCGAATCTGCTGGCACGGGTGCTGCTGCACCGGATGCAGGTGACTTTTCATTTGAGCTGGGGAGCCGCGGGAGCGGCGGTCGGCTGTACGGCACTGCTGGCTGTCGCGACGGGATGGGTGGCGAGCTTTCGGATTCTGGGGCAGAAGCCGCTGGAGATATTGAGAGACGAGTGAGGACTGGCCGTCCGGGCGGACGCGCTTCGCGCCATTCTGGATCCGTCTTTCATGGCCGCTCCCTTTGGTCGCGATTGGGCGGCGTAGCTAATAAACCGCACCAAGTCGCTAACCCACTAGGGGTGGGGGACGCAGGCTTTAGCCGTGCTATCTGTGCGGTTTTTGGGCCGGAATGCCGGGTGGAAATCTCTTGTATTCCCAATGAATTACTGAAAACCCTTGAACAAAGGGGTAAAAACGCGGTATAAGCAGGGGGCTAAGGCATTTCTCCGAGTGTTGCACCCTGGCATGCGTGCAGGGTGGTCGCAATGGCTGGTTGCGGCGCGTAAACACCTGTTGCGGAATGCTCAGTGCGGTGGTTCGACAGGGGGAACA
>DATASQ010000049.1:0-8072 GCA_036269135.1 Acidobacteriaceae bacterium
AACTCTCCGCGGTTCTTTAGGCATTCCGGACTGGCGGACACTGCACACCGAACCGATTTGTCGAGTCGAGCTCCCTGTTCAATGAATGTAGGTTCATCCAGCGTTGACCGCCCTCACCTGCTTTGCAGGCCGGTCTTATGAATGGATGCTAACGATACCTGGACCTACTTGGCAAGCTGCCGGGCGTAACCCTTTCGTCCGCGTGAATCCAAAGCGAACTGGGCAACCAAATCGGAACCCATTCCACAATTCGATTCATTGACGTGCTTCGGCGCCGGGGCTCTCCGCATCCCGGAGCCTGAGGCCGTTCCGCTACAAAAGACACCCCACCCCCCCGGTAGGGGGGACTGCCGCAAGCCTATGTTTTTGAGGAGCCTACGGGAGTTGTCAAGGTTGACAACACCTGCAACCTCCTGAAAATAAAGAATGAAGCGAGAGACGAAAACGCGTACTTCGACTGAAGCACGTGTTGGCCATCCTGCCGATTCTTCCAGTCTTCGTTTCCCCCGCCCAACATCTTAACGGCCGGTTTAACGGGCGGCGGCTGCGCTGCGGAGTGCCCCGCAGAGCCCACCCCGGCCGATGGCCGGTTTTCTCGTGGGCCAACAGTGACAGCGCGTATGATGGCCCCCATGGATTTGCTCTACGGGCTGTTGCCTGTGCTGCTGGCGATCCTGGGAATCCTGATCGCCGGCTTGTGTCTGCGCCGCCTGGTGAGCCTCCGCGACCGGCCCTATCCCACCGCGCGGAAGTTTTTCGAGCTTATCGCGCTCACCGTGGTCGCGCTCGTCTCCCTCGCCATCGGGCTGAGCAGCGGCGTCAATGCGGTCCTGCTGCATCATGAGCGCGCCGCGATGCCGGGCCGGCTCTATGACGTCAACGGCCATCGCATGCGCATCGAATGCACCGGCTCCGGGTCGCCCACGCTGGTCCTCGACTCCGGGCTGGGGAACGATGGCCTGATCTGGAGCGCGGTCCAGCCCACGCTCTCCCAAACCACCCGGGTCTGCTCCTGCGATCGCGCCGGCATGGGCTGGAGCGATCCCGTCCCAGGGCCGCGCGACGCCGATCACATCGCGGCCCAGCTTCATGGATTGCTGCAGGCTGCAGGCGTCACCGGCCCTATCGTCCTCATGGGCCACTCCATCGCGGGTATGTACATCCGGGACTACGCCTCGCATTATCCCGAACAGTTGAAAGGTCTCATTTTCGTGGACGCCTCCACACCTTTCCAGAACCGCGACCCGGCGCTCCGGAGCGAGATGCGCCCCGGTCCTCCGCTGCGGAAGGTCCTCATCACCCAGGCCGTCTTTGTGCTCGGGATTCCCCGCTGGATGGGTGGCTGTAAGGGGAATTTCCCTCAGCTCCCGCCTGACCGCGGCCGCCTCCAGTCGGAGGAGCGCTGCCACCTCGTTGTCTCCTCGCCCGCCGGCGAATCCATCAACTTCGACCGCTCGGGCGAAGAAACCATCCATACCGGCCCGTATGGCGATCTCCCCATCCTGATTTTCACGTCCGATCCGGCTAAGGGGCTGGCTCAGCACGAGCCGCCGGCGATGCGCGCCGCGTGGGACCGCATGCAGGCCAACCTGAAGAATCTCTCCACGCGCAGCCGCCAGATCATCGCCCGCAACAGCGGCCATTACGTCCAGCTCGAGCGGCCGGATCTCATCGATCGCGAAGTCCCGCTTTTCATCGAACAGATTCGCGGCGCGGCCCCGCCGCCGGCGCAGTATGGCACCACAACCACGGAATGACCCATCGGCATGGAGGGAGGGGCGACCGAGGCTGCACAGCCAGCTCCTTTGAAACCTGGACCCTGTTTTTTACCCTGCTTTGCGCTCGCCCGTGAGCACTTCATCGAGCATGCCGGTCAGGGAGTGGGCGCGGCTGCGCAGCTGCGCGGTGCTGTCCCCGGAGCGGGTCACCGCGGCATACCGCTCCTCGAGGCGCGTGAGCTCATCGGCGAGATTGAGCGCGGCCAGAACGGCCACGCGCAGGGAATCGACCGTGCGGCCGCCGGCGGCGACGGCCCGCATCTTTCCGTCCACCAGCGCGGCCAGCCGCTCCACATAGGCGTGATCGTTCCCCCGCAGGCGATAGGTCTGGTCGTAGATCTCGACCGTAATCGCCTGGGGCTCGGCCGTGCCGGCGACCGGTCCATTCTTCTCTTCGTGCGTCGTGTCGTTCTCAGCCATGTCGGTCAGGATGCAATTTCGTCGATCTGTTTCAGAAGCCGTTCCACCCGCTGCTTGACCTGCTCCCGGTCGCGCTCCAGCAGACGGACCTGCTCCTGGGTCTGCGCCAGAAGACTGCCCTGCTCCTCCGCCTCGCGCCGCAGGGTCTCGATGGTCTGGTCCGCCTGGGCCCGCGCCGCGCGCTCCTTCTTCACCACTTCCACAGCCTGCACCACCCGCTCTTCCAGGGCGCTGAAGTCATCCGCCGTCGTTGACAATTCTTCTTCCTGTACGCTGAGCGCTGCCATCCACTTCACCTCGAGGTTTCTTCGCGCAGTATAGCTCCAGGCAGCCGAGGAAAACCTGTCCCTTTGGCCATCTGCCCGCACACGATCCGGTTCACCCGGCAGGGTCGCCGGCCTGACCGTCGAGCAGTTTCTGGATCTGCTCTAACCACGCGCTACCGGCTGCTCTATTTCAACTCCCTCTGCTTCGATCCCTGAAAGATTTCTTCGTTGGTCCCTGGCCGGCCTACATCGCCCTTGTGGGGGTGCTCGATTCTCGCGCGAATATCCTCATTCAGCGAGGTTCGCGGGGGCTCCGGCTGCACATCCACCCCCAGGGTCTCGCGGGGCGCTCGCTCCATGCCATGCGTGGGCGACTCCGTGGGAGCCTCCCGCTCGTAGCGCTCGCGTGCCCGGCGCGCCTCGTCCGCATCCCGGGGAAACTCGTCGGCATTCTTCAAGGGCTGAGTCATACCCACCTCCTCACAGGGAAGAGGCAGGCCTCGCCGTCCTCGTTGCCTCGGACTTGCTGAGCAGCTCTATTTTGTGGAAAAGATCAGTGCTCGAGAAGATGCGGCAGCCGCACCAGCAGCACCACGATCAGGACAATCAGCGCGACGAGCAGGGTCACCATGATGCCGGTCACGCGCTTGACCAGCGAGTGCATTGACTTCACGTCCTCGTTCAGCTCCGAGAGCTCGAAGGCATGCCGCTCGGTCGTCTCCTGCGTCTTGGTCATCGACTCTTCGAAGCGCTTCAGCTGGAGGGTATGGTCCTGCACGGCCAGCCGCATTTCGCGCTGCGTGCCCTGCAGTTCGCCCACGCTTTGGCGCATCTCGTTGGACAAGGCGGTGGTCGCCCGCGTGGGGCTGTCCGCCTCAAGCAGCCGCGACACCAGCGGCAGAAATGCACGGAACTGCAGCAACGTCTTCCACATCGGGCTGTGCTCCAGTTCTCTCAGCGACATCTGGCCGGGATCGTCCAGCAGCGGCATCGACTCCAGCTCGGTCGGCCCCGCGGCCGGCGCGCCGGTGTGCGGCCCCGGCTTCGCCGGCTCATCCAGCGCCAGCGCGATCAGTCGATCGACCGCCGTTTCGCTCGCATTTCGATTCATGGGAGAGTTCCTCACTCCACTATAGACAACGGATCGCGCCCTCACCAGCGTGCGCGCCTCCCCCGTAAAGTTCATCGGTAACCGTACCCGTTGCAGGCCTCGCAACTCTGTCCCGGAGGAACAGCAGCCCGCACCCCGTCGCTGATCGAAACCCCTAAACCTTGTCTCTGGCTTCCGCCGCCTGCTGGCGCAGCGCGTGGACCACCACGCGCAACATCTCTTCCTCAGGGGCCGGCTTGCCCGTCCAGATCTCGAACTGCCGCGCTCCCTGGTGCACGAACATCTCCACGCCCGTTACCACGGGCAGGCTCTTTTCCCTGGCCATCCGGATCAGCGGCGTATCGATGGGGTTATAGACCAGGTCGAAGACCAGCCGGGTGTTCAGCTCCTTCGGCTCCAGCAGATTCGCCGGCTTGACGCCGCGCATGCCGATGGGCGTCGCGTTCACGATGACGTCAAAGCTCGACCTGGCAATTTGCTCCCGCTTGATGGTTTTCGCCTTCGCCTGGCGAGCCAGCTTCTTCGCCGTCTCCGCGGTGCGATTCCACACGAACACTTCGGCGCCCTTTTGGGCGAGCCCGAAGACTGCCGCGCGTCCCGCGCCGCCCGCGCCGAGGACCAGGATCTTCGCACCGTTCAGCGGCAGGCGGCGCTCCAGAGGGCGCACAATCGCCGCGACGTCGGTGTTGAAGCCGTACAGCTTTCCATCCTGCGCGCGAACCACCGTGTTGCAGGCGCCAATTTTCTCGCTCAGCGCGTCGGTCTTCTCCAGATACTTCAGGATCTCGCTCTTGAAGGGCATGGTCACGGCCAGGCCATGCAGCGGCACCTCCCGCACCAGGGTCAGCAGATCGTTGACGCGCGCCGTTTGCAGAGGCAGAAATACCGCGTTCACCGTCTCCCGACGAAAGCCGATGTTGTGCATCAGGGGGGACAACGAGTGGCGCACGGGATTGCCCGCCACACCATAGACCTTGGTGGACTGATCGATCTGGTCGATGCGCCAGGCCTCGCGCAGCGTGCGCGCATCGATCTGACCGGGGCCGGTTTCGGCACCCACCTGCGGGGCCGCGAACGTAAAGACGCTGCCGGCGCGCAGTCCCAGCACCCGGCTGATGGTTCCCTGATCGCCCATCACAATGCCGATCAGGTTGGCCTCGTCGCGCCGGCGATCCAGGAACCGCATCATGGCCACGTTGTCGCTGAGCGTCTTCGCGGTCGACACAATCTTCACGAACTCCGGCTGGAAGGGCAGAATCCTCTCGAAGATCCTGTCCAGATCCCGCGTCGCCTCAAAGTCGTGGTAGCTGACGATCAGCGCCGCCCCGGACGACCGCAGCTGCTTCATCTGGGCCGGCTTCATGTGTTCGGCCGTCTGCAGCTCGACGTCGACCAGGTGGCAGCCGGCCAGGGCCGCCTTTTCCAGAATCTCGAGTTCCGTATTGATCGTCCCTTTGAACTTGCCCCCGGTCGCCGCGCGCCGGCAGGTGGCAATCGCCGTAACCTCGCCGCGCTCGTAGAGGAAGGTCTTTAGCCGGGGCAAAATCGCCAGCGGATTGGGCAGATAATCGAGGCGAAATTCGACGAAGTGATTTTCGCGAACCACCTGCTCTGCGTTTTCGAGCATTTCCGCCGGATTGCCGCCCGTGATCGCGACACAGATCTTCCCAATCCGTGAACGGATGAAGTGGGTGGACGCGACGGCCGGCCCGGGACGAACCGCCGCGCCCGAATCGCTGACCGGTCCCGCTATCGCAATCGGCGCAAAGGATTTTGGCGGGGCAGTTTTTGGAGCAGGCGCAGAACGGGGCACAGACTTCGAAGTCTGCGCCTTCCCGCCCGCCCGATGCCCATTGCTTCGCGGGCTAGCGGCCTTCCCGTGCGTGGTGCCTGCTTTCATACCCGCAATTGCCGCATATTAAAGGGCTTTCCCCTCCGTTGCAACACCTGTTCCATAGTTTCTGTGGAACACGCGTCCCCAATCGGAGTTTACACGCCGGAGCGCCGGCTGCCGGGGCTGCTGAAAACGGTCTTCTGCTCCCAAAAGCATGGTCCGGGGCTTTCCCGGGGACCTCTCTCCGGGTCCGGCTCATCTGTCGTTGGACTGCGTAACATTATTATTTACAGCAGATACGCCGTAAGGACCGGTCGTTGAGAGTCGCGCATGGCCCAATGGACATCCGGCGCGCCGGGCCGCCACTCCTAGACGACGGCTCTTCTGAGGCGCTCGGCTCTTCGTCGGGTTTGGACGACCAGGGCGGCATGGATGGCAAGGGCGGCTGCGAGCGCCACGGCGTGGTGTATCCAGGTCGCGTGCATGGCGGCGCTTCTCCGGAAGGTAAGGATGCTGAGGGGCACGAAGAGCACAATCGCGGTCAACAGACCGGGGTTGT
This sequence comes from Acidobacteriaceae bacterium, assembly GCA_036269135.1. Taxonomy (GTDB): domain Bacteria; phylum Acidobacteriota; class Terriglobia; order Terriglobales; family Acidobacteriaceae; genus Palsa-343. Next base: position 5,969 of record DATASQ010000049.1, read on the forward strand.
ACCTGCGCTTCACCAGAAAAGCCACTGCATGGACAGCGGCGTTGACGGCGATGAGATAGAGGCCGAGCAGTCCCCAGCCGGGGGCGACCCGGAGAGTGAGATACAAAGACAGGCATGTGACGCCCCAGACGCCGGGCAGATTCGCCCAGAGGACGGTGAGCGGGGTGAGCGCGTCCAGGCCGCCGTAGATCTCCTGGTTCACGAAGCGGCGGAAGCGGTCGCCGGTGTGCTCCTCCACCTGATGGAGCATGTAGACGGGGGTCTGCAGGTAGACCAGCACGACAAAACCGCTCCATTCCATGTGGCGGACGAGCAGTGGCAGCAGGAGCAGCAGAGTGATGCCGAGGCCGAGGGCCGCGCTGACCCAGTGGCGATAGATCCGGTCGATCATGGTGGCCGATCTCGTGCAGACGATTGTAGTGGGAATGCTGCGGGCTGCGTGGGATGGCGGAGTTGCGCAATCGTTTCAGCCGGGTCAGGATCTGCTGGGTATCCACCCGGAACAATGCGGTAGACTGCTCGGCGGTGTGCAAGAGCGGCTGGGCGCGTGCAGCGTTTCGCGCGGGCGGCCGACGGCTCGCCAACTGAGAGCCGAAGGGGGATCGATGAATCGACACAGCGTGCGCGGGCTGGGCCTGGTGGGGGCGGCTTTATTGTTGCCATGGACGATCGCGGGGGCGCAGAGGGTCCCGGTGGTGACCGGGGACGCGCGGGTGGACCAGTTGCTGAGCAAAATGACGCTCCAGGAGAAACTCACGCTGATCCACGGGGCGAAAGAAGACCCGAGCGTTTATCAGGGACAGGCGGGATACCTGGCGGGGATTCCGCGGCTGGGCATTCCCGGGCTGCGCATGGCCGACGGGCCTCCGGGGGCGCTGACGCGGGTGCCGAGCCAGGGCGAGACGGCGACCATGGGGGTGGCGGCGACCTTCAGCGCGCGGGACGCGGAGGAGAACGGCCTGGTGATCGGGCGAGAGGATCGGGCCAATGGGATTGACGTAAGCCTGCAGCCCTTTGTGAATATCGACCGCGATCTGGAGTTCGGGCGCGGGTACAACACGTTTGGTGAGGACCCTTACCTGACCAGTGTGATGGGCGTGGGGGAAATCAAGGGGATTCAGTCGCAGCATGAGATGGCGATGGTGAAGCATTACGTCGCGTACGACTCGAACAGCGGGAACATTTATGTCGATGACCAGACGCTGCACGAGGTGTACGTGGCGCCGTTCGACGCGGCGGTGAAGGCGGGTGTGGCGTCGATAATGTGCTCGTACAACCGCCTGAACGGGACGTACGCGTGCGGGAACAGGGACACGCTGACGACGATCCTGCGGGACCAGATCGGGTTCAAAGGATTTGTGACGTCGGACTGGGGCGCGCTGCACGCGGTGAACTTCATCAATGCCGGCCTGGACATGGAAATGCCGGGCTCGGGGCTGGGGATTCCGTCGTTCTTCAGTCCGGGACCAATGCCACCGCCTCCACCGCCGCACGCGGCAGAGGATATTGGCGACATGTTTGGCGGGCATATTCCGGAGGAGCCCACGGCGAAAGACGAGGGTGGGGGCGACCAGGAAGTGAAGCTGAGTCCGGAGAGGATGAGCGCGGCGCTCAAAGACGGCACGGTGAGCGAGGCGACGGTTACGCGGGCCGCGGGGCAAGTGCTCTACGAGATCGTGAAGTTCGGCTACATGAACGGGATGCAGAAGCACACGGTGACTCCGCAGGATGTGGATGCGAACGCGAAGATCATCGAAAAGACGGGCGAAGACGCCGCGGTGCTGCTGAAGAACGACGATGCCGTGTTGCCGCTGAAGGCGAGCGATCTGGGATCGGTGGTGCTGATCGGTCCTACGGCGGGGCAGGTGGACTCGATTGGCATTAACGGCGAGCGGAGCGTGGGACTGCCGTGGCGGGAAGTGGGTCCGCTGGCGGCGATGAAGAAAGTCTCGGGCAATTCAAACATTCAGTTTGCGGTAGCGGATGACATGACGGGCACAACGATTCCGGCGAGTGCGCTGAGCCATGACGGAAAGCCTGGCCTTTTGCGAACCGGCGGAGGTGCGGAGCAGGCGGATGCTGAGCTGAACTTCACGAAGAAGAA
>DATASQ010000050.1:0-270001 GCA_036269135.1 Acidobacteriaceae bacterium
CATGAAAGAAGGGCGCGCGCTGGTGGAGGCGCTGGTCGCCGGCGGCATCACCGTGGTGGAAGTCACGATGACGGTGCCGGGCGCGGTGGAATTGCTGCGCGAGCTGAAAGGCGCTTATGGCGAGCGGCTGCTGCTCGGCTCGGGCACGGTGACGGATGTGGGCCAGGTGCAGGAGACGATCGCCGCCGGCGCGGAGTTCGTGGTCAGCCCCAGCTTTCACCCCGAGGTGGTCGGACGGACGAAGGCGCTGGGCAAGGTTTCGATTCCCGGCGCGCTGACGCCGACCGAGGTCATCACCGCCTGGAGGGCGGGCGCCGACTACGTGAAGATCTTTCCCTGCTCGGCGGTGGGCGGCGCCAGTTATCTGAAGTCGTTGCTGGCGCCGTTTCCGGAACTGCAGCTGATCCCGACCGGCGGCGTCACGCTCGACACGGCGTCGGAATTCCTGAAGGCCGGGGCGCTGGCGCTGGGCGTCGGGACGGACCTGGTGAATCCCAAAGCGATTGCCGAGGGCAAGCCGGAGACTGTGACCGAGACGGCCAGGAAATACCTGCAGATCGTCGCGGAGTGTCGTCGATCGGGGTAAGAACCGGTTCCCGGAGGGAGTTCCGGCGAAGCCGCTACAATTTCGCTCATGGCAGCGAAGACGGCAGCAAAGAAGCCTGGCACAAAGACGGTACGGCGCGGCATGAAGAGCGCGGCGAAGGCTCCCGCGAAGAAGTCGACGAACGTGGCGGGGAAAGGGACAGCGATGACCCGCAAGGATGCGGGACTGGAGCTGGATCCGAAGCGCATCGCTGAGTTGCTGCGGCGGTTGCGCGCGGCCTATCCCAAAGCCGAGTGCGCGCTGCATCATCGGAGCCCATGGGAGCTGCTGGTGGCGACGATCCTGTCGGCGCAGTGCACCGATGCCCGGGTGAATCTGGTGACGCCGGGGCTGTTCCGGAAATTCCCCACGCCCCAGGCGTTTGCCGAGGCTTCCCTGCCCGCGATCGAAGAGGAGATCCGGTCGACCGGCTTTTATCACAACAAGGCGAAGTCGATTTCAGGAGCGGCGAAAGCCATCGTGAGCCAGTACGGCGGGCGGGTGCCGGAGACGATGGCCGAGTTGCTGCCGTTGCCGGGGGTGGCGCGCAAGACGGCCAATGTGGTGCTGGGCGTCGCGTTCGGGAAGGCCGAGGGCGTGGTGGTGGATACCCACGTACTGCGGTTGTCGTATCGGCTGGGGCTGACGCGGGCCGAGGATCCGAAGAAGGTGGAAGAGGATCTGATGCGGGTGATCCCCAGGGATCGGTGGATCGCGTTCTCGCACGAGATGATCCATCACGGACGGCAGATTTGCGTGGCGCGGAAGCCGCGGTGCATCGATTGTCCGCTGGAGACGCTGTGTAACGCGCCGGACAAGACGTGGTCGAGCCATTGAGAGGCAGCCTGTAGCCTGTGGCCTGTGGCTGGGAGCCGGGAGTTGGTGGGCGCATCAGCCTGCGTGGTTCAGGAGGATGACGACTTTGCCGCGAGCTTGTCGGGTTTCGAGGTAGCGGAGCGCCTCGGGGAGCTGCTCGAGCGGGTAGCCGCGGTCGAGCACGGGGGTTAGCTGGCCGGACTCCATCCAGCTGGCCAGCCGAGAAAGATCGGGCGCATTCATCTTCGCCATGAAGAGGGGCGTCTTCTGCTTGCGGAAGGGCGCGAGCGCCAGCGTGGCGAGGAGGCGCAGCAGGAAACGCGGCAGGCCTGGCATGGGTCCGCCGGCGCCCACGTAGATCCCGGTGGGCTCGAGGGCGCGCCGGCAGTCGGCGAGGGAGTGGCTCGCATAGCAGTCGAAGATGATGTCGTAGCGGCGGCCGCTTTGGGTAAAGTCCTGCTGCGTGTAGTCAATGGCGAAGTCAGCGCCGAGGGCACGGACAAAATCCTGATTGGCGGGGCTGGTGACGGCGGTGACGTGGGCGCCAAGGATCTTCGCGATCTGGACGGCGAACGTGCCCACCCCGCCGGAGGCTCCGTGGACGAGCACATTCTGGCCGGGATGGATGCGGCCTTTGTCGCGCAGGCCCTGGAGAGCCGTAACGCCGGCGACGGGGACGGCAGCGGCGTGTTCAAACGGAACGCCCTGCGGAAGCGGGATCACCGCGGATTCGGCGGTGCAGACATACTCGGCAAAGGCGCCCTGGCAGGAGCCGAAGACCGCGTCGCCGGGCTTGAAGCGGGTGACGCCGGGGCCGGTCGCCTCCACCACACCCGCGACGTCCACGCCGCGAGCGGGTTTGCGGGGGCGGGCGAAGCCGGCGAAGAGGCGGACGAGCGGTGCGCCGTGCAGCAGGTGGTAGTCGAGGGGGTTCAGCGAGGCGGCGCGGACGCGCAGGAGGACCTGATGGGGGCCGGGGATGGGGCGGTCGATGTTTTCGAGGTGAAGGACCTCGGGAGAGCCATACTGGCGAGCCACGATTGCTTGCATCGGGATCCCCGCTTTCAGGACAGGAGCAGCATAACCCGGCGGGGGGCTTCGTCAACACGAATTCAGGAGGGCCCCGCGAGGTGTAGCCGTGAATGGCACGGCAGGAATTCGGCAGAGTGCATCCAAATATTGGATGGAGGAGAACCAATGAAACGTGTCCTTTCAGCCTTTTGCTGCCTCGCATTGTGCGCCGTTCCCGCCCTGGCCCAGAAAAAGGCGCCGATGACGGACCAGCAGTTCGTCGATTTCGCCGCGCAGACCGACATGGTGGAAGCCAATCTGGGGCAACTGGCGCAGAACGTGGCCGATTCCCAGGCCGTGAAAGATTACGGGCAGATGCTGGTGACGGATCACAGCAAGGATTTCAGCGATCTGCACGCGGCCGCGCAGCAGGCGAGCCTGACGGTGCCGGATGCCATCGACGCCGAACACAACAAGGAGATGATCGATCCTTTCCAGAAGCTGAAGGGCGCCGCCTTCGATCACAAGTACATCGCGGGAATGATCAAGGGGCATACCCAGGCAATCGCCGTTTACAAGAAGGAAGCGGACGATGCGCAGAATCCTGGGATCAAGAGCTATGCAGAGAATGCGCTGCCGGTCCTCCAGAAACACCTGGATGGGGCGGAGGCACTGGAGAAAGCTCATACCAGGTAGCGGCCGCGGGCGGTAACCGGTAGCCGGTAGCCGAAGCCATCAGGCTAAGTGCGCGGGTGCGATCAGCACCTGCGCAAGCGCCTGGCGGTGGCGGCCGACTGTTGGGAAACTTCTGAAAAGGCGAACCGCAATTGGCCGCCGCGCTTCGGATGTTGTGTATCTTTCCGAAGAGAGCCGTGGTGTGCGCGGCCGGGAGGAGTCAACACGATGGACGATGGGCGAGAAAGGCACGTATTGCGGGGGATGCTGGCCGGGGCGGGCGCCGGGCTGGCCGCGTCCTGGGTGATGAACGCGTTCATGGCCGGACCGGGACAGAAGCTGCAGCAGGCACTGAAGACGGACGAGGAACTGCGGCAGGAGGAATTGCAGAAACGCCAGCAGGCGCAGAACGGGAACGGCCACGCGAAGCAGGACGCGACGATGAAGGCCGCCGACGCTCTGGTCGCGACGGCGACGGGCGGGCAGCACCTGAGCTTTGAACAGCAGGAGACGGCGGGGCCGGTGGTGCATTACGGCTTCGGTGCACTGATGGGCGGCTTGTATGGCGGGCTGGCCGAGTACTCGTCGACTGTGCGGAAGGGATTTGGGACCGGGTTTGGGACGGCGCTCTTTGCCGGCGCCGATCTGGTGGCGGTGCCCGGGTTCCACCTGGGACCGCCGGTGAGCGAAACGCCGCCTAAGGCGCTCGCGAATCCGCTGGCCGCGCATCTGGTGTACGGAGCGACGACGGAGTTGTTGCGGCGGGCTTTGCGGGCAATGCTCTAAAAGGCGGCCGGGAGCCAGGCGCTCGGAGCCGGGCGGACAGCCGCGCAAAGAACGTTGGAGGTTCTTCCCTGCAGGGGCTTTCTCACCTTCCGGAAGCCGGATGTTCCCGTCTGTCGCCGGGCGAAAGAGGAGTCCGCGCAGCTGGGACAGGCGGAGACGTAGAGAGCCGTTCTGGTGCGCCTTCTATAATCGCCTTGTGTTGCGGGGATTTTTGCGAATTCGTGGGGTGGCGGCTTCCCTTCTGGTGCTGCTGGTTTTGGGGGCGGCCGGGGCGCGGGCCCAGGAGCCGGCCGATGCCAAGCCCGAGGAGCCGGCGGCGGTGCATGGGCGCCTGCTGCTGGTGCTTCCCTTTGAAAACAAAAGCGGTGTGGCCGGCCTGGACTGGGTGAGCGAGGCCTTCCCGGCGGTGCTGAACCCGCGGCTGAACTCTGCTGGGTTTTTGACCATCAGCCGGGGAGATCGGCTGTACGCGTTCGACCACCTGGGGCTGCCGCTGACGCTGGAGCCGTCGCGAGCCACGGCGATCCGGATTGCGCAGACGCTGGATGCGGACTACGTGGTGTTTGGCCATTACACGCTGACGAACAACGCCATCGAGGCGACGGCCGAGGTGCTGGACGTGGGGGCTCTGCAGCTGGGCGGCGCGCTGCACGCAGAGAGCGATGTGACGCAGCTGCTGCCCATGATCAACGGGCTGGCGTGGCAGGTCACGCGGCAGATCGATCCGACGTACGGCGTGGAGGAAAGCACGTTTGTGGCGGCGGACCGGAGCGTTCCGGCCCAGGCTTTCGAAGACTACATTCAGGGGCTGACGGCGGATGCCGCGGACAAGCAGATTGCCGATTTGAAAGAGGCGGTGCGGCTGGATGAGACATTTCCGCCGGCGCGGCTGGCGCTGGGGCGGGCGTACTTCGCCGATCAGGATTACGACCAGGCGGCGACGACGCTGGGACAACTGCCGAAGGACAATGCCAACGCGCTGGAGGCGGATTTCTATCGAGGGCTGGCACTGTTCTACACGGGCAATTATCGCGAGGCGGAGGACGCCTTCGCCTTTGTGAGCACGCGGCTGCCGCTGCCTGAAGTGGTGAACAACCAGGGAGTGGCGGCGACGCGGCGCGGACAGGACGCGGCGGCGCTGTTCCAGCAGGCAATCGCGGCCGACCCGCGGGATCCGGATTATCACTTCAACCTGGCCGTCGCGCTGCAGCATCGGGGCGACCGGGCCGGGGCGCTGAAGGAGATCGAGGAGACGCTGAAGCTACATCCGGAGGACACGGAGGCGCAGGGCCTGGAGAAGCAGCTCGCGGATCCGGGACCGGCGCAGGCGAATCCCGATCCGGGCCATGCGATTGGGGATGCGCAGGGGCCGCTGACGCGGATCAAGCGGTCGTACAGCGAGGCGGGATTCCGCCAGGCGGCGTTCGAACTGGAGCAGGTGCAACAGATGCGTCTGGCATCCTTGCCGGCGCCGGAACGCGCTGCGGATCTGGTGAAAGACGGGGATGCGTTCTTCCAAAGGGGTCTGGCTCTGGAGGCGGAACGGGAGTATCGTGAGGCACTGAAAGCGGATGCGCAGTCGGCGCTGGCGCATGCGGGGCTGGCGGCGGTACGCGAACGGGACGGCGAGCCTGGGCCGGCGCGGCAGGAGGCGCAGACCTCGATCGGGCTGCAGCCGAATGTGCCGGCGTACCTGGTGCTGGCGCGGCTGGATCTGGCGTCCAATCAGGTAGCGGCGGCGGCCGGAGATGTGGAAGCGGCGCTGAAGGTGGATCCGGCGAACGCGGATGCCCGGGGCATGCAGCTGGCGGTGGAGAAGCGGCGAGCCGGTAGCCTGTAGCGGGTAGCTGGGAACTGCAAGGAGAGGGCCATGCGAGCGATGGCGCAGGAGACCGGGCACAGGCATCACGGACCCCTGTTCGTGCTGCTGCTGGTCCTGTTGTTTCTGCTGGCCGTGCTGGGGCCGTGTACGGTGCGCGTGGCGGCGCAGACGAATCAGGTGGTGGTGCTGCATCTGGACGACACCATCCAGCCCATCAGCCAGGATTATCTGAAGCGGGGCCTCGACAAGGCAGCGCAGATCCATGCCCAGGCCGTGCTGGTGGAGATGGACACGCCGGGCGGGCTGCTGGATTCGATGCGGGGGATGGTAGGCGACATTCTGGCATCGCCGGTACCGGTGATTGTGTACGTGGCGCCGGCGGGATCGAGGGCCGGGTCGGCGGGCTTCTTCATCATGGAGTCGGCGGACATTGCGGCGATGGCGCCGGGAACCGAGGCGGGCGCGGCGCATCCGGTAGTCGAGATGGGCAGCGTGAGCGACACAATGAAGGAGAAGATCCTGAACGACGCGCTGGCGTTTCTGCGGTCGTACGTGTCGGTGCGTGGGCGCGATGTGGCGGCGGCCCAGGAGGCGGTGAGCCACTCCAAGTCATATACGGCGACGGAGGCGCAGCAGCTGCACCTCATCGATGTGATCGCGCCGAATCCGGCGACGCTGCTGGCGGATGTGGACGGGCGAACGGTGAAGCGGTTCAATGGCGCGGAGGAAACGCTGCACACGAAGGACGCGGCGCTGGTGGACGTGGGGCCGACGATCCGCGAGGAGATTATGGACCGGCTGATGGATCCGAACCTCGCGGTGCTGATCCTGCTGGCCGGAGCGTTGCTGATCTATATGGAATTCAACACGCCCGGGACGATTATTCCCGGGGCGCTGGGGACGCTGCTGGTGCTGCTGGCGCTGTTCAGCCTGAATCTGCTGCCGGTTCGGTATACGTCGCTGGCGCTGATTGCGGGAGCGCTGGTGCTGATGGTGCTGGAGGCGAAGTTTCCGAGCCACGGAGTGCTGGCGCTGACGGGAACCGTGGCGCTGATTTTAGGGACGCTGACGCTGGTGGCGGGGCCGATTCCGGAGATGCGCGTGCAGTTGGCGACGGCGATTGCGACGGGGCTCGCGTTCGGGCTGATTACGACGTTTCTGGTTCGGATTGCCTGGCGAGCGCGCCGCAATAAAGTGATGGTGGGTCCGGAGGCGCTGGTGGGCGCGGTGGGGATTGCGCAACAGGAGCTCGTGCCGCAGGGGCAGATTCTGGTACATGGGGAACTGTGGGTGGCGTTGGCGGATGCGCCGGTGGCGGCGGGCGAACGCGTGCGGGTGCGCGGCGTGGAGGGTCTGAAGCTGCTGGTGGAGAGGGTACGACAGAGTGTTTCCGCCTGAGTTAGCGCGGGCCTGGCGCGATTGAGTGCGATACAATCGCAGCCGGGCGTAAGGGGCCCGAGCTATGGGATATCCCGTTCTGATCATTGTCGCGATCCTCGTTCTTTATCTGCTGAATTCCATCAAGATTCTTCGCGAGTATGAGCGCGCGGTAATCTTCCGTCTGGGGCGGGCGCTGCCGCAGCCCAAGGGACCGGGGATCATTCTGGTCTTTCGGCCGCTCGACCAGTTCGTGCGGGTGTCGCTGCGCCAGGAAGTGATGGAAGTGCCGCCCCAGGACGTGATCACCAAAGACAACGTGACGATTAAGGTCAACGCTGTGATCACCATGCGGGTGCTGGATCCGGCGCGGGCGGTGATTGAGGTTTCGAACTACATTTACCAGACCTCGCAGTTCGCCCAGACGACGCTGCGCAGCGTGCTGGGCGAGGTGGAGCTGGATGGGCTGCTGTCGCACCGGGACGTGCTGAACCAGCGGATCCAGACCATCATCGATCAGCGAACCGAGCCGTGGGGCGTGAAGGTGGTGAGCGTCGAAGTGAAGCAGGTGGACCTGCCGGACACGATGCTGCGGGCGATGGCGCGGCAGGCCGAGGCAGAACGCGAAAAGCGGTCGAAGATCATCAACGCCGAGGGCGAGTTTATGGCGGCCCAGAAGCTGGTGGAAGCCGCGGATCTGCTGGCCGAACAGCCGGTAACGCTGCAGCTGAAGTATCTGCAGACGCTGGTCGATATTGGGGTGGAAAAGAACACGACGATCGTGTTTCCTCTGCCGATGGAGCTGCTGTCGCTGCTGGGGAATGTGTTGCCTTCCGGGGCACCTGGTATGCCGCATGGAGCGACGAAAGCGCCCGCGACGAACCCGGAACCGAAATAATGGGTTCAACGATGTAGAGAACCGGGTCGAAAGGGGGCGAACCATGGCCTTTCTGTTCGAGACAGAAGAAGACGAAGAAACCAGCCGGGACCCGCGAAGGCTGGGACGGAAGGGGCGCGCGGGGCGCGAAGAGGATGGCGCCGAAATCACGCTGGGGGCGCGCTCGCTGCTGGGGATTTTCTTTGGGCTGGTGCTGATCTGCTCGATCTTCTTCGGGCTGGGCTATTCGGTCGGCCGGGGGAGCGCGGCAAAAACGGCGGTGTCTTCTCCGGGGGTTGATGCGCCGGCTGCCGCTTCGAACGGAAATTTGGGGAAGCCGTCGCCACAGCAGACGCTGGCCGAGGCTCCGACGAATGCGGACGCAAGTGCGGGGACGACTCCAGGCAGCGATGCACCGGAAGAGAGCGCGCCGGCTCTGGAACCGGCGGCGACGCCGGTGCCGGCCGCCGAATCCGCGCCAGCGAGAGGGGCAACGGTACCGGCAGCCACAGTGAGGCCGGCGGGATTTCCAAGCGAGGTGCCGGGTGCGGCGAATCCGCCGGTTTTGCGGCCCGCGGCGGCGACGGCGCCCAGCGGGATCATGGTCCAGGTGGCGGCGATCAGCGTAGCGCCGGACGCCGATATTCTGGTGAACGCTTTGAAGAAGCGCGGGTACACGGCGGTGATCCGCAGCGAGCCGCAGGATAAGCTCCTGCACGTGCAGCTGGGCCCGTTTGCGTCGCACGCCGAGGCGAATGCAATGCGATCCAGGCTGCTGGCGGATGGGTATAACGCGGTAGTGAAATAAGACTTTAGGGAGTAGGTAGTAGGGAGCAGGGAGCAGGGTTGAGAGAGAGCGGGCTCACGAGCCTGCTCTTTGTTTTTGGTCGAGCTTGCTGTCGACTCTGCTCGGTCTGATTCCTTCTTGACTCGCTTTTGAACCGCTTCAAAGCGACAAGACCTCGCTCCTTCGCTGCGCTCCGGATGACCCCTCTTTAGCTGCGCATCCAGTCGGGGAGGCCGGAGGCGATGCTGGCGCGGACAGCATCCATTAACTCTTCGCGCGTGGCGTAGGCGCGCGGATCGAGGGGCGCGTGCAGGACGACGCGCGCGGTGCCTGGGAAGATGCGCAGACTTCCCTTCCTCATCATCTTCTCGGTGCCGCTGATGGAGACGGGGACGACCGGCGCGCCGCTGTGCATCGCCAGATAGAACGGGCCTTTTTTGAAAGACTGCAGAACGCCATCGCGAGAGCGGGTGCCTTCGACAAAAGAGAGGATATGGACACCGGAATCGAGGACGGCGGTGGCGGAATGCATGGTAGCGATCGCTGTTTCCGTGCGTCCATCGCGATCGACGGGAATGAAGCTGGCGAGCTTCATGCCATAGCCGAGGATGGGGATCCCCATGAGCGAGCGTTTGAGAAAGACGGAGACCCGGCCCGGGAGCAGCGGGACGAGAATGGGCGGGTCGAGGTTGGAGATGTGATTGGAGAGAAAGATGTAGCGCTGGGCCGGATCCAGGGGGACTTGCTGTTCGAAGCGGACGCGGATGCCCGCGGCGCGCAGGCCGATGCGGACGACCCGGATGGCGGTGCGATAGAGGAAGGCGATGTCGCCGGTGAGTAGCGTCCACGGAATGGTAACGACCGCAACGGGAAGGCCGAGGAGGATCCACGTGGAGAAAAGGACGATGGCGGCGAACATGGCGTGTCTGTGCGCTCAGTTCTTCACTACGCGGGCTTCAAGGGCGGCGGGGAGCTTCTGGTAAATCCCGCCGAAGCCGCCGTTGGAAAGGATGGCGATAACGTCGCCGGAGGCGAGCCGGGGAACGATATTTGTCACAATGGCGTCGGCATTTTCGTAGAGAGCCGCGGGGCGCCCGGCACTTTGTAACGCAGAAACGACATTTTCCGGGTGGAGACGCTCGGGAGCAGGGATTTTCTCGGAATGGAAGACGGCCGCGAGGACGATTTGGTCGGCGAGGGCCAGGCTCTCCACCAGTTCGCGTTCGAAGACATTGCGGCGGAGGGTATTGGAACGGGGCTCGAGGACGGCCCAGAGGCGGCGGCCCGGATACGCCGAGCGCAGCGCGCGCAGAGTTTCGCGGATGGCGGTGGGATGGTGGGCGAAGTCGTCGATGATGGTGATGCCGTTGATTTCGGCGCGAACTTCGAGGCGGCGACGCACGCTGCGGAAGGTGCGAAGAGCTTCGGCAATGGCCGGGGCGGCAATTCCCTGCCCCGCGGCAAGCGCGGCGGCAGCGGTGGCATTGAGAGCGTTGTGCTCGCCAGCCATGGGGAGGGTGAGGTCGGCAAAGGGTTCGTTGTTGTGAAGGAGATGCCAGTGGCTGGCGCCGTCTTCGAAGCGGAGGTTCGTGAGGCGCCAGGCGGAGGCGTCCTGGAATCCGTAACGCTCGACGGCACAGAATGCGTGGGCGACGCATTCGGAGACGTTGGGAGCGGCATCGAAGGCGACGATGCAGCCGCGGCGCGGGACAAGATTCACGAGGCGCTTGAAAGCGGTCTTCACGGAGTCGAGGTCGCGATAGATATCGGCGTGATCGAACTCAACGTGGGTGAGGATGAGCGCGTCGGGAAAATAGTGCATGAACTTCGGCCCCTTATCGAAGAAGGCGGTGTCGTACTCGTCGCCTTCGAGGATGAAGGGACGGCCGTCGCGGATTTGAAAGCTGGAGCCAAAGTTTTCGGCGACGCCTCCGATCAGGAACGACGGAGCGAGCGCCGGATCGCGGCGGGCGGCAACTTCGTAGATCCACGCCAGCATGCTGGTGGTGGTGGTTTTGCCGTGAGTGCCGGCAACGACCAGCGATTCGTGGCCCGTCACAAACTCGTCGTGCAGAATTTGGGCCATCGAGGTGAACGGGATACGGCGGTCGAGGACGGCTTCCAACTCTACATTGCCGCGAGAGATGGCGTTACCGATGATGACGAGGTCGGGCGCGGGGTCGAGGTTGGCTTCCGCGAAGGGCTCGGCGATCGGGATGCCGAGGCCGCGGAGCTGGTCGGACATGGGCGGATAGGCGGCCTGATCGGATCCGGTGATGCGGTGGCCTTTGAGCTGCAGGAGACCGGCGAGCGAGGCCATGGCGGTGCCGCAGATTCCGATGAGGTGGATGTGTTTCGATTCAGGCATGACGGGTGACGGTGACGGCGCGCTCCAGAGAATGTAACAGAGGCAGTTCGCTTTCGAGGCAGAGCTCGGCGTCGATGCCGAGGGGTAAGGTCACATTGCCGCCGGAGACGTGCCCGGAGCGCAGGCCGATAGCGATGGGGACGTTGAAAGGCTCGAGGAGACGGAGGAGGACCTGCTGGAGGAGCTCGGGATCGGCGCCCCGGGAGCCGCAGTCGAGCATTTCTCCGAAGATGAAGCCACGCACGCCTTCGAATTTGCCGGCGAGGATCAACTGGCGCAGCATGCGATCGACCTGGTAGGGCTTGGCGCCCACATCTTCGAGGAAGAGCAGCTTGTTTTCGGTTTGTGGAGCGTACTTTGTGCCGAGCGAGGCGGTAAGCAGGCTGAGGCAGCCGCCGTAGAGAACGCCCTGCGCCGTGCCGGGACGGAGGGTGCGGAGACCCTGGGGAGCGCCGACGCGGACCAGGCCGCCGGACAAGGCGGCGTGGAAGCTGTCGAGGTGAACGCCTTTATCGATGGCGAAATCGGCAGCGGCCATGGGCCCGTGGAAGGAGACGAGGCCGGTCTGGTCGAGAAGCCAGGTCTGGATGGCGGTGTGATCGCTGTAGGCGAAGAAGGGCTTGGGATGCTGGCGGATGAGGTCGAGGTCGAGCCCGTCGAGGAGGTAGTTGGTGCCGTAGCCGCCGCGGCTGGCGACGATGGCGGCAACGTCGGGATCGGCAAAGGCAGCGTGGAGATCGGCGAGCCGCTCTTCGGTGCTGCCGGCGAAGTAGGGCGGATGTTTGCCGCAGGCGTGCGCGGAGGCGACGGCGTCGTAGCCGAGACTGCGGAGGACGTCGATGCCGTGGGTGATGCGATCCGGACGAGCGCTGCTGGCGGGAGAGAGGACAACGATGCGGGCTCCCGACGCGACGGAGCGTGGTTTGAGGGGCTTCACAGACAATCCTCAGGGGCGAAGGCCCATTCCATTTTCACCGGCGCCGGGGTTGAACAGCATGCAACTTTCGTAGCGGGTACGCAATCAGGCAAGGAGGATTTCTCCTGCGGCGATGAGCTCGGCGGGGCCGGTAAGGATCATTTCGGTGCCGGGGCCGGACCAATCGACCTGCTGGGATCCGCCGGGGGCCTGGACGGTGAGCGGGGATTTGGCTCCGCAATGGACGATGGCCGCGGCCGCGCAGGCGCAGGTACCAGTACCGGAGGAAGTGGTGGGACCAACGCCGCGCTCGTAGATACGAATATCGATTGCGGTAGCGCTGATCATGCGGAGGAATTCGACATTGGTCTGGCTGGGAAATTGCTTATGCGGGCCGAGTTCTCGCCCGAGCTCGGTCCAGCCGCGGCTATGGGCGCGGAAATTTTCATCGTGGACGCTGATGACGAAGTGGGGATTGCCCATGGAAACCTGAATGCCGTAGACGAGGGTTTTGTCGGCGAGGGTGACCTGGGCCGGCGCGACTTCCGGGATGCCCATGCCGGCAGCGATCTGGAAGCAGCTCCCTTCGGCGGCGATGACGGTGCAGGAGCGGGGGCCGGCGTCGGTGTCGAGGAGGAGAACGTCACCAGGGACGGCATTCTCTTCGCGGGCGAGCCACGCAGCGACGCAGCGGGTGCCATTGCCGGAGATTTCTGCGAGGGAGCCGTCGGCGTTGACGAGGCGGATGCGGGCGTGGCGCGGACCGATGCGCTCGAGGAACTCCACGCCGTCGGCGCCGATGGCGGTGTGGCGGTCGCAGAGCTTCTTTGCGAGAGTGGCATCGCAGGGGCCTTCGACGATGAGGAAGTCGTTGCCGCAGGCGTGGGCCTTGGCGAAGCGCATCAGGGTGCCTCCGAGTGCAGGAGGGCGGGGCTGGAATGGAAAAAGCGGATCACCTGGGGCTGATCGTATCACCGGAAAGCTGGGAGCTGGGGGCTCGGAGCTGGGAGGTCCAGTTGTTTCATTGCTGGTGGTAGAGGTCCGATCGGTAGAACCTGACGCAGGGCTGGCCGGTGGAGCAGACGATATTGACGAGGGTAAGGCCTTTGGGGTGGGCGGCTACGGATTGTGCCACGGCATCGTGGCCGGCGGAGATGACCCACTGCGCGGACTGGGCGGGACGAGCAAGCGCGGCCTTCCACTGGTAGTAGTCGGTTTCGTTGATGGTGCGGCGCAGGGGGATGCCGGCGCGCTCAAAGGCGCCGATGTGGTCGGAGGTCCAGACGAGGATCGGCCCCTGCGGCGGGAGCTGTTCGAGGGCGCGGGCGTAGGCGGCTTCAAAGGGGATCCGGGTGCGGGAGTTGGCGATGGCTTCGCGGAGGACGAGCGGGGTGGTGTGGATCAGGGCGCGAGCGTCCACCATGATGAGGACCATCGAGGCGAGGAGAATGAGCTGGGCGTTGCGGGGCCAGCGGCGTTCGGCGCGGGCGAGGAGCCAGGCAACGAGGAAGCCGAGCGAGAGCGCGAAGATGGGGAGCATTTCCATGCCATAGCGCGTGTTGTAAAAGGAGTGTGGCCACCAGAGGGGAATGAAGATGGGGACCGATCCGTATGCGATGGAGTACGCGTAGAACGGGAGGGGCATCCAGAGCAGGAGCATGGGCGCGAGATTGCGTTTGCGCCAGAAGAGGACGGCGAGGACGGTGCCGGCGACGATGAGCGCAAAGAGGAGGTCGGCCCAACGCGCGGAGACGACGCCGAGCTCGGCGGCCTTGAGGAAGTAGAGGGCGGCGACAGGAATGCTGTGCCATCCGGGATACATGGGAGCGCCCGGAGTAGCGGTGCGGAGCTCGATGGCTTTGGCGGAGTAGGGGCCGCGCATGAAGTCGAGCCAGTCGCCGTACTGGCGGGCGTTCCAGGCAAACCAGAGAACGGGCGCGGTGACGAGCATGGCGGTGAAGAGGACGAAGGCGCCGCCGGCGCGGGATTTCCAGGCGCGGGCACGCGCGAGGGCGGTGACGGCGATGAGCCAGGCGAGGGTGGCGAAGATCCACGCGTCGTATCGGGTATAGACGGCGGTGACGAGGACGACCCCGCAGGCGGTCAGGGCACGACCAGCAAGGCGATGATTCCCTGCTTCGATGCCTCGGAGGTATGCGGTGAGGAAGAGCGCGCTCCAGATCATCTGGCAGAGGAAGAGCGGCTCGTTCATGGCGGTGGTTTGCATGTAGAGCAGGCCAGGATTGAGGGCGAAGAAGAGGGTGGCAACGATGGCGCCCGCCGGGCGCAGCCAGTAACGCGAGAGACGCCAGAGGCCGGCGACGCTGAGGACGTAGCAGGCCATGGAGGGGATGGCGCCGGCGATGCCGTTCTGCCACCATTCCATGCGGGCGGCGAAAGGCATCATGAGCAGGTGCGGAAAGGGGAGCCAGACGGAGCCGATCTGGCGGATGCCGGGGTTGAGCGAGTCGAGGATGCGGCGGGCGATGTGCAGGTGCGCGACCGCGTCGCCATAGAGCAGGAGCAGGCTGCGCGGGAAGCAGTAGCCGAAGGCCAGCACGGAGAGGAGTGCGGCCACCATGCCGGCGAAGAGGGTCTCGTGGCGAAGGGAGCGGGCAGGGTCGACGGGCGCTTCGTGACGCACGCTTCTCCGGGTCGCATCCTGATTCGCCGGACGGCGGCGGTTAATCGAGGTGCGAGAGCTGCCGGAAGAGGGCAAAGCGGTCCTCGATTTCCTTGCTGTCGAGATGCTGCAGGCGTTCAGTGCCGAAGCGCTCGACGGCGAACGAGCCCATGACGCCCCCATAGAACATGGCGCGGCGGAAGACAGCGGGGGTGAGCGCGGGGCGGGAGGCGATGTAGCCGAAGAAGCCTCCTGCGAAGGAGTCGCCGGCGCCAGTCGGGTCAACCACTTCGTCGAGGGGCAGGGCGGGCGCGCGGAACGGGACGCTGACGGCGGGCCCTTCACCGAAGGAGTTGGCCCCGAAGAACGCGGTGGCGCCGTATTCGCCGTGCTTGACGACGAGGGATTTGGGCCCCATGGCGAGCACTTTGCGAGCGGCGCGCACGAGGTTGTTGTCCCCCGCGAGCATCTTCGCTTCGGTGTCGTTGATGAGGAGAGCGTCGAGGCCTTTGAGGACGCTGGCGAGGTTGGCCGCGTGGTCCTTGATCCAGTAATTCATGGTGTCGCCGCAGACCATCTTCACTTTGGGCATTTTGCTGCGGACGTCGGCCTGCAGGACAGGATCGATGTTGGCAAGGAAGAGGTATTCGCTGTCCTTGTAGGCGTCGGGGATTTTGGGCGAGAAGCTCTGGAAGACGTTGAGCTCGGTGTTGAGGGTCTGGGCCTCGTTGAGGTTCTGCATGTAGGAGCCGCTCCAGAAGAAGCTCTTGCCGGGAACGTGCTCGATGCCGCGGATGTCGACGTTGCGGCGGGTAAGAACGGATTCTTCTTCGGGACCGAAGTCCTCGCCGACCACGCCGATGACGCGGACATCCGTGAAGTAGCTGGCGGCGAGAGAAAAGTAAGTGGCGGCGCCGCCGAGGCAGCGGTCGCGGCGACCGGAGGGGGTTTCAATGGCGTCAAAGGCGACGCTGCCGACAACGAGAATGGCCATGGAGTGAGGTCCTCGGAAAGTCGTTCTTACTTCTTCAGATATTTGCCGATGAGCAAATCGAGCTTGTCGCGGGTGGCGGCGGGGATGGCGGCGGGGGCGGTGAGCATCGCGTACTGCAGGGCGGAGGCGCAACCGCACTGGCGGTCGGACGGCATGGCGGCGACGGCGGCCTTGATGACGCGGCCGGCATTGGCGGCGTTCTGATTGAGGACGGCAACGATCTGATCCACGGTGACGTCGTCGTGGCCAGGACGCCAGCAGTCGTAGTCGGTGACCATGGCGGCGGTGGCGTAGCAGATTTCGACTTCGCGGGCGAGCTTGGCTTCCTGGAGATTGGTCATGCCGATGACGTCGGCGCCCCAGCTGCGATAGAGGTTCGACTCGGCGCGGGTGGAAAACTGCGGGCCCTCCATGCAGACGTAGGTGCCGCCGGATTTGACGGTAATGCCTTCCGCTTTACAGGCGGCCGTGAAGGTCTGAGCGACGGTGGCACAGACGGGATCGCCAAAGGCTACGTGTGCGACGAGGCCATCGCCGAAGAACGTGGAGGTGCGCAGGAAGGTGCGGTCGATGAACTGATCGGGAATGACGAAGTCGCCGGGCTTGTGCTCCTCTTTGAGGGAGCCGACGGCGGACATGGAGAGGATGCGGGTGACGCCGAGCTTTTTGAAGGCGTAGAGGTTGGCACGAAAGGGCAATTCGGAAGGCAGCAGGCGGTGGCCGCGCCCATGACGGGCGAGGAAGGCGACTTTGTGGCCTTCCAGATCGCCGAGAACGAAGGCATCGCTGGGATCGCCAAAAGGGGTGGAGACACGCTCCTCGTGGACGCCGGTGAGGCCGGGCATGGAGTAAAGCCCGCTGCCCCCGATAATTCCGATCTCTGCCTGTGGCAAATGCGACTCCGTGCGTGGGTTTTGGATCAGCGCAAGGAATCAGTATAAATGGGCACCACCGCGCGGCAGTGCGGCCTTCATGAGGCCGCAGTCGGCCATGAAGTGGACGAGATTGCCGGCCAGGTCGGAGTCCGGCGCGGGGCGGGACGCGGTCGAGGCCGAGGCGATTTGGGCGCCGCTCTGCTGCTGGGCTCCGAACATGAGCAACTGCAGTTTGCGCGCGGTAGCGAGGTCGAAAGTCTCGCTGACAAAGACATCCTTGCCGCTGGTGACGATGAGGACCGGCCCTTCGTTCGTCTTGTAGACCTGCTCATTGGGGCTGGTTTCGGCGGCGGTGTCTCGTTGAACGCCGGAGAATTGTTTGCCCAGCTCGTCGGCATACATTTTGGCGAAGTCGGCGGTGGCTGCCGCTGTTTTCCATTGCGAGAGATAAAAGAGCGCGACGGAGGAGGTGGAGTCCTTGTCGGCGGCGTCTTTCTTCTGCGCGGCGTAGTAGATGCCGCCGTCCCACGCGGGCGTGAGCTCAGCGGAGAGCTCCTTGCCGCCGAAGAGGTCGGCGAGGATCCGGACGTCCAGCTCGCCCATCACTCCGATGTCGTAGGGGTTGTACTCAGCATCGATGACGGGATGGATATCGGGCATGTTGAGCAGCGGGACCTTCGCGTGGTCCTCATAGGCGTGCGGATTCATGATCTGGTAGCTGCTGTCAGGGGGATTGTCGAGGACGTTAGCGTAGGCGGCTTTAGGATCCTTCGAGTCGGTGAGCAAAGTGGCTTCGAACTTGAGGCCTTCTTTGTAGGGGAACAGGAGCGATTCCTGGAGGAGCAGGGGGGCACGCTCCAGCACGGGCGAGTCGCCGTCGTTGCTCATGTTGTCGAGGAGGTTCTCGATGAGCTCGGGGGCGGAGCGGAGGCTTTTGTGAACCGGGGCCAGGCTGTAGTCGACAAAGACGGCCATGGCCTGGCCTTCGAGGACGGCTTCGCGGGCGGTGTCGTCTTCGTCGGTGGCGACGTGCTTGCGGTCTTCGGCGTAGCTGCGGGAGATGTCGTCGCTGGTCTGGTTCTGCCACTTCTCCAGGCCGACGCGCTGATCCTGGAGAGCGTGGGTGAGCTCATGGGCGAGGACGGGCTTTTGGGTATCGGGGGCAATCCAGTCGAGCAGGTTCACGGTTTTGGTCTTGCTGTCGTAATAGGCAGCGATCTGCTCGTCGAGCAGCTTGACCATGAAGGACTGGAGGTGGAAGTCGGCGTCGATCAAGCCGAATTTCTTGAGGACGATCTCGGAGCGCTCCATGCGCCTCGCGTCCTTGTCGTCCTTCATCTTGTCCACAAGATACTTTTCCACCTGGGCGCGGGTGGTCAGCTTCGGCTTGACCTCGTGCTTGATGGGAAGCTTCGTGTCGTCGGAGGCGAACTGGAGGATCTGGCCGACGGAGGCGAAGAGTTCTTTGGCCTCGGCGGGGGTCATGCGGGTCTGGGGTTTGGGCTGGGTCTGGGGAGGCGTTTGCGGGGCGGACTGGGTGGGTGACTGAGGCGGATTTTGTGCCGAGCCGGGGGAGGCGGTCTGGGCGGCGGCGGAAAAGGTCGCCAGAAGGGCGGCCGCCGCGAGCCAAGTGCTGAGTTTTGAGTGCATTCCTTGTCCTTTTGACTTCCTGGCGAAACCGCCCGCCGTGACCGAGCCTGCTGTGGCGAGACTATAATTTTTTTAAGAGTCCTGCATGAGTTCGATAACCCCAATCCCTGAAACCGCCGTGTTGGAAACGCCTCTCGCCGCTCAACTGCGAAGTGGCAACGAGTCCGTTTACGAAGTGGAGACCCATCGGGGAGGGCAGACGCCTCGCCGGTTCTCGGGAGTCTCCCTCGAAGTGGAGGCGCTGGTGCGGTCAGCCGGCGTTTTCGACGTGGGGTACCGGACCTTTCTGCGCGCCACGGGCAAAGATCGCGTGCGGTGGCTGAACGGGATGATTACGCAAACCGTGAAGGGCCTGACGCCTGGACAGACCGGGTACACGCTGGTTCTGAGCCCGCAGGGGCGCATTCAGGGCGACGGCGATGTGCTGTTTTATGACGATCATCTGGAACTGGAGACGGACCGGTCACAGGTGGAACGCCTGCTGGGGCACCTGCGCCGCTTCATCATTATGGACGACGTGCAACTCCACGAGTTAGACGCAGCGAGGACGGTTCTGGGCATCGCGGGGCCGCAGGCTGCGGAGATTCTGATGCAGACAGGGGCGGCCGCACCGGAGCCGGGGACCTTCCAGACAACGCAGCTGGCCGGCGTGGAGGTGACTGTGGTCGCCGGGTATGGGCCGGTGGCGCCGCGCTTCGAAATTCAGGTTCCGGCGGAGCAGGTGCTGGCGGTGTGGAAGGCTCTGCTGGCCGCGGGCGCGACGGCGTGCGGGACTGAGTCGCTGGAAAAGCTTCGCGTGCTGGAGGGCGTGGCGGCCTTCAATGTGGACTTCAGCGACAAGCAATTGCCCCAGGAGACCAACCTGTACCGGGCGCTGAATTTCACCAAGGGATGCTATATCGGGCAGGAGACGGTGGAGCGGATTCGCGCACGGGCGACGCTGCATCGGGCGCTGCGGCAATTCGAGCTGCAGGGAGAGACACCGCCGCTGAGCCCTGGCGAGAAGATCGAGCTGCGGGCTGGAGAGGCCGCGGTGGGCGAACTGACCAGCGTGGCGAGGATTGAGTTGCCGGGCTTGTCGAAGACTCTGGCATTGGGCATTGCAAGGACGGAGGCGCTGGAGCGGAGTGAGTCCGGCGCCGAACCGATACGGTACGACGGAGGAATTGCGGCGCCACTGACAGCGCCGCCGGTTCCTGCGAATCTTTGACCCGCAAAGGGAGTGTTGTTCTTTATGGATGAAAAGCAATCCACGTTTACGGTGACGGACCGGCGGAAGTTCACGCTGGACGGCGAACTGCGCGAGGGCGCGCCCACGACAGAGCGAGAGGAAGTGGCTGCAGAGCCACCCGCAGCCGCCGCGGCGCCTGCTTCGGAGAAGGTGGTGACGATGCCTTCGCCGGAGAAACGGGAGACCGCTCTCGCCGAGGAATCGGAAGAGGTGGACCTGCCGCAGTTCACCGCGCAGGAGAGCGCGGAGCAGGACGCGGCGTACCAGGAGTCGTCGCGCCAGATCGATGACATGCTGCGGCAGTCCAATCCGGAGATGGGAGCGACGGGAGCGATCAGTTTCGAGCACATCATCCAGTCGTTTTACGTTTCGGCGATGCTGGCGATGGGCGCGGGGACCGAGCCGGGACAGAAGGCGCGGGTGGATATTCTGGGCGCGCGGCAGAGCATTGACATGCTGGCATTGCTGCAGGAGAAGACGAAGGGCAACCTGACGCAGAAGGAAGAGGCGACCCTGCAGAACGTGCTGTTTGAGCTGCGCATGATGTTCCTGGAGATCACGAACGCGATTGCCCAGTCGGCGCAGCGTCCGATAGACGGGAAGAAGAAGTAGATCCTGAACGCATGAAAGCGGAAATCATCGTCCTCGGCAGCGGGACCTCGATGGGCGTGCCGACGCTGGGATGCGAGTGCGCCGTATGCACGTCGACGGATCCGCGCAACCGGCGTACGCGGCCGTCGATTGCGGTGGTGTGGACGAGCGGCGGCGCCCGGCACACCGTTGTCATCGACACGGGGCCGGATTTCCGCGAGCAGGCATTGCGGGAAGGGATTCGGCATGTGGACGCGGTGCTTTACACCCATGCGCACGCGGATCACATTCTCGGACTCGACGATCTGCGGCCTTTGAGCTTTCAGCACAAGCCGGGATTTTTGCCGCTGTATGCGGACGAGCCGACAGCGACAATTTTGCGGCGGGTCTTCGAATACACCTTTTCGGCCGATGCGACGTATCCCATGCGCGCGCGGGTGGAACTGCATGGGCTCGAAGGCACGGACGCTGTGGAGATCGACGGCGCGCGCTTTCAGCGGATTCCGCTGAGGCATGGCAACCAGGAGGTAGCGGGGTTTCGCTTTGGGTCGGCAGCCTATCTAACCGATATGAGCCGGATTCCGGAGACGAGTTTGCCGCTGCTGGAGGGACTCGACGTCGTGATTCTGGATGCGCTGCGTCCCCAGCCGCACCCCAGCCATGCCACGATCGCCGAGTCACTGCAGTGGGTGGAGCGCATGGCGGCGCGGCGGGCGTGGTTCACGCACATGTCGCACGAGGTCGACCACGAGGCGACGGAAAAGGAATTTCCTGCCGGCGTGCGGCTGAGCTATGACGGGCTGCGGATCCCGTTTGAGCTATAGACGATGAAGATCTACCGCTCACTCCAGGAGTTGCGCGCGCCGATGCCGCCGACCGTCGCGGCCATTGGGAATTTCGACGGCGTCCATCGCGGACATCAGGAAGTCATCGAGCGGGTGCTGGAGCGGGCGCGCGGACTGGGAGCCCAGGCCATTGCCGTGACCTTCGACCCTCATCCGGTGACGGTGCTGCATCCGGAGCGCGCGCCGAAGCTGATTACGCCGATGCCGCAGCGGCTGCGGCTGCTGGCGGCCACGGGCCTGGATGCCGCGGTGGTGCTGCCCTTCACGCGGGAATTCTCAATGCAAACGCCGCGGGAATTTGCCGAGGGCGTTTTGCGCGACGCTCTGCACGTGCTGGAGGTGCATGAGGGCGACACGTTCCGGTTTGGACACGATGCCGCGGCGGGCATTGCGGAACTCCGCGAGCTGGGGCGGGAGCTGGGTTTCGGCGTGGTGTCGCATGGCGCGCTGCGGGTGCGGGGCGTGCTTGTCTCGAGCAGCGAAGTGCGGCGGCGGATTGCGACCGGGCAGATGGGCATGGCACGAGCCCTGCTGGGGCGGCCGTTTTCGGTAGTGTCGACGGCAGCGCAGGGACGGGGCGTGGGGACAAAGCTGACGACGCCGACGATCAATCTGGCGCCGTACAGCGAGCTGCTGCCGCCCAACGGTGTCTACGTGACGCGGGTGCGGCTGGGCGCGAGTGCCCTGCTGGATGCGGTGACGAATGCGGGGGTGCGGCCGACGTTTGACGGAGCGGGCTTCGCGGTGGAGTCGCACCTGCTGGACGGTCCTCCGCCGGTGGACGTGACGGAGACGACGCCGGTGGAGGTTTGCTTCTTCATGCGGCTGCGGGAGGAGCGGCGCTTCCCTTCTCCCGAAGCGCTGCGGGCGCAGATTGCGCGGGATGTGACGCGGGCGCGGGAGTATTTTCGGCGAGCGAGCCGGGAGCAAGCCGGTCTGCGGGTCTGAGAGGCTCTCCATGCCGACCAAAGTGGGATAGGCCCTGACCGCCGCGATTGATAGGCTGGCTGGGAGCTATGACCGCCGCCGCGCCACCCGTTGTTTCTCCACCACGACCGAAGGGATGGACCGCACAACTCGCGAGCCTGCCGGTCCTGCTGGGATGCGCGCTGGTGTGCCTGCTGTTTCTGGTGGCATCGCGGGTCAATCCCCTGGCCGATCCGGACATCTGGTGGCATCTGCGCAACGCGCAGGAACTGGTGCGCGGCGGACATTTCATCCATCACGACACGTGGACGTTTACGGTGGCGGGGCGGCCGTGGATCAACTTCGAGTGGCTGGCAGAGCTGCCCTTCTACTTCGCCGATCGCTGGCTGGGGTTGCAGGGGCTGTACATCACGATGATGGTGGTGGCGTCCGCGATTGTGCTGGGAATCTACTATCTCGCGTGGCTGCGCTCGCGGGACTGGAATGCGGCATTTCTGGCGGCGTTTGTGGGCATCCTGTTCGCGGAAGTCTCGCTGGGGCCGCGCACGCTGCTGTTCGGCTGGCTGTTTCTGACGATTGAGCTGGCGATCCTGTGGAACCTTCGACGGGGCCGCGACTGGAGCTATGCCCTGC
The DNA here is from genome assembly GCA_036269135.1 of Acidobacteriaceae bacterium. Classification (GTDB taxonomy): domain Bacteria; phylum Acidobacteriota; class Terriglobia; order Terriglobales; family Acidobacteriaceae; genus Palsa-343. The sequence goes on from DATASQ010000050.1 coordinate 22,391, forward strand.
CACCGTTGTTTCTGGTGTGGATCAACACGCACGGGTCGTGGTTCCTGGGATTCGGACTGATGCTGGTCTTCTTCGCCTGCGGACTGGTGGAGGGCGAATGGGGCGGCCTGGTCGCCTCGCGGTGGACGGCGGCGCAGCGGCGGCGCTGGCTGACGGTGATCGCAGCGAGCGCGGCGGCACTCTTCGTGAATCCGTATGGGTGGCGGCTGGTGGCGTATCCACTGGACGCGATCGTGCACCAGAAGCTGGGGGTCCGGTATATCTCCGAGTGGGCGAGCCTGGATTTCCATACGCAGCGGGGCAAAATCGTACTCGGCACGTTTGTCCTGTTCGGTGTTCTGCAGCTGGTGAAGCGGCGGAAATGGCCGCTGGAAGATCTCGCTTTTGCCCTGCTGGCTCTCTACAGCGCCATGACCTATGCGCGGCTCATCTTTCTGGCCGGGATTTTGCTGGCGCCGCTGCTCGCGATGGATCTGAAGGGTCTGTTGATGAAGCCGTACGAGGCCGACGGGGACCGTCCAGCGCTGAACGTAGTGGCGATGGCGGTGCTGGCGGTCATCGTGGCGTTTGCTTACCCCTCAACGCAGGCGCTGCATGCCGGCATCGCTCAGGAATTTCCCGAGGCTGCAGTTCCCTATGTGCGCAGCCTGGCCGGACAGGGACACGTCTTCAACGAGTATCACTGGGGTGGGTATTTTGAATGGCAGGCTCCGGCGGTGCAGGAATTCATCGATCCGCGAGCGGATGTCTTTGTCCAGCAGGGCGTGATGGCTGATTACGTGAGGGCGGTGAGCGCGACCGATACGTTTGCCATCCTGGATCGGTATCAGATTCGGTATGCCGTTCTCATGCGGGGCAGTCCGGCCGCGTATCTTCTGGATCACAGCCGGGATTGGAAGCGGACCTACGCCGACCCGCTGGCTGTGGGCTTCGAGCGAGTGCAGCCCGGTAATTAGTGTGCGGCGAGCGACGCGGACTGGCGCAGCGGCGACGGGCTCTGCGACGGCGTCTCTCCCGGGAAGTTCTCATTCGGCGTGGCGGCGATGGCCGTCTTCATGAAGCTGGTCCAGAGCGGCAGAGCCACGGCGGCGCCGGTCTGTTTGTCGCCAAGAGACTGGCGATCGTCGTAGCCGACCCAAACGCCGCAGGTGACCGAAGGCGAGAAGCCGATGAACCAGGCATCGGTGAAGTCGTTGGTGGTGCCGGTTTTTCCGCCGAGGGGGTGGTTGAGCGCGCGCAGCCGGGCGGCAGTGCCTTCGCTGGTGACGCCGCGGAAGAAGACCATCATGGTGCGGGCCACTTTCTGAGTGATGACTTCGCTGACGTCGGGCGAGGCTTCGTAGAGCGGCACGCCCTCGGCGCTGACGACGCGCTTCACCAGACGAGGCGCGATGCGGATGCCGTCGTTGGGAAAGACCGAGTAGGCGTCCACCTGCTGCTGGAGGGTGACTTCCGCCGAGCCGAGGGCGATGGGCAGATAGGCGGGGATATTGGTGGTGATGCCGAATCGATGCGCGGTGGCGATGACGTTGCGGACGCCGACGCGGTCGGCGATTTCAAGCGCGGGGATGTTGCGCGAATCGGCGAAGGCTTCGAGCAGCGAGATACGGCCCTTGAATTTGTTGTCGTAATTGTGCGGGACGTAGTTACCGAAAGAGACGGGCTTATCGACGATGGTGTCCTGCGGAGTCATGCCGTCTTCAACCGCCGTGGTGTAGACGTAGGCCTTGAAGGAGGAGCCGGTCTGGCGTTCGGCCTGGGTGGCGCGGTCGAACTGCGAGAGGTTGAAGTCGCGGCCGCCGACCAGGGCAAGAACGTCGCCGGTGGCGTTGTCGATGGCAATGAGGGCGGCCTGAACGCCGGTATCTTCTTCGAGGGAGCCGCGCAGCAGGCCTGACTCGTCCCCGGTAATTTTGACGTAGACGATGTCACCGACGTGCAGGAACGGGTCGGCGGTATGGAAGCCGGTCCAGGCCCAGTCTTCGGCGGTGAGGATGAGCTGGCGGTCGCCGATTTTTGCCGTGACCTGATACGGCAGGACTCCGGTGACGAGGGCATGGATATAGGTTCCGGGGACGGGCGGGATGGACCAGTCGGGATGTTTGAAGGTGTCCATGCTGAGGCCGCCGGCGATGACGTTGAGCAGGTGAGCGCGCCATCCGCGGCGGCGCTCCCAGGAGGCGAGTCCGTCGAGGACGGCGCTGTTGGCGGAGTCCTGGAGGTCGAGATCGAGGGTGGTGTCGATTCTCATGCCCGCGGCGTGGAGTTGCTCGGTGCCGAAGCGGTGTTCGAGCTCGCGACGGACTTCTTCGACGAACCACGGAGCAACGCTGTTGGGCGGCGATTCAATGTGGAGTCCCAGCGCGGCAGAACGGGCAGCTTCGGCCTGCGCCGCGGTGATCTTGCCGTCTTCGAGCATGGCGTCGATCACGGTGTTGCGGCGGCGGAAGGCGCGCTCGGGATTGAGGATGGGGGAGAACTCCACCGGGCCTTTGGGCAGGCCGGCGAGCAGTGCGGCTTCCGGCAGGGTGAGCTGGCTGGCGTGCTTGGAAAAATAGTACTCGGCGCCGGCCTCAAAGCCGTAGACGCCGCTGCCCAGGTAAATCTGATTCCCATAGAGAGTGAAAATCTGCTGCTTGGTGAACGAATGCTCGATCTGGAGAGAGAGAAAAACCTCCTGCAGTTTGCGGGAGGCGGTGCGCTCGTTGGAGAGGAAGAGATTGCGGGCGAGCTGCATGGTGAGCGTCGATGCTCCCTGAGCGCGCCCTTTGGAGAAGAGATCATGCCACGCAGCGCCGGCGACGCGGAAGAGATTGACACCCCAGTGGCTCTCAAAATCGCGGTCTTCGGTGGAGATGACCGCCTGACGAAGGACGGGGGCGAAATCGTTGTAACCGACAATGACGCGGCGCTCAAGGGCGAAGGAGCCAAAGCTGCGGCCGTGGACGTCGTAGAGTTCGGTGGTGGTGCTGGGGCGATAGTGTTCGAGCTCCGCGATCTGCGGCAGATCGACGGAATAGACCAGCATCAGGCCGGCCAGCGAGCCGGCGGCGGCGGCCAGCAACACGAGAAAGGCCAGAGCCAGGCCGCCGGCAATTTTGCGAGAGCCGGAACTCGGGCGAAAGCCGTCGTCTTCGTCGTCATCGCCACGGTAGGAGCGGAAGAGATTGTCGGATGCGTCTTGCGGCGTGGAAGGGCTGGACAAATCCAAGGGATTTTGGCGCACGGGAGAAATGGGCTCCTTCGCTGCCGCGCTGCCAGCGTGCTAAGCGGTCTTCTGCTTGAGAATCTCGAGCGCCTTGTTGAGCTGATCGTCGGTCGGGGGACCCTGCGGGGCGGCATTCTCCTCTTCATCGAAGATCTGCTCCGCACTCTGGCCGACAGGAACGTTGGGCGTAACGGCGACATCCTCGATCTTTTTGCCGGAGGGCGATTCGTACTTGGCCACAGTCAGCAGCAGAGCGGACCCATCCGGCAGAACGAACGTTTTCTCCTGAGCGCCCTCGCCGAAGGTGCGGTCGCCGACCACATCGCCGCGTTTGCTGTCGAGGATGGCGCCGGCCACGATCTCCGCGGCGCCCGCGGTGCCGTGATTGACGAGCACGACCAGGGGCGCGCTGGTGACGAATTTCGAAGAGTCCGCTGAGAAGGTCTGGAGGGGGACGGTCTGGCCCTGCAGCATGGCAATGGTTCCCGACTTCAGAAACGCATTGGCGAGGCGGATGCCCTGCTGCGGATCGCCTTCGGCCACGTCGCGCAGATCGAGGAGGACTTTCTTATTGCCGTTCTTCCCCATGGCGTGGAGGCGGGCGATCAGCTGGTCCACGCGCTCGCGGGTGAGCACGACCGGCTTGAGGTAAAGAATGCTGGAATTCTCGTACTGCTGCTCGCCGAGCGACGGAGGATCGACGACGGTCCGGGTGAGGGTAAGGGAATCCGGCTCCGGTTTGCGCGGACGCACGAGACCGAAGGTCACCGGGGTGCCGGGCTTGCCTTCGAGCAGCAGACGAATCATGGCCACGGACATTTCGCGTGTGGACTGGCCGCCGATCGACTCGATCAGATCGCCGTCCATGATGTGTTCCTTGTCCGCCGGGCTGCCGGGGATGACAGCGACCACGCTGCCGTAGCCGTAGCGCTTGGAGACCTCCATGCCGATCTGAGCCTGGCCTTCATGCTGATGCTGCTGGTAGGTGGCGTATTCGGAGGCGGTCAGATAGCTGGAGTCGGCGTCGAGGGATTCGAGCAGGCCGTGCAGGGCGCCGGTGGTGACGTTCTGGATGTCGGGCTGGGTGACGTAGTCGGTCTGAATCTTATGCAGTACTTCCTCGTAGACGCCCATCTGGCGATAGGCGCCGTCACTCTGGGTGGCGCTGACGCCGGCGGGGCCGAATCCCCCGAAGAGCACAACAACAATGAGGGCAATAGACAGGACGAGGATGATGCGATTGAAACTTCTGGGCATAAGGAACCGTGTGCGGCCGGGGCCGCCGGGTGTCTTCATGATACAGCAGGAGAGCAGCCGGGAGCCGGGAGCTCGGAGCTGGGCGCGAAACTCAAGTCTGCAGCCCCCACCGAGTTTCGAAGTGGAACCGATCGATGACGAACGTGCAGGGCGGCGCGTTCGGGCTCTTGCCGTTATAGCCCTAACGTCATCCCATAGACCGCAGTATGGAGAATCGGCACTTTCGCGATCTTCAGGTGTGGCAGCGATCGATGTCTCTGGCACGAGACGTTTACAGGTTGACGGAGACCTTCCCCAGGAGCGAACTCTTTGGGCTAACCAGTCAGATTCGGCGCGCGGCAGTATCCGTTCCCAGCAACATCGCCGAGGGCCGAGGGCGAATGACCCACAAAAGCTTTGCCGTTTTCCTCAGTCAGGCTCGCGGCTCACTTTATGAACTGGAGACCCAGATCGAGTTAGCGCGCGACCTGGGACTTGCTGGCAAGAGCCAGGCCGATGCGATGATCGCGGAAGCAGCCGATATCTCACGGATGCTACATGGCCTGCTGGCAAAGGTTCGCCAGGATGGATAGCCGGCCCATTTGTAACCTCCCGGCTCCAACCTCCCGGCTCCCGACTCCTGACTCCAGGCGACGGGCTACCGCCTACCGGCTGCCCTACTCATATCTCAGCGCTTCGATGGGGTCGAGGGTGGCGGCTTTCCACGCGGGATAGATGCCGAAAGCCAGGCCGATGCCGCAGGAGACGACGAAGCCCGTGACGGTCCAGAAAGTGGAGAGGGAGGCCGGGAAAGAGACCCCATAGCGGACGATCAGCGTGATGATGGTGCCCAGCACAATGCCGAGGACTCCCCCCAGCGCGCACAGGGTCATGGCCTCGACCGTGAACTGGATCAGGACGTTGCGTTTGGTGGCGCCAATGGCCTTGCGCACGCCGATCTCGCGGGTGCGCTCGGTGACGGAGACGAGCATGATGTTCATGACGCCGACGCCCCCCACCAACAAGCCTACGCTGGAGACAGCAAACATGAAGACGACCAGGCCGGCGGTGATCTGCGACCAGAGGTCGAGAATATTGTCCGGCCCGAAGATGGCAAAGTCATCGTCCTTTTCCACGCGAACGCGGCGCCGCTCGCGCATCAGCATGCGCACTTCTTCGGTGACCAGCGACTTGTTCTTCGCATTGTCGTACTTGATCGAGATGATGGTGTCGAGCACCTCGGGGTGGATCTTGTGGAAGGTGGTCATGGGAAAGACAGCTTTGTTGTCGTTGGGATTGCTGCCGCCCCCGAACAGCTGTTTGAACTTGTCGAGCACGCCAATCACGGTGAAGACGTCGCCGCCGATGTCGACTTCCTTACCAAGGGGGTCTTGCCGGTCGAAGAGCTTGTCAGCGGTATCGTGCCCCAGAATGACGACGTCGGCGGCGCGAAACTCCTCGTCCTCGGTAAACGGGCGGCCTTCCTGGAGCTGCACATCGCTGACGGTGGCAAAGGTCGGCAGGTCGCCCTCGAGGGTCGTGTTCTGTACCTTCTTGTCCTTGTACTGGACGGCGACATAGCCGACGCCGAGACTCCAGTTGGAGAACTGCCGCCCGGCGTTGACCGCCGTCACATGCGGCAGAGATTCGATGGCTTTGGCGTCGTCGAGAGTGAACTGTTTGCGCGCCAGCATTTCGGCGGTGGGGCGAATGCCGATGAAGTTCCAGCGAAACAGCCAGAGCACGTTGGTGCCGAACTGGCTGGCAATGTCCTGAACGCGGTTGTTGACCCCGTTGATGACCGAGGAGATGGCAATGACGGTGGCCACGCCGATGACGATGCCAAGGATGGTCAGGCCGGAGCGGAGTTTGTTGGTCCGCAGCGTATCGAGGGCCATGCGAACGGATTCACGGGAATCGCTGAGTGCCATGGTTCAGAGCTCCGCCCGCAGGGCCACGATGGGATCGAGGCGAGCCGCCCGGCGGGCCGGGTAGACGCCGAAGAAAATGCCGACGGAGAGGGCCACAAACAGGCCCAGGAACACCGCCCACAGGGGAACCGCCGAGGGGAAACTGACGGCGAAGGTAACGATCTTGGCTATAGAAATGCCGACGATGATTCCAAAGAAGCCCCCCAGCAGCGCCATCGCCGCGGACTCAATCAGGAACTGGAGCATGACATCCTGCTGGCGCGCGCCCAGGGCCTTGCGAATGCCGATTTCGCGGGTGCGCTCGCTGACCGAGACCAGCATGATGTTCATGATGACCACGCCGCCGACCACCAGCGAGATGGAGGCGATGCCCAGGATGACCGCGGCAAACATGCCGGTAATCTGATTGAAGAGCCCGATAAACGTCTCGTTGGTCAGAATCGCGAAGTCGTCTTCTTCGCCGGGCCGATCGTGCCGGCGCGCCCGCATCAGGGCGCGGACCTCATCGATGAGGTTATCCAGCGCACCCGGCGCCAGGCCCGCCTTGGCAGAGATATCGAGGCTGTCATGCTCGCCATGAGTGTGCAGATAAGTGCTCAGCGGCATGTCGACGTAGTTGTCTTCGCTCTGGCCGAAGACCGCGCCTTTGCGCTCACCCACGCCGATGATGGTGTACACCTCACCGTCGACGCGCAGTTCCTGGCCGATGGGGTTTTCGTTCGGCAGCAGGTTATCGACGATGTCGTAACCGACGATCACATTATGGGCGCCGGTTTCTTCGTCCATGGGCGTGAGTTCGCGGCCCTCAACGATATTCAGATTCTCGATATCCACCATATTGGGGGTCCAGCCATTGATGGTGGTGTTGGTCGTGGACTGCTTGCCATTGACCACGGTGCCGGAGGTAGAGAGCTCCGCGCCGATCGTCAGACAGCGCGTACAGGTTCGCTGCAGGTACTGGAAATCCTCGTAGGTGATGTTCTTGCGCTTGTTTTCTTTCAGATATTCTTCGCCGGTAAAGATGACGGGATTGATGCGCTGGAGGGTCATCACATCCGATCCCTGATTGGCGATTTTCTTCACCACGAACATCTTGGCGCCGTTGCCCAGGGTGATGACCGCAATGAGCGAAGCGACGCTGATCACGACGCCGATGGTCGTGAGGATGGTGCGCATTTTGTTCGCCCAGAGCGACTGGAGCGCCACTTTAAACGCTTCGCTGAAAAGCATCGATGCTTCCGTTCATCCTCGAAGGCAGGACGGGGAAAAGCTCGGTCCTGGGAATCCTCGCTTTAGTGTACGCAGAAACACCGGCCGGGGTTCCCCGTTCCTCGCCCGATACTCAGCCGAGAGACCGGGAAGCAGAGGCTGCCCCGTAATGCTCCCGATACCAGGCAACCGTGCGGCGCAGGCCCTCTTCGAAGCCGACTTGCGGGTCGTAACCGAAGGCTTCGCGGGCTGCGGAGATGTCGGCCAGCGAGTTCTGAATGTCCCCCGTGCGCGGCGGGCCGAAGAGGGGCGGCTCTTTAAAGTCGAGAAGGTCGGCGAGGATGCGGTAGGTCTCGTTGAGGGTATGGCGCTCGCCGCAGGCAACGTTGAAGACGCGGCCGGCGACCTGCTCGGCCGGGGCTTCGGCGGCGCGGAGATTGGCGGAGACGGCGTTCTCGATGTAGTTGAAATCGCGGCCCTGCTCTCCGTCCCCGTTGATGGTGGGGCGCTCGCCGCGCATCATCTGCAGGGTGAATTTGGCCATGACGCCGCTGTAGGGCGAGTCCGGCACCTGGCGCGGGCCGAAGATGTTGAAGTACCGCAGGCAGACGGTTTCGATGCCGTACACCTGCCAATAGCTCTTCATGTAGAACTCCCCCGCGAGCTTCTGCACCGGGTAGGGCGCAATGGGCATGGGCATCATGGATTCGCGGCGGGGAAATCCGGGCTGGTTGCCATAGGCGGAAGAGGAAGCCGCGTACAGGATGCGGCGAACGCCGGCGGCGCGGGCGCCCTCCAGCAGATTGAAAGTGCCGTCAAGGTTGGCGGTGTGGCTGGTGCGGGGATCCTGGACCGAGCGTGGCACCGAAGGCCGGGCGGCCTGGTGGAAGATGGTGTCGATGCCCGCGCAGGCCCGGGCGGTGGCCTCGGCGTCGCGCAGGTCGCCTTCGACGAACTCCAGACGCGCGGCGCCGGAGCGGTCCAGCAACGGGGCCAGGTTCTCGCGCTGGCCGGTTTCGAGATTATCCAGGCCTCGTACACCCGCGCCGCGGTCCAGGAGGGTCTGAGTGATCCACGACCCAATAAAACCGGCACAGCCGGTGACCAGATATTTTGGCATCGAACCTCATCGTAACGGATGGGACGGTCATGCATACTAAGCAAAACATGGAGACGGTCACCCCTTTTCGCCTCGCTCCGTACTTTCGCACCCGCCCCTGGGGCTTTCAGGATCTCGCGCCCTGGTATGACTACCGCACCGACGGGGAGCCGATTGGCGAGGTGTGGCTGACCGGGGAGATGTGCACGGCCGACACCGGGCCTCTCGCCGGCCTGAGTCTTGCGGAGATCACGCGTCTGCATGGGAGCGCGCTGCTGGGAACCGGGATCCAGGAGAAGGATTTCCCGATGCTGGTGAAGCTCCTGTTTCCGAAGGCAAAGCTGAGCGTGCAGGTGCACCCCGACGACGGTCTGGCGCAGCAGTACGGCGAGCCTCGAGGCAAAACCGAGTGCTGGTACGCGCTCGACGCCCGGCCAGGCGCGCAGGTGGCGCTGGGGATTCGGCCGGGCGTGACCGTGGACGAGGTGAAGGGGGCGATCCAGGATGCCTCACTTGAGTCGCTGCTGGAGATGGTTCCCGTGCAGAAGGGCGACATGATTTTTGTGGCCGCGGGCACGGTGCACGCGATGGGACCCGGCGTCGTGATCCTGGAGACACAGCAGACCAGCGACCTGACCTATCGGATGTACGACTACGGGAGCGCCCGCGAGCTGCACCTGGACAAATCGCTCGCGGCGATGCGGCTGAAGACGACGGCCGGCAAGGTGCCGCCGCGCACCGTGGATGGGCACACCCTGCTGATCGACGAACGCTATTTCCGGATCGAGCGATGGCCAATTCGGCCGGGAACCGCGCCTGCCTTGTTGAGCCCTGAGCCGGTGGTGCAGATGCTGTTTGTGGCGGAGGGGCGGATTCGGATTTCCGGGGAGGGATTCACGCCCTTTGCCGTGGAGCGCAACCGGATTGCGGTGATTCCCGCATCGGCCGGGCGGTGGTCGCTCATGAGCGAAGATGTGACTGAGGTCATCCGACTCCTCCCGAACGACGAGCCAACCCAGGGGTAAGATGAACGTTTGGCTTCTCCGAGGCATCCATAAGAAACCATGGCCGTAACGATTGATTTTCGCCCGGTGATCCTGGCCGGCGGCAGTGGGACCCGGTTCTGGCCGCGGAGCCGGAAGGCGCGGGCGAAGCAGATTCTGGCGCTGCAGGGCGAGCGGACGATGATTCAGCGGACGCTGGATCGGCTGACCGCTCCGGATCCGCTCACGGCTCCCGATGGCCCGATCGGAGCGGAGCGGCTGGAGCCTCTGGCGCAGGCCGACGACGTTTGGGTGATCACGAACGATCTGCTCTCAAGTGTGATTTGCAGCCAGCTGGACTGCGTGCCGGAGAAACAGGTGGTGTGCGAACCCGCGGCGCGCAACACGGCGCCTGCGGCCGGCCTGGCGGCGTTCCTGATCGAGCGGCTCTATCCGGAGGCGGTGATCGGGATCTTCCCTGCCGATCACGTCATCACGAATGAGGCGGCCTTTGTTGCGACGATCCGTCGGGCGATCGTGCTGGCGGCCGCAGGCGACAACATCGTGGTGCTCGGCATCGCACCAACCCGGCCCGAGATCGGCTACGGCTATATCGAAACCGGGTCCGAACTGGAACCAGGCGTCCTGCGGGTGCGGCGGTTTACGGAAAAGCCGAATCGGCTCCGCGCCGAGGAGTTCCTCGCCGCCGGCAATTATTTTTGGAACAGCGGCATGTTCGTGTGGAGCGCGAAGACGCTGGCCAACGCCGTGCGGCAGCATTTGCCGGAGACCGCTCCCCTGCTTGAAGAGATTGCCGCCGCCTGGGATACGCCGGATTTCGAACGCGTCTTCAGCGAGCTCTACCCGCAATGCGAAAACATCAGCGTGGATTACGCGATTCTCGAGCCACGTTCCGCCAAGGGCGAGCATCACTCCAATCTTTATTGTCTGCCGGCGGCGCACTTCGGCTGGAGCGATCTGGGATCCTGGACGGCGCTGCACGAATACCAGGTGGAGCAGAAGGCGGCCGATGCCGCGGAGAATGTCGTCCAGGGGTCCGGAACCGCAGTGGTGATTAACGCAAAAGGCAATTACGTCTATAGCCCGGACAAGAGGGTCGCCCTGGTCGGCGTGGACGATCTGGTTGTGGTGGAAACCGACGACGCGCTGCTGATTACCACCCGGCAGCATGCGCAGGATGTGGGCAAGGTGGTGAAAGAGCTGCAGGCGCGCGGAGACGAGAAACTCATCTGATGGCTCAACAATCCCCGGTGAAATTTGGCACAGACGGCTGGCGCGGCATCATCGCCGATGACTTTACGTTTGAGAATGTGCGCGCGGCGGCAGGCGCGATCGCCAGTTATGTCCTCGAGAACGAGGACCCGAAGAAGGGCGTGTGCGTTGCGTATGACACGCGCTTCGGGTCGCCGGCCTTTGCCGCTGCGACGGCGGAGGTCCTGGCGAGCGCGGGCATCCCGGTGCAGCTGGCCGATCGCATCACACCGACGCCGGCGTTGTCGTATGCGGTGAAACATCGCGGAGCCGCCGGCGGGGTGATGATCACATCGAGCCACAATCCCGCGCAGTGGAACGGGGTGAAGTACAAGGCGAGCTACGGCGGCTCGGGGAGCCCGGGCATCATGGCGGAGATCGAGAGCCGTCTGGGGCGGCCGCTGCCCACGGGTTCCCCTGCGAAGATCGAGAAGGTCAACTTCGTACCGCCGTATGTGGACGCCATTCAGGCGTTCGTCGATCTGGATTTGATCGCGCGGTCGGGCTTTCGCTTTGCCATCGACTGCATGTATGGGGCGGGCGCGAACATTGTCGCGGGAATCTTCGACAGGATTGGCGTGAAGTACGTGCAGATTCGCGCCAATCCCGATCCGCTCTTCCCAGGGATCAATCCCGAGCCCATTGAGCCGCATGTTCGGGCCTGCCAGGAGATTGTCGTCGAACAGAAGTGCGACGCGGGGCTGATCACCGACGGCGATGCGGACCGGATTGGGGCGGCAGATGAAAACGGCAACTTCGTCGATCCGCACAAAATTTATTCGGTGCTGCTGCAGTGGATTCTGGAGCGCAAGCAGTGGCCGGGCGACGTGACCCGGGCGTTCAACACCACATCCATGCTGGACCGCATCGCGGCACGGTACGGGCGGCGGCTGCACGAGCATGGGATCGGCTTTAAGTTCGTCTGCGACCTGATGCTGACCGAGGACATTCTGATCGGCGGCGAGGAGTCGGGCGGGATCGGGATCCAGCGGCATTTGCCGGAGCGCGACGGGCTGCTGAATTCCCTGCTGCTGGCCAACGTGATGGCCGAAGAAAAGAAGACGCTCGGCCAGCTGGTGGCGCGTCTGCAGCAGGAGTATGGCGAGCACCACTACGGGCGCATCGACCTCCATATTCCTGACGCGCAGAAGAACGCGACCATCGCCCGCGCGCGGGCCGGCGTCGCCGAGCTGGCGGGGATGAAGGTGGAGAAAGTCGAGACGCTGGACGGTATCAAATTGTGGCTCGACAACCCTGAAGCAAAGACAAAACCGAACACCGCGAAAACCTGGCTGTTGTTGCGGGCGTCGGGGACCGAGCCGCTGCTGCGGATTTATTCAGAGTCGTGCTCGAAGGAGAGCGTGAAGAAGCTGCTGGAGGCGGCGCGCACCTTCGCCCTGACAAGCGGTCACTAGCCCAGGCTATTTTCCTTTTTCCGTCCCCGGCAACAGCCGCGGATCGTATTCTGCGCGGATCGTCTTCACGATGCGCACCTGCTTTGCATCACGGTGCTCCGGATTCAGCAGGACGTTCCAGGTTTCAGGAAGGATGACTGACGGAACACGCGCCAGCGCCGAACGCCGAGCGCGCAGCCATTCGTCACCGAGCGTGCGAGTGGCGGTCAGGGACCTTTTCCATGTTTTCGCCGGGGTGGGCTTCAGGATTTCGAGACTGACGCTGTCCGGAACCTCCACCTGAATCAGCTGGTAGGCCTGGGGCCAGTCGGTCTCGTCGAGCTCGAGATGGACGAGCGCCTCGATCATGGCGCCCGCGGGCGACTCTGCCAGATACACGATACGGTGACCGGCCGTGTGCCACCGTGCCGAATACAACAGGCCGCCCTCGCCGGCGAGGCTGGGATGATTGCTGATCCTCCAGAGCAAGGGCATCACGGCAACGACATCAGGCAAACATGCCGTGATCGAGCTGGCCGAGCATCTCCTCGACCATGCGGGCGCCGAATTCGGTGCGCAGCATCTGCAGCGGGCTGCGGCCCGTGAATCGACGCAGAGGCTTGCGCAGCCAGTGGAGCGCTTTTTCCTTCTCGCCCAGGACCCGAACCGCCTGATCGTAAATGCGGATCAGCCGCGCCAGCTTATCGGATTCGTCCCGGTTCAGCGACTCCCTGCGGGCGCGGCGGTGCTTCAGGGTTCGAGCCGGGATGACAATGTCGTACATCTCGTTGAGCTGCAGTTCCGAACTCGCAACAAAGCTGGCCATGGTATCGACGGAGACACCGGCTTCCACCGTGTCCAGGTCCAGGTGCAGTGCCGCCATCAGGGGAGGCCGGGCCGCCGCAGCGCTTTCCATAAGGCCATTATGCCATGTAACAGGCGGCATTGTGTACTGCCGCGTTTTTTATCCTCTCCCCCAGGCGGCGTACCATGGTTCCGATCCCCTGCGGAGGTCCCCGTGGCGCAATCCGTCGCTGATTTTCCCTACGAAACTCGCCTGAATATCCTGCATGAGCCTCTGGAAGTCATCGATGAAAGGTCCATCGCGGACACCTGCACGCACAAATGGTTCAACCAGACGCTGTGCCAGGTCAACAGCAGCGTGGTGCGCATGGCGGTGATTGAAGGCGAGTACCACTGGCACCAGCACACGGCGGACGACGAGTTTTTCTATGTCGTCGAGGGCCAGCTGATGATCGATCTGGAAGGCCGCACGGTGGAGCTGGCGCCTCGGCAGGGCTTCGTGGTGCCGCGCGGCACCCTGCATCGGACGCGCGCCCCGCACCGCACTGTGATCCTGATGGTGGAGAACGCCGGGATCGTCCCGACCGGCAACTGAGATTGAGGTTACAGGTGGCAGGCTACGGGTTACAGGTTATCGGTGCGACGCCGATCCTCCGATCGGAATCTCAAGAGACAGCAACGTTTTGTGGAGAGGTGTTATGAGCGCAACTGCCGTCGAGAAGCAAGCTTCCCTGACTTCCCTGCCCGCCTGGAAGGCTCTGCAATCCCATTACGAGAAGATTCGTGACCAGCACCTGCGCGATCTGTTCCGCTCCGATCCAGGGCGCGGCACGCGCCTGACGGCGGATGCGGAGGGGATTTACTTCGACTACTCGAAGCACCGCGTCACAGACGAGACGCTGAAGCTTCTGCTCGATCTGGCGGAGCAGAGCGGACTGCGCGAGCGCATCGACGCTATGTTTTCGGGCGAAAAGATCAATATCACGGAGAAACGCGCTGTCCTGCACACCGCTCTGCGCGCGCCGCGGGACGCGAAGATCCTGGTGGATGGCGAGAACGTCGTTCCAGGCGTGCACGACGTGCTCGACCGGATGAGCGACTTCTCCGATCGCGTCCGCGGCGGCGCCTGGAAGGGCTTTACCGGGAAACGGATTCGCAACGTCATCAACATCGGGATCGGCGGCTCGGACCTGGGGCCGGTGATGGCCTATGAGGCGCTGCGCCACTACAGCCAGCGCGATATGACTTTCCGCTTCGTCTCCAATGTGGATGGAACGGATTTTGCCGAGGCGACGCACGACCTCGACCCCGAGGAGACGCTGTTCATCATTTCGTCGAAGACCTTCACCACCCTGGAAACGATGACGAATGCGCGGACCGCTCGTCAGTGGTCTCTGGCAAACCTCAAGGACGAGAAGGCCGTGGCGAAGCATTTCGTCGCCGTCTCGACCAACGAAAAGGAAGTGACGAAGTTCGGCATCGACACCGCCAACATGTTCGGCTTTTGGGACTGGGTGGGCGGCCGCTACTCCATGGACGCAGCGATCGGCCTTTCGACCATGCTGGCGATCGGGCCGGAGAGCTTCCGGTCGATGCTGGCCGGCTTCCATGCCATGGACGAGCACTTCCGCCAAACGCCGTTTGCGAAGAATCTACCCGTCCTGATGGGGCTGTTGACCGTCTGGTACACCGACTTCTTCGGCGCTGAGACGGTGGCGGTGCTGCCCTACGACCAGTATCTGAAACGCTTCCCGGCCTACCTGCAGCAGCTCACCATGGAGAGCAATGGCAAGCACGTCACGCTCTCCGGCGAGCGGGTGCAGTACGAAACCGGGCCGATCTTCTGGGGCGAGCCGGGGACGAACGGGCAGCATTCCTTCTATCAGCTGATCCACCAGGGAACGCGGCTTATTCCTTGTGATTTCATTGGTTTCTCGAAGACATTGAATCCCTTAGGTAACCATCATGACCTGCTGATGGCGAACGTTTTCGCGCAGGGGGAGGCGCTGGCCTTCGGCAAGACACCGGAAGAGGTGAAGGCCGAGGGGACGGCGGACTGGCTGGTGCCGCATCGGGTTTTCGAGGGGGATCGGCCGTCCAGCACGTTCCTGCTCGACAAGCTGACCCCGGAGTCGCTGGGCAAGCTGGTGGCCCTTTATGAGCACAGCGTCTTCACGCAGGGCGTTATCTGGCAGATCGATTCGTTCGATCAATGGGGCGTGGAACTGGGGAAAGTTCTGGCGAAAAAGATCATTGGCGAGCTGGAGGGAGCCGGTCCGGCGGGAGGCGCCCATGACAGCTCCACGACGACGCTGATCGACCGGTACCGCCGGCAGCGGAGTTGAAGGCCATTTAGAGTCCCCAGGGCCGTAACTTTTCATCTAAATTTGTGTTGGAACAGGCAGAAGTGAGTCGATTCGGGCGACACTGCGTCTGATCCTACGAGCGCAGAGGAAAGGGACCCGAAACGCGGGGGTTACGAAACCATGAGTAGCTTTGGTCTGAAGTTGCGGATGGCCGGGACATGGGTCCTGGCGCTTGCCTTTGGCCTTGCGATGGTCGCCGGAAGCACAACAAAGGCCCAGACGACCGGCGGCAACGACAGCGGTCTGCAATCGGCGGTATCGAGCGCGCTGGCCCATGATCCTGTTTTGAAAAACCAGCCGGTCATCGCCGCCACTGCGAATGGCGTGGTGACGCTGAGCGGGACCGTGGAAACCGAGCAGCAGCGGCAGCAGGCGGAGACGGACGCTGCGAACGTGACCGGCGTGAGCGGCATCCAGAACAACATTACCGTGATCGGCCAGTCAGGCCAGAACGAAGCGGCGCAGCCGGCGCCGGCGCCTATCGATCAGCAGCAGCAGGACGCGCCGCCTCCGCCACCGGATCAGGCACAGCCGCCTGCACAAAACCCGCAGTCCACACCGCCGCCTCCGCCTCCGGACCAGGAGAGCACCGGCCAGCCGGCGTACCCGCAGCAGCAGTCGGCGTATCCGCCGCAGCAGCCGGGCTACAACAACTATCCTCCGCCGCAGCCTCCCAGCGGACCGGTGACGATCCCGGCGGGCACGCTGCTGCAGATTCGCCTCAGCGAGCCGCTGGACGTGTCGAAGGTCCAGGATGGCACGGTTTTCCAGGCCACGGCGGCCAGCGACGTTTTCGAAGGGAACGTGCTGGCGATCCCGCGCGGCGCGGTGCTGCAGGGGACCGTCGTTCACGCGAAGAAGCCCGGCGCCCTGGGCGGCAGCGGTGAACTGCAGCTGCAGATCACGCAGGTGAACCTGGGCGGCCACAGCTATCCGGTGAAAACGGATTTGTGGTCGAACAAGGGACCGAATAAGGCCGGCTACACGGCCGGCAATACGGTCGGCGGCGCGGTGATGGGCGCGATTATCGGCGGCCTCATCGGACGTGGACCGGGTGCCGCAGCGGGAGCGCTGGTAGGCGGCGGCGCGGGGATGGCGGCTTCGGCGGCCAGCAGTGGTCCGCGCATCTACCTGCCGGCGGAAGCGCTGGTGAACTTCCATCTCTCTGCCCCGGTCACCGTGCAGCCGGTGTCGTGGCAGGAAGCGCAGCAACTGGAGCGGAATGCCCCGCAGCTGGTGCGGCGACCGGTGTATCGCGGGTACCCGTACCCGTACCCCTACCCGTATCCGTATCGGGCTTACGGCTATCCCTACCCTTACTGAGGCCTTGGCTCTTTCAGGCGCAATAAGACCCGCTTTCGTGGCGGGTCTTATTCGTGCCGACCCCTGTCAGTACCCGACTCAACCAGACCGGTTCCGGCTGGACACGGCTGATAATCTGGTGGCAGCCGTCACCCACGAGAGTGACCCCGCGCGCGGTACAGACTGTTCCCGGCCGAACGGCGGTCCCATCCCGTATGCCTGCCGGAGCGTCCAATGAAGGAGTGGGTCCCATAACATCCATCGAGAGCAGAGGGCAGAAATCTTCTTCGTCCTCACAGCGACCCCATCGGCTGACCCGCCGATCGTTCCTGACGCTGTCGGCGGCCTCCCTGGGCGGCTTCGCCCTTTACTCCGGCGAAATTGCGCGGCACGAAATCAGCGTGGAAGAGCATACGATTCACCTGCCTCGCCTGCCCGACGCGTTTCGCGGGATGAAAATCGCGCAAATCTCCGATATTCATTACCTGGAGTTCACGGAAAGCTTCTTTGTGCGCGAGATCGTAGATCATGTGAACCGCCTGAAGCCGGACATGGTGTTGATCACCGGGGATTTCGTTACCTATGGGCCGATTCGCTTTCCCCCAACACCCATCCACAAGGCTTTCGCGCTGCGCCATATGCCGGAGTGCGCTTCCATCCTGAGCCAGATTCAGGCTCCGCTGCGCTACACGTCGCTGGGCAATCACGACCAGATGGTGAATGGGCGCGCGATCTGGCACATCCTTGGGGAGCATGGCCTTCCCTGCCTGTACAACACAGCCGTGCCGCTGGAACGGGACGGGCAGCGCGTGTGGCTGGTGGGGCTGGGCAGCGCATGCGTGGGAGCTGCCAATCCGCAGGAGGCAATTCCGGCCAGCGCGATCAGGAATAAAGAAACGATCATCATGATGGCGCACGAGCCCGACATTCTGCCCGAGATTGCCGACTACAAAGTCGATCTGATGCTTTCCGGCCACACGCATGGCGGCCAGATCCGAATTCCCTTCCTGCGCCCCCTTTTTCTTCCGCTTTACGGCAGGCGCTACATCCAGGGGTGGTTCCAGTACGGCTCGACGCATCTCTACGTGAATCGAGGGGTCGGCGCGATTGGCTTACCCATGCGGCTGAACTGTCCGCCGGAGATCACGGTCTTCACGCTGGCCTGAACTGGCTCGCCCGACTCACCGACTGAACTCAGCGTTCCTGGGCCGGTTCGCGCACGCTGATGCCCAGCGCCTTCATCTTGCGGTAAAGATGACTGCGTTCGAGGCCCAGCGTCTCGGCGGCGCGGCTCATGTTGCCGTTGCAGTCATCGATCTTCTTCAGGATGTACTCGCGTTCATAGGCATCGCGCGCCTGCTGCAGGGTATCGAAGTCGCCCGCGCGCACGGCGGTCCGGTGGACCAGCATGGGCAGATGCCGCCGCTCGATGCGATGGGCCTGGGGGTTGAGGATCAGCACCCGCTCGATCACGTTCTTCAGCTCTCGCACATTGCCGGGCCAGTGATAGTGGCGCAGCAGGTCGAGGGCATCGTCGGCCATCTCGACGCGGGGACGACCGTACTCGCGTCCGAAGCCGCGGAGGAACTCGCGCACGAACAGGGGGATGTCCTCGCGGCGGTCGCGCAGGGGCGGCACGAAAAACGGGATCACGTTGAGGCGGTAGAAGAAATCCTCGCGAAAATTGCCTTTGGCGATCTCGTCCTCGAGAACCTTATTGGTCGCGGCGATCACCCGCACGTCCACGCTGACAGGGTGCAAAGCACCCACCGGGACGAAGCGCTGTTCGTCCAGGGCGCGCAGGACCTTGCCCTGCATCTTGAGGCTCATGTCGCCGACTTCATCGAGAAAGAGGGTGCCTCCGTTGGCGCGTTCGAAGGTGCCCCGCTTCTCCGGCGGTCCGCCGGGCGCGGTGTCGTTGCGGTAGCCGAAAAGCTCGCTCTCAATAAAATCTTCGGGAATCGCAGCACAGTTCAGTTCGACGAAGACGCGATCGCGGCGGAGGCTCTCGGCATGGATGGCGCGAGCGATCAGTTCCTTGCCCGATCCGGACTCGCCGAAGATGAGGACGCGGCCGTTGGTCGGGGCCATCAGCTTGATCTGCTGGCGCAGGGCCCGCGCCTGCACGCTTTCCCCGGTGATCTGCCGTTCGACGGCGAGCTGACGGCGAAATTCAAGATTATCGGCGCGCAGCCGTTTCGCCTCGATCGCGTTCTTAACGACAATCAGCGTCCGTTCCAGCATGAGCGGCTTTTCGAGGAAATCGAAGGCGCCCAGCTTCGTGGCCTTTACCGCGGTCTCGATGGTGGCGTGGCCGGAAATGACGATGACTTCGGGGCGAGTGTCGGCATCGAGCGAGCGCAGCTCGGCCAGAACCTCCAGACCGTCGCGGTCGGGCAGCCAGACATCCAGCAGCAGCAGGTCGTAGACGGGGTCGCGCGCCCGGGTCAGCGCTTCGCCGGCGGTGGCGGCGCTGGCGACCGCATAGCCTTCTTCGCGGAGAATCTCCTCGAGAGTCTCGCGAATCTCGACTTCATCGTCCACAACCAGGATATGGTTCATCGCGGGAGTCAGACCGTTCTGCTCAGCGCCGCGGCCGGCGTGCTCTCCGGGAACGGCGGCTCGGCCAGCGGCAATTCGATGATAAAGCGCGCACCGGCAGGCACATTGTTCTCGGCGCGAATGCTGCCGCCGTGATCCTGAACAATCTTGGCGACAATGGAGAGCCCGAGCCCGGTGCCCCGATGCCGCGTGGAGAACCAGGGCAGGAAGAGCCGCTCGCGCATGTCGTCGGTGATGCCGGGGCCGGTATCGGAGACGACAATCTCAGCCATCCCGCGGGTATCGGCAACGCCGGTGCGGATCGACAGGACCCGCAGCAGGCTGTCCTGCATGGCTTCCGCGGCGTTGTCGATGAGATTGGCAATGGCGCGGCGCAGGGCTTCCGGATCGGCCATCACCGGAGGCAGGCCCGGCTCGAGCCGTCTCTCGACGCGGACATTCCCCATCCGGCCCTCAAAGAGCAGCAGCGCGCTCTCGACGATCTCGTTCAGCTCGGCGGAACGCGGATGCGCGACCGGGAACTCCGCCAGCGCGGCAAACTGCCCGACCAGCGTACGCAGCGACTCCACCGAACCCAGAATCACATCGCAGCACCTGCGAATCACACCCGGCGATTCGGGCAGGCTGCGATCGATATGGCGCCGGATCCTTTCCGTGGAGAGCGTGATGGGGGTGAGCGGATTGCGGATTTCATGCGCGACGCGCTGCGCTACTTCCTTCCAGGCGGCCTGGCGCTGCGCATGCAGGAACTCCGAAACGTCTTCGAGGACGAGAATCGAACCGAGGTCCGGCCCGCCCCGGGAATCCAGCGCCGCCAGGGTAACAGAGAGATTGAAGACAGCGCGCGGGGTGCGCAGCTCAAACTCCGAAGAGGCCGTGCCCATGCGGTGAGCCCGGCGATCCAGGCGCACCATATCCTCGGCCAGCTCCGGCGGCAGGAGTGAATCCAGCGGTACACCGGTGAGGTTCGGCTGGCCCTTCAGCCGCAGCAATTCCGCAAAGGCCCGATTGCCGTGGATGATTTTGCGCGATGGGTCGAGGGTGACAACGCCGGAGGGAATGGTCTCCAGGATGGTTTCCAGCTCCTTGCGGCGAGCCTCGATGGCCAGATTGGCCGCGGAGAGCTCCCGGGCCGAGGTTTCCGCCAGCAGCCGGCTCTGTTCCAGATCGGCCGCCATGTGGTTGAAGGAGCGAACCAGCTCCCCCATTTCGGCTGTGGCTCGCACCGTCACGCGGTGGCGATAATCGCCGCGGCCAATGACGTCCATGGCGTCCGCCAGCGCTTCGAGCGGTCCGGTCATCTGCCGCGAAACGTAGAGCGCCAGCCAGCTGCTGGCAAAGAACACCAGAGCCGTCAGCATCAGGAGCAGGAGAAAATACGTAGTGCGGATAATCCGCCGCTGACGGTACAGCGCCCAGTACTGGCTGGTGCCGCTGCTCAGGTCGGCCATGATGGAGTTGAGGCCGGCCGGCATCGGCAAACCGACAACGATGATGCCCCCGGCCGGCAGACTCGCCGCACCCAGAGCATATTCTGTACCCCCGGCAATCAGCATGGGCTCGTCGGAGCGCTGGGCGGCCTTCAGAATGAAAGGCGCGAGAGCGGTCCCCGCGGGAATCGGCTGCTGATCGTCGGGATCGACCCAGGAATGAACCTGCGCGGGCCCTGAGGCCTGGGGCAGCTCGTAGGAGACAAACGGAACCGAGTCCTGGTAAAGGATCACGAAACCGCCCTGGAGGGTGATCTGATGCGAGCGCAGCTCGTCGAGAATGGGCTGCCGGTTCGGAGCCTCAAGCGTCGCGGAAAGCGGCCGGGAGCGCGCGATGCTCTCTGCCTCAGCACGCGCATTCAGGGCTGCGTAGTGGGACAGCTCCATGGCAATCTGCGTCGATTCTGCCCGCACCTCCACTGCCGGAGTCGAAAACCATCTGTCCAGTGAACGATTTAGAAGGAGAAAACTGAACAAAAACATGAACATCGCGGGCACAAAGGAAAGCAGCAACGCCCCGATGAACATACGAGTGCGCAGCCGGGCGCCTAATACCTGACTGCGTTCCTCGGCCAAAAGCTTGATGAGATTCCGCAGCAGCAGAACCAGGACCGTGACAAAGAGGAGAAAGACCAGGACTGAAAGCGAAGTGAGGAGGAAGATCTGCCCGGTGGTGCGCGGGTTCAGCTGGCGAAGGTTGAAGGCGTTCATCCCCACCAGCAGAAGCAGCAGCACAAAGACCGCGATGCCCAGCAGGATCAGGGTGGTTCGCCGATTACGCACTTCGACCAAGTGAATCCTTCCTCGGATACGGGACGATTATAGGACGGATGATGCACTAAAATGCTCTTTCTGAAAGCGAAAGAGGTCCTGGGCCGACGCGGGTGCCCAGCCCGAACTCCGCAAAGGAAAGAGGATCGAGTCTGCTATGAGAGTGACCCACACCCCCCTCCGCCTGGCCACCGCGGCTTTGGCAAGCGTCTTCGTCGTGACGGGTTGCAGCAAGAGCGCTCCGCCCGCGAACACCCAGAATTCGACACCGGCCGCCCAGCAGCCCGCTGCGGCGAACAACCCACCGGCGCCGCCGCCCGACAATACGACACCCGCACCGGCGCCGCCGCAAACCGCTTCCGCCCCCGCGTCTCAGCCTGCGGCGCCACCGGCCGCTGCCCGCATCACGATTCCGGCGGGCACACGGATCCGCGTGCGCCTGGATGAGGACCTCGGATCGAAGATCAGCCAGCCCGGGCAGACCTTCGCCGCCACCGTAGCCGACGACGTGGTGGTTCACGGCCAGACCGTCATTCCCCGCCACGCGCGCGCCGAAGGGGTGGTGATCGACGCGAAGGCTCTGGGCCATTTCAAAGGCGGCGCTCTGCTGGAGCTGCGCCTGGAGCGGGTGAAGACCCCGTGGGGCAGCTATCCCGTCTCCACCAGCACCATGTCTCAGGTGGAAAAGGGCAAAGGCAAGCGGACCGCTCTGTTCGCCGGTGGCGGCGGGGCCTTCGGGGCGATTGTCGGAGGGCTGGCCGGAGGCGGCAAAGGAGCGCTGATCGGCGGACTCGCCGGAGCCGGAGCCGGATCGGCCGGCAGCGCCATGACCGGGAACAGGGAAATCTTTCTTCCCACGGAAACCCTGCTGACCTTCCGGATGGAACGTCCGGTGCACATCACTGCGCAATAACGCGCCAGGAGAACGTGGGGCGCGGCTGCCAGGCTGCGCCCCTTTCTCTTTACTCAGGCCAGCAGATCGCGGACGGGCTTCCAGGGCTTCTTCTGCGAAGCGGCGACGGGCTCGCAGGTCAGCGTGCCTTCATACGTGTTCACGCCGTCGCGAATGCCGTCGTCTTCCTGTATGGCCTTTTTCGCTCCCTGGCGGGCGAGCCGCATCACGTACGGGAAGGTCGCGTTCGTCAGCGCCAGCGTGGAGGTGTTCGGCACCGCCGCGGGCATATTCGTCACGCAGTAGTGAACCACGCCGTTCACTTCAAACGCGGGGTCGCTGTGGGTTGTCGGCCGGGCCGTTTCGACACAGCCACCCTGATCGATGGCGACGTCGACGATGACCGCCCCCTTCTTCATCTTCGCGACCATTTCGCGGGTCACGATTTTCGGCGCCGCAGCTCCGGGGATCAGCACGCCGCCAATCACCAGATCGGCTGCCTGCACCGCCCGCGAGACGTTCCACGTATTCGAGGCGAGGGTAAAGAGGCGGCCGTTGAAGATGTCGTCCAGCTCGCGGAGGCGATTCAGATTCAGGTCCACGAGCGTGACGCGGGCTCCCATGCCCAGAGCGATCTTGGCCGCATTCGTGCCGACGATGCCCCCGCCGATGATGCAGACGCTGGCCGGCGGCACGCCGGGCACCCCGCCCAGCAGCACACCGCGCCCGCCCTTTTCTTTCTCCAGATAAGCCGCGCCCACCTGCACCGCCATGCGGCCCGCGACCTCGGACATGGGCGTAAGCAGCGGCAGCGTGCCGGCCCGGTCGCGAATGGTCTCGTAGGCGATGCCGATGACTTTCTTCTGCAGCAGCTTCTCCGTCAGCTCGGGCACCGGGGCGAGGTGCAGATAGGTGAAGAGCACCAGGCCTTCACGGAAGAATCCATACTCCTTCTCGACGGGCTCCTTGACCTTGACCACCAGGTCGGCATTGCCCCAGACGTTATGCGCGGAGCCGACGATTTCCGCGCCGGCGGACTGGTACTCGTCATCGGTGAAGGCGGAAAGCTCGCCGGCATGGGTCTCCACCAGCACCTTGTGTCCGGCGTCTGATAGAGATTTGACACCTGCCGGCGTAATACCCACACGGCTCTCGTGGTCTTTCACTTCCTTCGGAACGCCAATGATCATTTGGTGGCTGCGGCCCCCAGTCTGCGGAAAGGTCAGATGCGAACTCTACATCCTATCGCACAGCAGGCGTCGCAGCTCCCGGGTGAGCGCGCCGGGGGTCACCGGCTTGCACAGGAAAACCGTCATGACGTCGGCCGGACCCTCGATGACATTCCCACTCACGACGATCGCCGGCAGACTGGGCTTCAGGGTGCGAACCCGGGCAATCAGCCTTTGACCGCCCATGCCCGGCATCTTGGCGTCGGTGACGATGGCGTCCAGCGTCTCGAGATTCTTCCGTGCGGATTCCAGCCCCGCTGAGCCGTTTTCGCAGGCGATCACCTGATAGCCCGCCGACTGCAGAACCTTGGTGAACAGGAGGCGAACCGCGCGGTCATCCTCGACGACGAGGACCGTAGCGGCAGGAGCTTCCTCGACCGATTTTTTCTCGCGCAAACTCAGGGGGAGTCTCTCTTTGCAAAAGGGGGCCGTGGTTGGGATGGCAAATCTGGCCTAGCAGTCCGAAACCGACGGGCGGTCCCGCGATGGATGAACGTATCACGGGTGAGATGACGGGACAATGGCGCACGCTGCCTGCGTGGTTACCGCTGGAACCTATAGCCAGCCCCGGGCCCGCGCCAGGCGGGCAGCTTCCACACGGTTAGATGCGCCCAGCTTGCTGATCGCCTCCGAGAGGTAATTGCGAATCGTGCCCTCGGACAGGTGCAGCTCTTCGGCGATCTCGCCGCTGGACTTCCCCTCCCCGGCGCGCCACAGGATTTGCCGCTCGCGCTCGGTCAGAGGGTCGGGGCCGCTGTCCCAGGCTTCCAGCGCCAGGTCGGGGTCGACCACCCGCAGTCCCTGGTGCACGCGGCGTACCGCATCGGCCAGCTCGGCCGAGGGGCGGTCCTTGAGGAGGTACCCCTTCGCGCCGGCATCCAGGGCACGGCGAAGGTACCCCGGCCGCGCGAACGTGGTCAGAATGATGACCCGCGTCTGCGGAAGCCGTTCGCGCACCTCGGCGGCCAGCGTCAGGCCCGTCATCTCCGGCATTTCGATGTCCGTCACCAGAATGTCGGGCTTGTGTTTGCCCGCCAGGGTCAGCGCCTCCCGGCCGTTGGCGGCGCGGGCGCAGACCGCAATGTCCGGCTCGGTCTCCAGCAGGGCAGCCAGCGCTCCCAGCACCATGGCCTGGTCTTCGGCGACGAGCACCTGAATCTTTTTCATTGCGAGCGGACGCTCTGGGGCGGGATCTCGATGGACAGCCGCGTTCCCTGCCCCGAATCGATGCGCAGCTGCCCCCCCATCGACTCCACGCGCTCGCGCATGCCGCGGAGCCCGTTGCCTTCGGTGCGAATTCCGCCGCGGCCGTCATCCTCCACAACCAGCGCGGTGCCGTGGCCGTTCGTCAGGAAATCCAGGCGGCAGTGGCTGGCCTGGGCGTGACGCACGATGTTCGTGACCGCCTCGCGGACGATCAGGGACAGCACCGTTTCCTCCGAAGGTTGAAACTGCGGCGGCTTTGCCTGGCACTCCAGGGTGATGCCCGCGGCGTCCAGGATGATCCGGGCGCGATCGATCTCAGCCGCGAGTCCCTCGGCGCGATAGCCGCGAATTGCCTCCCGCACTTCGCCCAGCGCCTTGCGCGCGATCTGCTCCACTTCGCCAATTTCCCTGCGCGCCCGCTCGGGATCGCGGTCGATCACCTTCCCCGCCAGCTCCGACTTCAGCACGACCAGGGAGAGTGTGTGCCCCAGCACGTCGTGCAGGTCGCGGGCGATACGCTCGCGCTCGGCCACTTTGGCCAGGTGGGCGATCTCTTCCTGGGCCAGGCCAAGCCGGCGCCCGGCGCGCATGCGCTGCGCCGCCACCAGGTTCGCAGCCCCCACGGTCACGCAGAACGCACCGCAAATACCCCACGACCATGGCGAGTAATGCAGATACATGCCCTCGCCGGCCGTCAACAGCGCCGAGACGAGGATGGCCCCAACGCCGAAGCCGATCGATTCCGTGGCAAACGGCGCGAGTGCGGCAACGTAGATGAACATGCCCGCCGCGCCCGCGTTGAACCGGAAGTACACCACGGCCAGAATGACCATCCCGGCCAGAAAACCCAGCTTCAGGCGCTGCGGACGGCTCCAGACAATGCCGAAATAGCAGCCGAGGAAGAGCGCGTAGGCGGCCGCGAAGCCCAGCCACGCCGAGAGCGTCTTCCGCTCGATCGGATCGATGATGAAGAAGACGGAGTAGATCAGCCAGATGAAGTCGAAAAATTGCCCGCCGCGTCTCTTCCGGTCGCCGAGCAGGGGCAGTTCCCGGTCGGAGCGCCATGGATCCCCGCCAATCGGAACCGCCTCCACCTCGCACGGCTTCTCGGCATCGGAACCGCTCACGCTTTTGCCTCGCTCCGCCGGAAGAGAATCCACACCGCTCCCAGCATCAACAGGGTAAATCCTGCCAGCGCTTCCCAGTGCACCAGCATGCTCCCCTGCCCCGCGAAGCCGAAGATGTTCAGCGCCAGTTGCGCAAGGTGATAGGTGGGCAGGGCCGGAGCCACGCTGCGGAGCCAGTGCGGCAGGTATTGGATCGGCATGAAGAAGCCGGAGGCGAACGACATCGGCATGTAAATGAGGTTGATCAGACCCGGGCCGGAGTTGGGCGGCACCAGCAGCGCGACCAGCAGCGCCATGGCGGTGAAGGGGATGGAGGCGGCAACGATTACGCCGCAGAGCTCCAGCACCTGCAGGGCTGTCACGGTGACGCCGCCAAGGGTGACCCCCAGCAGAACCAGCAGCCCCACGATGATGAGCGCGAACGTGGCGCAGCCCATGACCTTGGCGGCAAGGTAGAGGAACCGCGGCATGGGACTGGCCTGCTTCACCTCCAGCCAGCCCTGGGTGCGGTCCAGCCCGACGCTCACGCCGATGCCGAAGAGGCAGGCAAAGCCCACGCCCATGCAGCTATAAGCGGGCACCAGATACTGGCCGTATCCACTGGCGCGGTTGGTGACGCCGAAGAGCAGGAAGAACATCACGGGAAAGCCGACAACGGAGAACGAGAAGGCCCGGGTCCGCAGCATCCGGACAAACTCGTACTGCGTTTCTTTGCGAAAGACGCGAGCGTAATAGCCGGCGCCGAGTTTCTGGGGGGCAAGAGCAATGCTTTGCGTGGCCATGATGATTTCTCCTCTCCGGTTGCAGGTCAGTTTGTCGATGGCGGGCCGCTGGTGAGCGCCAGGAATGCATCTTCCAGAGCGGCCGCCGCAATCTCCAGCCCATGCAGAGTCTCGTCGCGCAGCAACATCTCGCGCACAACCCGCTCCGGCTGCTCGGCCAGGATCACCATCGCCTCGCGGTCCTGCTGCACCTCGGAAACCGAAGGCAGCGCCCGCAGGAATTCCGGATCGAGCTGCGTGATGCAGCGAATGCGCCGTCCCGATACGCGATGCTTGATCTCACTGGGCGTGCCTTCGCAGAGCAGCTTGCCTTTGTTGAGGACGACAATCCGGCTGGCCAGCATGTCGGCCTCTTCCAGATAGTGAGTCGTCAGCAGCACGGTCTTGCCCGCCGCGGAGAGCGCGCGCACCTGATCCCACAGGGCGCGCCGCGATTCGATGTCCATGCCGACGGTCGGCTCGTCGAGAAAGACGAGGTCGGGATTGCCACAGAGCGCCAGTCCAAAGAGCGTCCGCTGCTTTTGGCCGCCGGAGATCTTGCCGAACATCTGGTTCGCGACCGATTCGAGGCGAGCGATACGGATCACTTCTTCCGTGCTGAGCGGATGCGGATAGTAGCTGCGGAAGAGATCGATGTGCTCCCTGACGCGCAGCATCTCCGGCACGCGGCTCACCTGCAGCATGGCGCCGATGCAGGTGCGGGCGCCGGCATCGCGCGGATCGCGGCCCAGCACGCGGACGCTGCCGGAATCGGCGCCGATCAGCCCCAGCAGCAGCCGGACGGCCGTGGTCTTGCCCGCGCCATTGGGGCCCAGCAGGGCCACCACTTCTCCGGCGTGGAGGGTCAGGGAAAAATCGCGGAGAGCGGTCACCGCGCCATAGCGCTTCGTGACCGAATGCAGTTTCGCCACCGGCCTCCCCTGCGAGAGAGGGACCGGCGAGGCGGCGGAAAGGCTCTGGGGAAAAGCGGCGGCGGTAGCGGACATCGATTCTCTCCTGCCGCGCAATGTTCGGCGGCAGGAACAGAATCGCGCATCCCGGGGACGCGCCCCAGTGGGCTTTGTCAGGAAAGCGATGTGACAGTTGTCATCCGGGTTTGCCCGGCGCCCGGCTAGTGGAGTTTTTCCGGCGCATTGCGCCCGAAGCGCGCATCGACGGGCTGGCGCCCGGCAAAGCCGTCCTCGATGCGGTGCCACCAGGCGATGCGCGGCTCCCCGCGCTTCCAGCACAGGAGCACCGTCTCGCCCTCCAGCAGGCAGGGGAAATCCAGCAGACCGGTATCGAGGTCCTTCACCTGCACGCCGCTGTCATGGATCTCTTCGAGCGCGTCCTTCGCCCGCTCCACCATGGCTTCGAGGCCGGCCCTGCGCTTCTGCGCCGCGCCGATGTCCACGTGCAGGCCGCCGCTGCTCAGGATGCGCCGAGCCAGAGCGCCGGCCTCTTCCTGCAGCTCTTCCGCAGACTGCCTGGCCTCCATGGCGCGATTCAGCAGGGACTCGATCACCGGCAGGAGGGTCTGCGCCTCGTCCAGGGAGAAGATCTTCACGCCCGGATCTCCAGCATGCGATCCAGCGCCACCCGCGCCCAGTGCTTCACGTCGTCGCGCACCTGGATGCGATTCACCACGCGCCCCTCGATCAGATTTTCCAGCGCCCACGCCAGATGCTGGGGGCTGATGCGATACATGGTCGTGCACAGGCAGCCCGTGTCGTCGAGGGTGACGATGGTCTTCCCCAGCGGAGCAAACCGCTCCGCCAGCCGATGCACCAGGTGGATCTCCGTCCCGATGGCAAAGCTCGTTCCCTTTGGCGCGTCGTCAACCAGGCGGATCAGCCGCTCGGTCGATCCCAGCGCGTCGGCTTTCTCGCAAACTTCCAGACGGCACTCCGGGTGCACGATCACCTGAATGCCCGGGTATTTCGCGCGCACTTTGTCGACGTGCTCCGGCAGAAAGCGCTGATGCACCGAGCAGTGGCCCTTCCACAAAATCACCCGGGCTGCCTGCATCTGCGCCGCCGCGAGGCCGCCGTTTAGTTGCCAGGGATCGTAGACGACCATATCGCTCAGAGGAATGCCCATGGCATGGCCGGTGTTGCGCCCCAGATGCTGATCGGGCAGGAAGAGGATCTTCTTGGCCCGGGCAAAGGCCCAGTCAAAAGCCGCCCGCGCATTGGACGAGGTGCAGACCAGCCCGCCACGCTCGCCACAGAACGCCTTGATGGCCGCCGAGGAGTTCATGTAGGTCAGCGGCAGAATGTCATCGGCTGCGACGCCCGACCGCAGCAGGCTCTCCCAGCAGGTTTCCACCTGCCCGATCTCCGCCATATCGGCCATGGAGCACCCGGCATGCAGGTCCGGCAGGATGACCTGCTGTCCCTCACGCGCCAGAATGTCGGCGCTCTCCGCCATGAAGTGCACGCCGCAAAAGACGATGGTGCGCGCGTCGGTCTCCGCTGCGACCTTCGAAAGCTTGTAGGAATCGCCGGTGAAATCGGCGAAGCGAATCACTTCGTCGCGCTGATAGTGGTGGCCGAGCAGGATGGTCGTCGTGCCCAGAACGCGGCGAGCTGCCGCAATACGCGCGTCCATGGTGTGATCCGGCAGAACGAGATAGCTGTCCAGGGAACAACTCTCCGCTTCAACGGACACGGGAGCGAGAACTGTTTCTTCCAATACGCTCAAAATATGCCGCCTTCAGTCCGTTCGGATTTGCCGAATCTGGACGGGGATGTTGAAAGCCAAACCCGGCTGCAGTCGGCTCGCTGCGGCCGCTCACGGGAGCGTCCACCCAGCCAACGGGGATGTTGCAGCCTCTGCATCTTTAGACGTGCCGACCCGGGAATGAGTCGCAGAAACGCCCGGCCCGACGGCTCGTCGTTCGTTCAGTTTACTGCAGGCGCGCTTCGTCCGGTCCCTGGTGGCCGCACGCTTCCTGAGTACCGTCGTCATATCCGTCGCGCCGCGTGGCGGGCAGGCCGCTCCAATTGCAATGGCGGATCGCTCCGCGCACCGCCCTGGCAGTATCCCGGTCCCGAGGCCCCACGCCGCCAGTTCCCGGCCTTCCTTGTGAGCCCCCAATCGCGGCGGGTATCATGGACTCTTCATGCATTTCGGCGACTACACCTTTATCTTCCTGCTGGCGCTCGTGCTCTTCGGGCCGAAAAAGCTGCCGGAGATCGGCAGACAGCTGGGCAAGCTGCTCGCCGAGTTCCGCCGCGCCAGCAATGAGTTTAAGTTCCAGATTCAGGAAGAGTTGCGGAACATGGAAGACGAGGAGCGCCGGAAAAAGGCTGCGGAGCTGGAGGCCGCACGGACCGTGGCCGCGGCCAGCGATTCCGTTCCGCCCGAGGCTGCGCTCCCGGCCAGCACCGGGCCGACGATCCTGCCGCCCTCGATCGGAGCCCCCGTGAGCGCGTCGAAACCCTTTGCCATTCCCGCGGCCGTGGATGCCGGCGACAGCTCCTTAGCCCCTCCGGAAACGGAGGTCGGCGTCGAACCTCCCGTCGCCACCGAGACGAGCCTGCCGTTACCGGTTACGTCCCTCCTCCCGAGCGAGCTTGATCGCCCGGCCCACATCGATCTCTCCGAAGCGGCTCCGAGCGAATCCGGGAACGGCATGCATGTCCCCGTAGAGGAAGCGGCCGCCCACCATGACTGATCTCGTCGATCGCGCCCGCGCCGCGGTCACGGAGCGCGCCGAACTGCCGGGCATGAGCCTCCTCCAGCATCTCGAGGAGCTGCGCAAGCGCGTCATCCGCGCCGCCATTTACCTCATCGCCGCCTTCTTTCTCTGCTGGGGATTTCACGAACGCATTTACGGATTCATGGAGAGGCCGGTCAAGTTCGCGCTGGCACAGCATCACCTGTCCACGCAGCTGAACTACCTCAATCCCATGGATCCCTTCAACATGTATCTGAAGATCACCTTCCTGGCCGGCTGCGTTCTTGCCTGCCCGTTCGTGCTGTACGAAGTGTGGCTCTTCATCTCGCCGGGGCTCTACCAGAACGAGAAGCGCTACGTCGTTCCGTTTATGACGGCGACCATTCTGCTCTTCCTCGCCGGCGCTTTCTTCGGCTACCGCTGGGTCTATCCGGGTTCGCTCGACTTTCTCCTCAGCTTCAACAAGGACTTTCACCCGGTCATTGAGATCAATGAGTACACCGATTTGTTTCTCACGGTGATCCTGGGCCTCGGCGTCACCTTTGAGCTGCCAATCCTGGTCATGTTCCTCTCGCTGTTCGGCATCGTCTCGCCGAAGTTCCTGTGGAAGAACCTGCGTTACGCAATTCTGATCATCTTTATCATCGCGGCGATCATTACTCCCACCCCCGACGTGCTGACCATGTGCGTTTTTGCCACGCCCATGCTGACGCTCTACCTCATCAGCATCGGCGTCTCCTGGTTTGTGCATCCGGCCCAGCGTAAAAAACGATCCGCAAAGGCGAACTCGTGAGAAAAGCGGTTCTCTTCCCACTTCTGACTGTGATGGTTTTCCTCACCGCCGCGCGCGCCGACACGCTGCCGCAGTTTGACGGCGCCCGCGCGCTCGCCTACACCCGCCAGTATGTGGACACCACCGGGCCCCGCTGGATCGGCAGCCCCGGCCATGCCAAAGCCGAGGCGTTTCTGAAAAACGAGTTCCGTCACGACGACCTGGAAGAAGACACTTTCACGACCAATACCCCCGCGGGCCCGATGACCATGCATAACTTCATCGTCAAGTTCCCGGGCAGGAAGGACGGCATCATCGTCCTCGCCTCCCATTACGAGACGAATTACCCGCTGCGCAATATCCATTACGTCGGCGCGAACGACGGCGGCTCAACCACCGGCCTGCTGATCGAGATGGCGAATTACTTCCGCGGCCATACCCTCGACGGCTACAGCGTCTGGCTGGTTTTCACCGATGGCGAAGAGGCCGTCAAAAGCTGGAGCGACAGCGATTCGGTCTATGGCAGCAAGCATCTGGCCGCGAAATGGGCGGCCGACGGCACCCTGAAGCACATCAAGGCCTTCATCCTGGCCGACATGCTCGGCGACAAGGATCTGGACGTGCAGCGCGATCTCAACTCCACGCCCTGGCTCGAAGACCTGGTCTACAAGGCCGCCAGCCAATATGGATGGCAGTCGTTCTTCTTCCAGCGCTCAACGTACGACGAAGACGATCACATTCCCTTCGTGCATCGCGGCGTCCCCTGCGCTGACCTCATCGACCTGGACTACGGCTATGACAATTCTTACTGGCATACCGCCCAGGACACGCTGGACAAGATCAGCGCACAGAGCCTGACCATTGCCGGCGACACCATCCTTGAGACCATCCGCCTGCTCAACCAGCGATAGGCACGATGCCCAGCCACTGGCTTCCCTTCTCCGTCCTGGTGGTGGCGCTGCTCCTCGTCGACCTGGTGCTGCTGCAGCGTCGGGGGCGCCGCATCTCCGTCCGCATGGCGTGGATCTGGACCCTCGTCCTGGCGCTCATCGCCTTTGGCTACGCCGGGTTCATCGCATCCACAACCGGCAGGCAGCGGGCGCTGGAGTTCATCACCGGCTACCTCATCGAAGGCTCGCTCAGCATCGACAATCTGTTTGTCTTCCTGCTGCTCTTCCGCTCCCTCAAGCTGGGCGAAGAGCAGCAGCGCCGCGTGCTTTTATGGGGCGTGCTGGGAGCAATTTTCCTGCGCGGCGTGCTCATCCTGGCGGGAACCACGCTGCTGGAGCGCTTCGTCTGGGTGCAATATGCCTTTGGCGCCATTCTTGCGTTTGCCGCCGTGCGCCTGCTTCTCGCCAAGCCCGGCGTGGCTCCGGTGCGCGGGCCCGTGCGTATGGTGCGCGACTGCTGCCTGCGCTGGACTGACGGCGCGCACCTGGCGCTTCGCTCGCTGCTGCTGGTGATCCTGGCCGTCGAGGTCACGGACCTGATCTTCGCGCTGGACTCAATCCCCGCGGTTCTGGCCGTCACGCGCGATCCCTGGATCGCTTTCACCTCGAACATCTTCGCCGTGCTCGGGCTGCGGTCGCTCTATTTTGCGCTCGCCTCTGTGCTGGACCGCTTTCACCTGCTGCACTACGGTCTCGCCTGCATCCTGGGCTTCGTCGCTTTCAAGATGCTGGCCGAACGCTGGATCGTCGTGCCGGTGGTCTGGTCCCTGGCCATCATTGTCGGCATTCTGATCGTATTCGCGGTCGCCAGCCGGCTCGTTCCGCAGAACACTGCACCCGCAGATGCAGCCCCGTTCAAAACGCCTCGAGCGTGACCTGATCCTGGCGAATTACCGAGTGCTTTTGGAACCGCGCATCGTCGCGCTCCGGGAAATCGTTGCGGAAATGCGCGCCGCGGCTCTCCTCCCGCGCCAGTGCGGACCGCAGGATCAGCTCGGCCACCGTCTGCAGATTGCGGAGTTCCAGCAGCGCCCGGTTTGACTGCCGTGGGATTTCAGCGCAAAGAGCGCGAATCTCGGCCAGACCTGCCTGCAACTCCGCGGCATCCCGCAGCAATCCGGCTTTTTGCCACATCGACTGTTGCAATTTCTGCCG
The DNA here is from genome assembly GCA_036269135.1 of Acidobacteriaceae bacterium. Lineage (GTDB taxonomy): Bacteria > Acidobacteriota > Terriglobia > Terriglobales > Acidobacteriaceae > Palsa-343. Next base: position 55,792 of record DATASQ010000050.1, read on the forward strand.
CGCCTCTGCGAAATCAATCGCCGGCCCGGCTTCCCCGCACGGCTCCGGACTCTTCTGCGCTGCGCGAGGCATTTCCCCGCTCATCGCCCCCGCCGCCCGCGCCCCGAAAACCAGTCCTTCCAGCAGCGAATTGCTGGCCAGCCGGTTGGCTCCGTGCACGCCCGTGCAGGCGGCCTCTCCGGCGGCATAAAGTCCCTTCAGCGATGTCCGCCCCTGCACGTCCGTCCGCACACCGCCCATGAGATAGTGCGCGGCCGGCCGAACCGGGATCGAGTCTCGGCGCAAATCCAGCCCGTATTCCCCGAGAAACTTCGATATGCCGGGAAACCGCGTGTGCGGGTCGATCCCCGTCACGTGCCGCATGTCCAGATACACCGGCAGCGTCACGCCCTCCGGCCCCATTGCTTCGCGGGTGATGGCTCGCGCCACCACATCGCGCGGCGCCAGTTCCAGCAGCGCATGATATCGCTCCATGAAGCGCTCGCCCCGCGCGTTGCGCAGATACGCGCCCTCGCCGCGCAGCGCCTCCGACAACAGAAACCGCGGCACCCCCGGCAGGCTTAGCGCGGTGGGATGAAACTGGTAGAACTCCATGTCGGCGATGGCGGCCCCGGCTCGATACGCCATCGCAATCCCGTCCCCGGTGGCCACAGCCGGGTTAGTCGTGTCGCTGTAAACCTGGCCCGCGCCGCCGCTGGCCAGCAGCACCGCCCGCGCGCGGACATCGCTCACCCCGCCCGCGCGATCCAGCAGCCGCACACCGGTGACTGCGCCGTCCTCTGTAATCAGATCGACGGTCGTCGTCCACTCCAGCAGCGTGATCCGCTCCATGGCGCGCGCATGCCGCAGCAGCGACCGCCCAATCTCCGCACCGGTGGCATCGCCGTGCGCGTGCAGGATGCGATTGCGGCTGTGCGCGCCCTCGCGCGTCAGCATCAGCTTGCCCGCCTCGCGGTCGAAATCCGTGCCCCAGCGCAGGAGCTCCTCCACGCGCAGCGGGCCTTCCTCCACCAGCACGCGGGCCGCGGCGCGATTCACCAGGCCATCGCCTGCATTCACGGTGTCTTCCAGATGCAGCGCCACGTCGTCCGCGCCGCTCATGGCTACCGCAATCCCGCCCTGCGCGTAATGCGTGTTCGATTCGCCCAGCGCTTCCTTGGTCACGACCAGCACGCGCGCCCCCTCCGCGGCCAGGCCGATCGCCGCGCGCAGACCGGCGATTCCCGCGCCGACCACGATGAAATCCGCTGGCTGTGCTTCAGGGTTCAATACGAATAGGATTCCAGAAGTCCGATTCCCGATTCAAGGCAGGATTGTCGCTTGAGCGAGTCTATCGTCTCCTGCCCTGATAATGGTTCTATGCCGTTGCTGCCGGAGATTCCGCAGGGCATCTCGCCCGGGTCCGCCCTCGAATGGGACAAGTTCGTCTCGTTCCTTGGCGCGTACGCGCGGTCGGCGCTGGGTCGCGCGTGGATTACTGCCCTGGTTCCCTCCGCCGATCGCGAGTGGATTCTGCGACAGCAGCAGAGGACAGGCGAGCTGCGGCTTCTGCTTGCCGCCGGAGTCATGCCGCAGCTGCGCTCGCTCTTCGATCCCTCGGACGTGCTGGCGAAGGCGCGCATCGAAGGCGTGGCTCTCGAATCGGAGGAGCTGCGCGCCGTCATTGCCCTTGCCGAGGAGATCACCACCTGGACCGAGGTAATGCGCACTCCGCCGGAGAACACCCGGGATCGGCTCCCGGAGCTGACCGCGCTCGCACAGCCTTTGCTCGCGACCAGCCTGCATCCGCTCACGGAGAGCCTGCGTACGAAGCTTCTGCCGGACGGCACGCTGACCGATGATGCGTCGCCGGAGCTGCGGCGCATCCGGCGCGAGATCGAGCGCCAGCAGCGTTCCATTGAGGAGAGCCTGCGCGCCGCCCTGCGGCGCTTCTCCGAAGGCGGCACCGCGCAGGACGAGCTGATCACGATTCGCGGCGAACGCTTCGTCATTCCCGTCAAGGTGGAATCGAAGCGGCGTGTGCAGGGTGTGGTTCACGGCGCCAGCTCCAGCGGCCAAACCGTCTATGTGGAGCCGCTCGAGACCATCGAGCTGAACAACGATCTCGTGCGGCTGCTCGAAGAGGAGCAGGCCGAGATTCATCGCATCTTCCTGCACATGACGCGGCAGATCGCGCAGCATTCCGACGGGATTTTGGCCGGGGCGACGGTGCTGGCCGAGGTCGACACGCTGCAGGCGCGAGCCCGCTTCGCCCGGGAATATGACTGCGCCCCGCCGCGCTTTGCCGAAGCGGCCATGCCCGAATTCCGCCTGAAGAACGCCCGCCATCCGCTGCTGGAGCGGCGCCTGCGCTCGGAGTCGAAGACGATTGTGCCGATCAGTCTGGAACTGGCCGGCGCGAATCGGCAGCTCATCATCAGCGGCCCCAACACCGGCGGCAAGTCCGTAACCCTCAAGACCACCGGCCTTCTGTCCATGATGGCTCAGGCCGGCGTTCCTGTGCCCGCCGACGAACTGGTGAGCCCGGTCTTCGATGCCTTTCTCGCGGACATCGGCGACGCCCAGTCCATCGAGCAGGACCTGTCCACCTTTTCCGCGCATGTCACGAATCTGAACCGCATCGCAGCTCAGGCGACGGCGCAGTCCCTGGTTCTCCTCGACGAGCTGGGCTCGGCGACGGATCCGGAAGAAGGCTCGGCTCTGGCCGTTGCCGTGGCCGAGCATTTTCTGCAGGCCCGCGCCTGGTCCATCGTCTCCACGCACCTCACCGCGCTCAAAGTCTATGCGGAGAACACCCCGGGCGCCGTGAACGCCGCCGTAGGTTTCAACGAGGCGACGCTCGCCCCGACCTACGAGCTGCGCCTGGGCGTGCCGGGCGCCTCCGCCGGCATCAACATCGCGCAACGCCTGGGACTGAGCCCGTCCATCGTTCAGGCTGCGCACGCCCGGCTGAGCACCCAGACCCAGGACATCGCGCGTTTTCTCGACAGCCTGCACGAGCAACTGGCCGCACTGGACCAGGAACGCATCCGGGTACGGCGCCTGGAGCAGGATTTGGCCCAGGAGCGCGCTCGGCTCTCGGTTGAAGGCATGAAGGAATGGCGCGCCAAGGTGCGCGACCTGGAGACCCAGCTGCAGTCGCTGCTGAAGAACTTCGAATTCCAGACGCGCGAGACGGTACGCGCCATCGAGGACCGCGCAGCGCAGCAAAAGCTCTCGAAGGAGGCCGAGCGCCGCATCGCCCGCCTGCGCCGCGAGTTCTCCGAAAGCTTCAACACCGCGGTGGTGGCCCAGCACACCGGTGCGGATCGCGGCGACCAGAACGCCCAGCCCCATATCGTCCGCCATGTGGCGGAAGGAGACACCGTGAAGCTGCGGACCCTGGGAAAGACAGCGGTGGTCCGGCGGCAGATCGACGACAAGACCTTCGAGGTGGCCGTCGGCCCGATGAAGATGCGGATCGCGCGCGACGAGATCGCCGAAGTGATCCCGGCCGCGCGCCAGGCGACCCCTCTGGAGTCAGCCCGCCGGCGCGGCATCACCGTCACTGTAGCCGAGCCGGACGCGATGAGCAGCGAGATCAACGTCATCGGACGCACCGCGGACGAAGCGCAGGATGCGGTAGAGAAGTTCCTGGATCGCGCCTTCCTCGCCGGCCTGCCCCGCATCCGCATCATTCACGGAACCGGGATGGGCGTGCTGCGGCGCACCCTGCGCGCCTGGCTGGAGCGCCATCCCCAGGTCGCCTCGGTCACCGAGCCCAGCCAGAACGAAGGGGGCGCCGGCGCCACCGTGGTGGAGTTGCGCCAGTAGCCGCATCCGCTTCCCCCAGCCCGGTTCTCCCCAACCGCAATCTGCATCCAACCCGTCCAGCCAAACGGGGCGGCTGGGCCGGGCCGTGATTGTGAGGCCAATTAACGTTGCTGCAGGAATCTGTTGACGCACCCCGCCGAAAAATGGCAGCATCGGCTCGGATGGGTTGAGGAACGGCATGATTCAGGTCATCACGGTAGAACGGGAATATGGCAGCCAGGGCGCGGATTTTGCGCACCATCTGGCCGAGCGCCTCGGCTGGAAGCTGATCGACAGCTGCCTCATTGAAGACGTCGCGCGCAAGGCAGGCGTTGCGCCCACCCTGGTCAAGCGCTTCGACGAGCGCGTCGACCCGTGGTACCACCGCTTCGGCAAAGCCATGTGGGTCGGTTCTCTGGAACGGCTGCCCGGCGATCCCGATGTTTTCGACAGCGAACGGATGGTGGAGTTCATCCGAAGCTACTTTTTAGAGCAGGCAGCCGACGGCCGCTGCGTGGTGCTGGGGCGTGGCGCTGCCGCGGTGCTGGCCCGGGCCGCCGGCGCGTTCCACATCTTCGTCTACGCTTCCCTGCCCAGAAAGGTTCAGTACATCCAGCAGCGTTTCCCTGAGCACGCCAAAGAAGCGGAGAGCCAGATGCTCGCCATCGACCGGCGCCGCGCCGAGTATATCCGGCGCTTTCATCAGCGCGAATGGGACGATCGCCGGCTCTACCACCTCATGATGAACTCCTGCATGGGCATGCATTCCATGGTGGAATCCGCCATCATGGCGGCGGGCCTTCACTCCCAGGTTCCGGAAACAGCCGCGCAGCCGACGGCGAGTTAGCTGCGGGCTGCGTGCGGCAGGGGCGACGCTTCGCTCCGATCCCAGACCATGGCGTCGAAGCGGTGCGTCCCGCGAAAGCCCAGCCATTCATAGAGGGAAACCGCCTTCTGGTTCGACGCCGTAACGGTCAGGGTCAGCAGGCTGAATCTCCGTCTGGCCAGAATCGCCGCGCACTCTTTCATCAGCAACTGGCCCACGCCCCGTCCGCGGAACTCCGGCGCAACGCAGATTTGCGTTACGTGTCCGACATCGTCGCGCACGCGCGAGCAGAGCAGCAGGCCGGCCAGATCCACGCTCCCGGGCTCCACCACCGCTCGTGAGGAATCGGCGTCGAAATACCCGCAGCCCGGAAAGCGCACGATATTGTGCAGAAAGCGCTGCGAACCCGAAGCCGTCCGATACTGCTCGTTGATATGGCTGTCGAGGTGTTCGCGATAGGCCTGGGCAATCAGGCGAGCGGCCGGCCCAAGGTCGGGTTCCGCCCATCGGCGCACTTGCAGGCCATCGCCGAGCTGCGCGGAAAGCTGGCCGGGCGCAGGGCCTGCGAAAAGCGCCGCGGCGCCGGAGCTCTGCAGCGGCCATTCCATGAAGATGCGCTCGTAGATCTCAAAACCCGCTGCCTCGAAAACCCGCTGATGCGCTCCATGCGGGTGCAGCAGCAGTTGCGATTCGATGCGCGTGATGCCAGGCGTATTTTGCAGCATTTCCAGCAGGCGCGACAGCAGCTCGTTGCGGATACCGCCCGCCGATTCGCGCGCTTCCAGCGCAAACACGTCGCCGACCACGGCTTTATGTCCTTCGTAGACGCAGAAGACATACCCCACGACGCGCCCGTTTTCAACCGCGACATACCCGGGCAGAACGCGCGAGTCCAGGTATTGGAGAAGCAGATCGGCGGAGCCGCGATAATCCCAGTGCAGCCGCTCGCTCCAGACACGGCTCTCCTCTTCCAGCAGCGGGCGCAGGCTCCCGGCCGAGAAGTGGCGCAGGTCCAACAGTTCGAACTGGAGCGCAGAACTCATGGATACAGACCTGCCCCGACCCGGCTGACGGGTCCCGAGCTATTTCACCCGGGTGGAGTGCGGAAAACTGCTCAATGGCTGCGAACTGCGGCGGTTTCTGACGATCGGGCTCGAACGTCGTACACCACCAGATTTTGCGCAGGGTAGGTGAAGAGCGGCTCGTAGTCCCTTCCCTGCAGTTTTTGGCTAAGGTCGGGAATGGCCGATTCCGGAACCACGAGCAGATGCTGCCGATCCGGAACCCCATCCCGCATAATGCCACCGACGAACTGCGGATTCTTGCCTGGAATTCGCGGATCGAGCACCTCGAATTCCAGCCGGACACCCGGTTTCCAGCTGGCCCGCATGGCATCGAAATCTGCCGCGTTCAGCACCGGCTGGCCGTTCACTGCCACAACGTCGTCGCCGATCAGGCTGCGCAAACCCATCTCCTCGGCCGACGACCCTTCCTTGACGTCATCCAGCACCACCCCCTGCGGCCCGTGATCGGCGCTCGCCGGTGGATTGGTGACGGTGATGCCAATATCGTAATTCACCACCCTCTCATTGCGATAGAAAGAGATTCCGTACTGAACATCCCGGCGCACATGCCACACCGCCACCAGGCCGGGGGGCGGGGTGATTTTGTTCAGGATCTGCGCCAGCGGGCGCGCCGAGTAGGTCATGTCCATCAGGTTGATGTTGTGCTTGGTATTGGGCACCGGTCCGATGCCAAATACCGGTCCCACGCCGAAGATGTACAGCAGCAGGATGATCATCGGCGTCATGGTGGCCACCCGCAGACGGTGCAGCCCGAACCGCGCCACGGTGATCAGGATGAACACGACCACGGCCACGCCCACCATGCTCGCCGCCACGATCGCCTTCCCCGGAGGAATCGCCTCCGGGTTGTGCAGGTGCAGCGGCATCAGCAGCACGAACATGGTCAGGATGCCGGTCGAGATGGCATGGACCACGAGGATCCAGGTCTTCAGCCCCCGGCCGCGAATGCGGTTGAGGTAATCGCCCGCCAAAATAGCCAGCGGCGGTAACGCGGGCAGCACATAGCCGGGCAGCTTCGACTCGGAAAAGGAGAAGAAGACGATCGGCACCAGCGCCCACAGCACCAGAAACTCCGGAAAAGCGTCCCCCGCGCGTCCGTGACCGACGTAATGGAATTTCGACCGCCGGGCCTTCCATTCGTTGATCGAGCCGCCGACGGCATCCACAAAGGAGGTCACGGCAATCACCGCCCACGGGGTAAGCCCCAGCAGGACCACCGGCACGTAGTACCAGAACGGGTGATAGTGCTCGAAGCGGTTCGTGGCGAAGCGCTCGAGGTTGTGCTCGAGGAAAAAGATCTTGAGAAAGGTCGGATTGCGCCGCTGCACCGCAATGAACCACGGCAAAACCATGGCGAAGTACAGGACGATCCCCGGCCACCACAAACTTCGTCGAAACAGCGACCACTCGCGCCGCAGGCCGGCGAAAATGCCGATGATCACCAGCGCCATGAACGGCGCCACCGGACCTTTGGCCAGGGTGGCGGCGCCCACGAAAAAGTAAATGTCAAAGAGCCAGAACTTACTGTTCGTCTCGTACCAGGCATACCAGCCCAGCATGCCGATGCAGAAGGGCGCCGCCAGCTGCATGTCGGTGGACGCGCCGCGCGCAAAGCTCAGAATGCCCGCGCAGGAGGCCGTGATCAGCGCCGCGTCCAGCTGGCCTCCGTTACGGAAGCGCCGGATGTGCAGGTAGATGAGCACCACCAGCATGAAGGCGAAACTGGCGGAAGGCAGGCGCGCCGACCAGTCGTGAATGCCAAACTCGCGGAAAGCGAACATGGCGCGCCAGTAATAGAGCGCCGGTTTTTCCAGCCAGGGATGACCCCAGAGCACCGGTGTGACGTAGTCTTTGCGCGTCAGCATCTCGCGCGCCACCTGGGCATAGCGCGGCTCGTCGGCCCCCACCAGGCCGATGCCGTCGCCGCCAAAGATGGGCACGAGTCCGTAGAAGAAGAAGAACGCGGTCAGGCAGAAAAGGGTCGCCGCTTCGGCGATCTCCGCCATGGCGGGAAACCGGAGACGGGCCTGGGCGAAAAGGCTCGGCCGCCCCGGCGCGACGTCGCCGGAGTTTCTTTTGTTGAGTTTCGAGCGCTTCGGAGTCTCGGCCACGGTTCCGAGTCAGGCTAACAGATTCCTATTGGGTTCCATCGGATTCGATGCAGAACCGGATACCACAGTCATCAATTCCCGCCGCATGGTCTCCAGAATGCGCCCGGTGGCGCCCGCCAGCGAACCCTCCAGGGTGCAGCCTCCCGCGTGCCGATGGCCGCCCCCGCCAAAGCTCGCGGCAATCCGCGCCACATCCAGCCCGCCCTTGCTGCGCAGCGACAGCCGCACCCGCCCGTCCGGCAGCTCGCGCAGCAGCACCGCCCCCTCCACGCCGGCAATCCCGATCGCGTAGTTCACAATCCCTTCGCAGTCCTCCTCGGCGGCGCCGGCCCGCGCCATATCGGCATGGGTCACCCACAGCCAGGCCAGACGGCCTTCGCGGTGCAGGTTGGAGAGCGCGGCGCCCAGCAGCATCATCTTGGAGAGCGGATTGGAAAAATAGACCTCGCGCGCAATCCTCGCCGGATCGGCGCCGCACGCCACCAGCGTTCCGGCCAGCTCGAAGGCATGGGCATCCGTCCCCTCATAGCAAAAAGATCCCGTATCGGTCAGCAGGGCCGCGTACAGGCAGGCCGCCATGGCCGGGGACACCTCCACCGATACCGCCTGCGCCAGCTTGTAGACCATTTCCGCGACCGCGCAGGCATCGTTCTCGATCCAGTTCACGTCCGCGAATGCCCGGCCGGTGGCATGGTGGTCGATGTTGACCAGCACCCGCCCCTCCAGCCCGGCCAGGCGCGAGCGTGGTATGCCGTCGCACTCCAGCAGGATCACCGCGTCGTAATCGCCCTCCACGCGCTGGCTGTGGCGGATCGTCTCCGCGCACGGGAGCGATCGATAGATCCGCGGCACCGGATCGGCCGAAAACAGATCCCCCTGCTTGCCCAGTTGCGCCAGGATCATGCCGCAGGCCAGCATCGATCCGACGGCATCGCCGTCGGGCCGTGCGTGCGAACCGATGGCGAATCGCCACCCCTTCCGGATCACGTCCAGGACCGCGGAAAGTCCTTCGCGGTTCGGAAGCGCCCCCGCGCCCTGAGTGCTGCGCCCGACCGGAATGTCGTGTCCTGCCGCCATGATCCCTGATTCTCAGCCACTCGCCCGAGCCACTGGTTCCCAGCCTGCCGTTCTCAGCCTGCCTGGTGCCGATCCGCCGCCGCCTGCCGCTTCCGGGTCCGCCCCAGCAGCTCGTCGATCCTTGCCTTCATCTTCTCGGAGCGGTCGATGTGGAACGTCAGTTCCGGCACAAAGCGCACGCCCATCCGCTCCAGCAGCTCATGCCGGATGTAGCCGCGTGCCGCCATCAAGCCATCCAGCGTGTCGGCTTCTTCCCTGGCGCCGCCATCCACCGCCACATAGATCAGCGCCGATTTCCCCCCCGGATTCAGCACCACCTGGCTGACGTAGGCGAAGCTGATTCGCGGATCCGAAAGCTCGCCCTCGATCATCGCCCCAATCTCATCGCGCAGCGTCTCCGCCACGCGCTCCTGATGGTATTTCCGACTTCTCTGCTCCGGCATAACTCAACTCCTCCCACCGCTGCCCCGGTGGGATTACCAATATGGAATAAACGCTTGAGAATATCAGACCTGGAGGGTCGTTGAACCCCCTCCTTTGCCTGCTCACAAAGAAATTGAACCCGAATCGGGCAGGGAAGATGTTTTGCGCGAATCCGACGGGTCTACACCACCCGCAGCACCAGCACCGTCTCGTCGTCGAACCGGTCCCGCTTTCCCTGGAAGCGGCCCACTTCCGTAAGCACGCTCTCGGCCAGCTTCGACGCCGACTTCTGGCGATACTTCCGCACACACGCGAGCAGCCGATCGTTCCCGAACATCTCGCCCGCCGCATTCTGCGCATCCACAATGCCATCGCTGAAGAACACCACCGAATCGCCCGGCTGGGTGGCGATGCTGAATTGCTCCCACGTGGCATTGGGAAACATGCCCAGGGGGAAGCCTTCCGCGCGAATGGTCTCGATCTCGTCGCCGTGGCAGAAAAGCGGCTGCACCGATCCGCCGTTGGCGATTTGCAGGGTCAGGTTCTCGTCGTTCCACAGGCCGTACAGCATGGTCACGTACTGCGAGTCGAGCTTGCGCTCCTGCAGCGCATCGTTGAGCATGCGCAGCATCTCGGAAGGCGAAGGATGCTGGCTGGCCGCCGAGCGCATGATGCCGCTCACCAGAGCTGCATAGAGCGCCGCCGGCGCCGCCTTCCCGCTCACATCCCCCAGAGCAATCGCGCTGCGGTTCACGTCGTAGGGCAGGAAGTCGTAGAGATCCCCGCCAATGGTGCGCGCCGGCAAAAAACGCGCGGCAAACTCCGCCCGCTTGTGCTGCGGCTTCGCGGGAGGCAGCAGGCGCAGCTGCACCTCGCGCGCCATGGCCAGATCCCGCTCCAGACGCTGTTCCTGCTGGGCCACGCGCTGGTACAGTTGCGCGTTTTCCAGGGCGATGGCCAGCTGTGCCGCCAGCGTTGTGACCGACCGCTCATGGTCTTCGTTGAAAAAATGCGCGCGGGGATGTTCGATGTCCAGCGCACCGATCGCCCGCCCCTTATAGATCAGCGGCACCACCATCTCGGAGCGCGTCTCCGGATTCACCATCCGGTAACGCGAATCCTTGCGGACGTCGCTCACCAGAAGCGCGCGCCTTTCCTCAATGGCCGCGCCGACCAGACCCTGGCCCAGCGCGAGCGGCTCCCCTTTTACCCCGGTCGTCGCATTCCCGCTTCCGGCTGCGGCCGCTGAGGCCAGCGTTTCCGGGCCCGCCGTCGAGGAGGACTCCCACAGGCTCCGCCGCTCCTCACGCGGCTTGCCCTCGTGCCGCGGTGGCAGGCGAATCGCCAGCCTGCTTTCAATCACGTTGTCGCGCTCGTTCACCAGCCACACCGACAGCATCTGGTAGTCGATAATGCGGCGGATCAGCTGACCCACCCGCTGCAGCAGCTCGTCCGGATCCAGAATCGACGTGATCTCCCGGCTGATCTCGTTCAGCACCTGCAGCGTCTGCGCCTGTCGCGACACCCGCGTATACAGCCGCGCGTTCTCAATGGCTCCGGCAATGCGCGAGGCCGTCAGCGTGAGCAGGTGCAGATGCTCCGGCTTGAAATAATTCAGCTGTTCGGACTGGATATCGATCACGCCGATCACCCGATTCTTCGTGATCAGCGGAACCGCCAGCTCCGAACGCACCTCGGGATTGGCATCGATGTAGTTTTCTGTCCGGGTAACGTCGTTGATCAGCATGGCCTGGCGCGTCTGCGCCACCTGGCCGACAATCCCCTGTCCCATGCGAATCCGCAGCCGCTCGACCTCCGGCCGGTGACCGATCTGGAAACGCATGCGCAGATCGTGGGTGCGGTCATTAATCAGCAGGATGGCGAAAATCTTATAGTCGATCACCGCTCGCACCAGCGACGCCGTGCGTTCGAGCAGGGTACGCAGATCGAGCGTGGTGTTCAGCGTGTCGGCCAGCCGGATCAGGAACTCCGTCTGCAGCGGATCGACCTGCACCTGGGCGGACCGCGGCGCCGTTTCCGGCGAAACCGGCCGGTAATCCCCTTCCCATTCGTGTTCGGCGTGCCGGGCCTGGTCCGTCGTTTTATTCCGGGGATCTTCGCTCACAATTCTCCTGGGCGCGCACGGCGGCACGCGACCGAACGATTGCCATCATACGGTGTTTTCCATCCTCGCGGGACATGCCTGGCGAGCGCCTTCCGGCCGCCGGAGATTATGCGCTCAGTTCGTGGAGTATCGCCACGCCCGCGCTGGCGCCCAGACGATTCGCCCCCGCTTCCAGCATCCGCCGCGCATCGGCCAGGGTGCGAATGCCTCCCGAGGCCTTCACCCCGCACCGTCCGCCCGCCACCCCCCGCAGCATGGCCACATCTTCCGGCGTCGCTCCCCCCGTCGAAAACCCCGTGCTGGTCTTCAGAAAGTCCGCGCCCGCGGCAATCGCCAGCTCCGACGCCCGCAGCTTTTCCTCCACACTGAGCAGGCACGTTTCCAGGATCACCTTCACGATCGACCCGGCGTCGTGGCACACTTCCACCACGCCGCGGATCTCCTGCTGCGCGGCATGGTTCTCCCCGGATTTCAGCAGCCCGATGTTGATCACCATGTCCACATCGTGCGCGCCCAGCTTCACCAGCGCGGCCGCCTCCTCGCGCTTGGTGCTGCCCAGCGAAGCGCCCAGCGGAAAGCCCACCACCGCGCCTACCGGAATGCCGCTGCCGGCCAGCTCCGCATAGGCCAGAGCGGTCCACGTGGGATTGACCATGGCCGAGGCAAAGCCGTGTTGTGCCGCTTCCTGGCAGAGGCGGACCACCTGGTCTTCGGTCGCGTCCGGCTTCAGCAGAGTGTGGTCGATGACCGCGGCCAGGTACCGCCGCGAGCCCAGCGCCTGTCGCGCAAAGCTCTCCGCGTCGAACCCGGTTACTTCCCGTTCTTCGTCTTCCTGATCGAGGAGGTGAATCTGCGTACTCATGGGGGCAAAACTCCTTTCAGCCCGCCGATTCTTTCGGATTTCCCGCACTGCCCGCATTCGGGGCTCCGGAAACGTCCAACGGCATCAGACAGATGTCCGGCAGGTTCCGGTAGCGTTCCGCGAAATCCATCCCATAACCAATAACGAACTGATTGGGAATGGTAAATCCCACATAATCGGCATCGATTTTTACCAGCCGCCGCGACGGCTTGTCGAGCAGCGCCGCAATCCGCAGCGTTTTCGGGTGGTGTTGTTCCAGCAGGTTGCGGAGGAACCCCAGAGTCAGGCCGGTATCCAGAATGTCCTCCACGAGAATCACGTTCTTCCCTTCAATCGAGTGGTCCAGATCTTTGATGAGCTTGACCGCCCCGGTGGTGTGCTGTTCTTTTCCGTAGCTCGAGACCGCCACAAAATCAAAGGTGTTGTCCACGCAGATGCTGCGCGCCAGGTCGGCCAGAAAAATGGCTGCGCCCTTCAACACGCCCACCAGCACGATCTTCTCGCCGGCATAATCCCGATCGATCTGTCGTCCCATTTCGCTCACGCGATGGCGAATGCGCTCGCGGCTGAACAAAACTTCAAGCCCCGCATGAATCCCGGTCGTGCTCACAGGTCCGATTATCTCCAATCCCCTTGTGGAAGCTATACTGGATCGACGCCGCATGTATCCATTTATTCATATTGGACGCTTTTCCATCGGTACTTTTGGCATTCTCCTGTGGCTGGCCGCCGTCGCCGGCTGCTGGATTCTCTGGCTGAATTTCAAGCGCTGGCGCATCAACGCCGACGCCGTCAGTATCGTCGCCATTGCGACCGTCGCCGGCGTCATCGGCGCCAAGCTCTGGCATGTGCTGGAAACGCCTCACGCCCTGATGGCCCATCCCGCCGACCTGCTCTTCGACCGTGCCGGTTTTGCCTGGTACGGGGGCCTCATCGTCGGCATTCTGGCCCTGCTCTGGCAGGCCCGCGTCTATAAGCTCGGCTCGCTCCGGATGCTGGACCTGGCCGCGCCCGCCGCCGCTCTGGGCTACGGCGTCGGCCGCCTCGGCTGCCTCATCTCCGGCGACGGCGATTACGGCCAGCCGACCCATCTGCCCTGGGGCATCGCCATGCCGAACGGCCTGGTGCCCACGACGCAGGTCTGCGTGGAATGGGGCTGGCCCGCGAGTTGCCGCGTCCAGCCTACGCCGATCTACGAATTGCTCGGCGCGATTCTCATCTGCTGGATCCTGTGGAAGCGCAGCTCCCCGCAAAACCCCAAGCCCCTGGGCGAGATTACCGGCGAGTATCTGGTCCTGACCGGCATCGCGCGCTTTCTGGTGGAGTTCATCCGCATCAATCCCCGCGTGCTGTGGGGCATGACCAATGCCCAGGCAGCCAGCCTGGGTTCCATCGTTTTCGGCCTGGTCCTCATCCTCCTGGCGCGCGCCCATGCCGCCAGAAAGAACGCTTCCGGCACAGGGCAGCCCGCCGCGACGGCTCACACGACGATCTGAGCGGCGCCGCCGGCATTCATCGTCCCCAGGGATTCACAACCCGAATCCCGCAGCCCTCGAAGTCTCGCGTATTCCCGGTAGCCAGCGTGGCGCCGTGCAGCCGGACAATCGCTGCGATCTGCGCATCCGCTGTCTTGACTGCGCGCCCGCTCGCCTTCCGCGCCGCCGCGATCTGCGCGTAATGGGGAGCGGCTGCCTCGTCAAAACCAAGGACCCTCCCGGCAAGGGTCTCGAAGAAAATCAGGTCTGCGACTCGGCTCAGAGCGGCGCGCTTTCTTCCCTGCGGAAGAATCTCGATTCCGTACAGGATTTCGGCCTTGCTGATGGCCGTAGTGAACGCCTCAAGCGCCGTCTGCCCCTGGAGCCACGCCGCCACGGCCGGGTCAGGGCGCTCGCGCATGGCCTCCGACAGCACATTCGTGTCAACGACGATCATCGACGGTGATCGTCATCGACGCCGTATTCCGCACCGGAGAAGTCCACGACCTCTCGCATGGGTCCGCGCGGTGCGATCTCCAGGTCAATTCCGGCGATTCCCGCTTCCGCCAGGGAACTGCGAATCGCTTCATAAAGATTCCGAGTTTTCTCCGGGTGAGGTGCCCGGACGGCTATCTCCAGAATCGTTCGCGCCTCTTCTTCCATGGAGCGGCCGTGTTCGGCTGCAAGAACGCGCAGTCTGGCCTTAACGGAATCATCGAGTTTGCGGACCGTGAGGCTTGCCATCGACTGATTTTAGCGTATTGCAATCAATGATTGCAATGAATGCAATGCGAGCCCCGGATTGGGTCAATCTCCGTAGCTCCGCACCCACTCCACAATGCTCCGCACGGCCACGCCCGTCGGCCCGGACGCCTGCCACGGCTTAGCGTCATCCACCCAGGCCACCCCGGCAATGTCGAGATGGATCCACGGCGTGTCCTCGACGAATTCCTTGATGAACATCGCCGCCGTGATCGCTCCCCCGTACCGGCCGCCCGTGTTCTTAATGTCCCCGATGCTCGACTTGATCAGCTCCCGGTACTCGTCCTCAACCGGCAGCCGCCAGAAGCGTTCCCCAGAGGTCTTCAGCCCCTCGGCAAAGCGCTGGTACGTCTCTTCGTCATTCGAGAAGGCACCGCCATTGATCATCCCCAGCGCGACGCCCACCGCGCCCGTCAGCGTCGCTGCGTCGATCAGATGCGTCGCACCCAGCTGCTTCGCATACGTAACGCCGTCGGCCAGCACCAGGCGCCCCTCCGCGTCGGTGTTGATGATCTCGATGGCCTTCCCCGGCTTGCCCGGAGCCGGCATCGCGATCTGCACGTCCCCCGGCTTCTGCGCTTTGCCGGAAGGCATATTCTCACTCGCGCAGACGATCCCAATCACCTTCACCGCCGGCTGCAGCTGGGCGATCGCCCGCATGGCCCCAATCATCGCCGCCCCGCCGGCCATGTCGTACTTCATCTTCTCCATGCTGTCGGAGGGCTTGATGGAGATGCCCCCGCTGTCGAACGTGATCCCCTTGCCGACCAGGCCCAGAACCGGCCCTGCCTTCGCATTTTTGGGCTCATAGGTCATCACGATCAGCGCCGGCGGCTCCTCCGATCCCTGCGCGACGGACAAGAATGCTCCCATCTGCAGCTCTCGCAGCTTGTCCGCTCCATAAACCGAGCACTCGAGGCCCACCTCTTTGCACATGGCCGCGGCGCGCTCTCCGAAGATCGTCGGCGTCAGGCGATTCCCGGGCTCATTCACCAGCGACCGGGTAAAGTTCTGCGACTCGGCCAGGATCACGCCCTCCCGCAGGCCCGCCTCCGCCGCGGCGCGATCCATTTCCGCCGGAGCCACGATCTGGACCGACTGCACGCTCCGGTCCTTCCGGTCCGAACGATAGGTATCCGAATCGAAATCGCCCAGAATCGCGCCTTCGGCCATCGCCCGGACGGTCAGCTTAGGGTCCAGACCCTCGGCAACCGGTGCGGCGATGGCCAGCTCGCGCAACCCACGCGGCTTGGCAAAGCGCACGGCAAGACCCGCCGCTTTGCGCACCTCGTGGGGCGTCAGCTTCGCCGCCTTGCCCAGGCCGATCACCAGCAGCCGCGCAGCCTTCAACCCGCCAGGCGCATGGAGAAGCAGAGTTTCGTTCGGTTCAGCCTTGAATTCCCCGCCGGAGAAGACAGCGTCAGCGGCCTTCCGGGCAGCGTCGCCGGAGACGAGGAGGCGGAGGTCGGGCTTGGCGTTGCCATCTTTACTGGACGGGCTGGCGTCAACGGCAAAGACGGCGAGCAGGCTGGTATCCATTGCGGTCAGAGGGGTGAAAGACAGGTGAGCCTTCATGCCACCATTCTTTCACCCCGCGTGGCGGGTTCCTGCAACCGCATCCGGTTTTCCCGCGCACTGGCTCGTGCGCATCTCCGGATTACTGGACGTCGCTCACCTTTCCCTGAACAAAAATAATCTTCATGTCCGAGTAAATGAAGATGATTTTGTTCCTGCTGGGGAATTTGACGATATTGAGCGGCTGCCCTTTGCCCCGGATCACCTCGGCCTGCGTTTGCCCCAGGGCAATGGTGATGGGGCCTGCGGGGCGAGCGGGAGGCGGAGGGGCGGCCGCCACGGCGCCTCCGGCCGGCGCTGCCTCTCCCGAACTATCGGGAGCATTGGCATCCGCTACCACCTGCTGCTCCAGTTGAGCGCCCTGGTCCGCCTGCTGATCCAGCTCGGCGGCGCCGTTGGGGTCGGCTGCTGGTGCGGCTGCGGCATAGGGAGCCTGCGTCGTTCCCTGAACGGCGGCAGCCGGCGGCGCGGGCAGGCCGCCCTGTCCCGGATGGTCCTTCATCTGGGCCATGGCGTCGTCGATGTTGGCCAGCAGGTGATTATGCATCTCCTGCAGGTCATCGAGGCCCACGCTCACCTGAGCGCCGGTCGCGCAGTCGCCCTGCTTGCTGGCCAGCACCTGCAGGTCCGCATTGCTGGCGCTTTCAGCCGGCGGCGTGCTCAGCGAGAGCACATCGCCCTCCGTAATCCCGCAATCCTGCCCCGCCGAGTCGACAGTGAGGCCTGTGTTGACTACGAAGACGTGCGGCTGTCCGTCAGCCAGCAGGGTCGAGAGATTCGCCGTGCTGCCGTCGGATGGATCCTGTGCCTTCTGGGAGGCCGCCAGTTCCCGGCTGATCTCCTGAGAAACGGCATCCTTGACCGCCTTGCTCATCACCGGCCCGGCCGCGGCACTCTCGTCAGGACTGTACGAGGCGAGTACCAGATGAGGCCCTCGCGGCGACTGGAGACGGGCACCCGCCGCCCCGCCGGCCTGACCCGCAGCAACGCCGGCTGCATAAGCATCCGACAGGCTGGCCGAGATCATGTAGTCGGTAATCCAGTAAGCCGCGCTCGGATACACCGGATAAGGGGTGAAATACGCACCGTAGTAGCCGTACCAGGGCGCTGCTCCCCATCCCCACGCGTAAGCCACCGGCGCGGGCCATGGATTGTAAGCCCACCCGTAATACACCGGCGGATAGTAATACGCCGGCATATAACCATGCAGATAGACGCCGTGGTAGTAGTACGGGTGGTAGTAGCCCCGGTAATAGCCGCCATGCCGGTAATAGGTCCGGCTGTAGTAGGAGTGGCCGTGCCAGGAATAGGGGCGGGAGATGTAGCCGCGTCCGTGGCCATAGGCGACGCGGCGTTCGCCCCCGCGCTCCACGACCGTGCGCCGCATGCCCCGTGGCCCTCGCCGGACATCCATGCCGTTCCCGTGGACCTCGCGGACATGGCCGTTGTGGCCGAATCGGGCCTCGTTGCCATGGGCGTCGCGGTACCCGGCCACGTGCCCGTCACGCCCCCGCGTCATTTCCCCTCCGCGGGCGTTACGGCTGGTCATGCTCCCATCCGGATGCCTCGCCACACCGTTGCCTGTCCGGCCGCCGTTGGCCATGGCGCCCGGTTTGCCGGCTCCGGGACGCGTGGCGCCCGGGGTGGCCCGGTGCGCTCCGCCGCCGGCCGCAGAGCGAGCGGGCGCCGCTTTGGGAGGCGGCTTGGGCGCCGAGGCCGACTTGTGCGGTGGTCCCGACGCGCCAAAGCAGACGGCCGAGCCGAGCAGTGCGACGGCGGTCCAATGCGCGACCGCGGTGATTTTTCGATGCATGGTCATGCTCCCCTCACGTTTCTTCCCTGGCGATGGGCCCGTGTTCGGCTGCTTACTGCACGTCGCTGACTTTATCGTCAACAAAAATGACCTTCATGTTCTTGTAGACAAAGGTCTTCTTCTTGCCCAGATCGATCATCTGCAAAGGCATGCCCAGCGCCTGGAGGACCTGGGTCGAGGACTCGCCGATGCTGACCGTCGGAGGCGGCCCGGCAGGAGCGGCCGGCGGAGGCGGGGGCGGTGGGGGCGGCGCTGCAACGTACGCCTTGGCCGTCGGAGGAGCGGCCGCGGGCGGACCCTGCGCCTGGCCGTCCCCTCCCTGGGCATCGTCTCCACCCGTATCCGGGGCCAGGATCGCTTCGATCGCCGCCTCCACCTCTTCCGGAGGCGTCTCATCCAGATAGCCCTTCTTAAACTTGAAGGAGACGATCCCCTTGTACCTTTTCTGAGCGTCCCCCCCGGCGACATCCAGCGGATCGACGCTGAGGATGCTCACGCGAAGCTCGTCGCTGGAGCTGCCCTTACTTTCAATTTTCGTGATGTATACCTTGTCTCCGGTTTGCAGGACGTGGGAGCCCATCTTGACCAGCGTCATCCTGGCGAACATCGAGGAGCTCTTGATGGACCCGTTCAGCACCGTGTTATCCGGCTCCATGATGGAGGTGCTCGGCAGCGTGTAAATGCCCGGGCATTTCATGACCATGGTGGTGCCGTCTTTGGTCACCTGCTCGTAGTCGGGTGTCATCTGGGTGACCAGGTATTTCCGCTGCAGCGCCTCGACCACGCCCGTGGCGGGGTGATCGGCCCAGGCATTGATCCCCGGAGCGAAACCGGCAACCAGCAGGGCGCCTGAGGCCAGCAGGGACAACCGGCGCGGGAAGGCCAGAGGGAACCCTCGTCTGGCACGCAGGCTGGCTGTGGCGGCCGGAGGATCGGCAATCGCCAAAGAAAGAACGGAATCAAGGCGCTGTCCTGCCGTGGCGGCTGCCGCCGGAAGGGCGGAACACCGAAGAGACGCATCTGTCATTTCCCGCATAAAGAAATCACCCCAAACAGCCGAAATAAAAAGGCTTCGAGCAGGAACCGGAGGAACTGAACGGGGGGAGAAGGGGAAAAGAATTCGAATGCTGGAGAAGCTTACCCCAACTTGTAATAACTTGGGGAGAGATTTTTTGAAAATTCAGGCCAGGGCCCGGATTTGCCCGGGAATGCCAGGCGATCGCCGATCCGTCCTGCCCCCGGAACGTGGGCCTGGGCGCTACAGGGGACCATTCGGCGGCGGGAGAGCGCGGCGTCTCCGCCTTTAGCTCTTCCGCCCCCGCGCCACCGCCGCTCGGGCTTCCCGATCCGCCTCGCGCCGCCGCTCCGTTTCGCGCTTATCCCAGTCCTGCTTGCCTTTCGCAATGGCCAGTTCGCACTTCACCCGGCCGTTGCGAAAATAAAGCCGGGTGGGGATGAGCGTCAGGCCCTTTTGCTGCGTCTTTCCCGTGAGTTTGCGAATTTCTTCCTCATGCAGCAACAGTTTGCGGGTCCGCAGCGCCTCGTGATTGTTGATGCTGCCGTGGGAATAAGCTCCGATATGGGCATTCAGCAGAAAAGCTTCCCCCTCCTTGATGAGGCCGTAGGCGTCCTTCAGGTTCGCCTTGCCTTCGCGGATCGACTTCACCTCGGTCCCGCGCAGCGCCACGCCCGCCTCGTATTTCTCCAGCAGGAAGTAATTGTGCCCGGCCATCCGGTTCACCGCCGCGTCGCGGTTACCCGAAGCCACGGGATCGCGCAGCTTCGGCTTCGCCGGAGCGGGTTTCGCGGTCTGTTGCGTGGGTCGGGTCATGAGGATTGTCGCAATCTCTCATCCTATATCGTCGCCGGGAGTCACAAAAAAGCCGTCGCGCGATTTCGCGGAACCCCGCCCTGCCCCCTGCGGTATCTCGCGGCAATGCGATACTATACGCGGCGTACGATCTTCCCGGCGCTGGGCTCGGACATTCCGTTCGCCGGCCGGGCCTCCAAATCTTTCTTCGCCCACCACGGAGTTGCATGAAGAGAAGTCTCGTTATTTGGGCTTTCCTTGCCGTCCTGTTTGCGACCCACCCCGCGGCGCACGCCCAGTCCGCTTCACACTGGTACAAGCAGGGGGAGACCGCAGAAGCCAAAGGCGATACCCAGGCCGCCTACGAGGACTATTACCAGGCCTACCAGAAGAAACCGACCGACGAACGCTTCCGCCTGGCCTTCGAGCGCACCCGCTTCTCGGCCGCCGCCCTCCATGTGGAACACGGGGAACGCCTGCGCGACCAGGGAGACTACACCGCCGCGCTGACCGAGTTCCTGCGCGCCCTCGAAATCGATCCCAGCAACGAGCTGGCCAGCCAGGATATCCAGGCCACGCGCGAGAAACTGAATGGGCAAACGCCGGGGCCGGCCTCCAGTCCCCGCACCACGGATGAAGCCCTCGATCTCGCCGCACCTGTGCAGCTCAAGCCCATCTCCAATGAGCCGCTCACCCTGCATATGGTCGAGGACAGCCGCATCGTCTATCAGGCCGTCGGTAAAGCCGCCGGCATCAATGTCCTTTTCGATCCCTCGTACACCTCCAAGCGAATCCAGGTCGATCTGAACAACGTCACCCTGCGCGACGCGCTGCGCATCGTGGCCGTGACCTCCAACACCTTCTGGCGCCCGATTACCCCCAACACCATCTTCGTGGCGGAAAACTCCCGCACCAAACACACCGAGCTCGATCAGCAGGCCGTGGAAACCTTCTACCTGCGCAACGTCGCGCAGCAGAACGATTTCACTGAAGTGCAGACGGTTCTGCGCAATCTTTTCCAGAATGCGCGCATCAACGGCGTGGCCAGCGAAAACGCCATCGTCATGCGCGGCACGCCGGATGAGCTGCTGCTCGCTCACCGCCTGATCGACGATCTCGACAAAGCCCGGCCCGAAGTGGTCATCGACGTCGCCGTGCTCGAAGTCAGCCGCGATGTCCTGCGCAACATCGGTATTCAGCTGCCCCAGACGGCAAGCATCAACTTCCAGCCCTCCAACGCCAACCTGAACGACACCAGTTCGACCAGCAACACCAACGATGAGACTGGGACGAACGGTTCCAACTCCACCGCCAGCAGCATTACGCTCAATAGTCTTGCCCATTTGAATTCGACCAACTTCGCGGTCACGATTGGCCAGGCCGCGGTCGACCTGCTGCTCACCGACACCCGCTCGCGCATCATTCAGAATCCGCAGATTCGCGCCTCCGACGGGCAGGAAGCGACGCTGAAGATCGGTGAGCGCATCCCCATCGCCACCGGTTCCTATCAGACCGGCGCCGCCACCGCGATCGTCAGCTCGCTGGTCAACACCCAGTTCCAGTACATCGACGTGGGCGTGGACATGACCATCAAGCCCACCATCCACATGGACGACGATGTCACGCTGAAGAGCAAGATCACGGTCTCTTCCACGGCCGGCAACACCAGCATCGGCGGCATCACCGAGCCCATCATCACCCAGCGCGAGGTCGACCACACCGTCCGCCTGAAGAACGGCGAGGCCAACCTGCTGGGCGGCATCCTGCAGCACCAGACCACCTACACCATCAGCGGCACCCCCGGCCTTGGACAGCTGCCTCTCATCAAGTACCTGTTCAGCACCCAGCAGAAGGAAGTCACCGACGATGAGATCGTCTTCCTGATGATCCCCCATGTGGTGCGCGCCGAGCAGCTCACCCCCGAGGACCTCCAGGAGATCGATACCGGCACCGGCAACGACGTCGAGGTCCGGCCGATCATCCGTCCCATGAAAGCATCCGATGTGCCGGCGGCCCTCTCCCAGGCAGCAGCCGCCGCGCAGACGGCTGCAGCCGCGCCGCCACAGTCGAATTCCGGCGCGTTCGCCCCGCAGAACTCCGGCGCCACTCAGCCTCCGCCTCCCGAGAATGCCGTGCAGGCCACCCAGCAGGCCCTGGCCAGTCGCGAGAAGGAGAACAGCCCCCGAGCTCCGGCCACCCTGGCCCTGAATCCCGCTCAGGTCACCGCCAAAGTCGGTTCCACCTTCAAAGTCCTGGTGAATCTAACCGGCGGTAGTGACGTTTTCGCGGTGCCGATGTCGGTACAGTATGACCCGTCGAAACTGAGCCTGATCAACGTGGACTCAGACGACGGACAGCACACTAATTTCCTGGGCAAGGACGGCCAGGCCGTGGCGCTGGCCCATCGCGATGACGGCCGAGGCGAGGCGGCCATCGCGGTCTCCCGTCCGCCCGGCACCACCGGCGTGAGCGGATCGGGTACCGTGTGCGTCCTTACATTCCAGGCTAAAGCCCCAGGGGATGCTTCCATCGCCATCTCCCGGCCGGTCATACGCAACCCCCAGCAGCAGGTGGAGCCTGCTACGGGATCTCAGGCGGTCGTCCATATTCAGTGACGGTCCGCCACTCTGTTGGAACTATGCGGTTGATGTCGAATAAAAAAGTCGGATTGCGGCGGGGCGAGGCGGGCCTGACCCTTGTCGAGCTCATTGTCACCGTTGCCATCCTCTCCATCCTGGCTTCGGCGGCCGTCCCCATCGCGCGTTTTCAGGTCAAACGTGAAAAGGAACGCATGCTCCGCTACGACCTTTGGCAGATGCGCCGCGCCATCGACAACTACAAGGACGCCGCGGATAAGAACGCCTTCCGCACCAAGATCGACAGTCAGGGGTACCCGCCCGATTTGCAGACCCTGGTCGACGGCGTCGACGTGCAGGGCAAGAAGCTGCGCTTCCTCCGCCGCATCCCCGTCGATCCTATGACCGGGGATACCGACTGGGGCCTGCGCTCCATGCAGGACGACCCCGACAGCGATTCCTGGGGCGGCCAGAATGTCTTCGATGTCTATTCAAAATCCACGGGAACCGCGCTGGACGGAACCAAATATTCGGACTGGTAAACCTTTGTTGCTGAAACCACCCATTCATTCGAACGACCGCGGCTTCACTCTGATTGAGCTGATGGTCGTCATGCTCATCATCAGCGTGCTCGCTGCGGTGGCCATTCCCAGCTTTGTCGCCGCCATTCGCAACGCGAAGGAAGCCGCTCTCAAAGAAGACCTGCACGTGATGCGGGACGCTATCGACTCCTACACCATGGATAAGAACCAGGCTCCCCAGTCCCTCGACGACCTGGTGCAGAACGGCTATCTGAAGTCGATCCCGAGCGATCCCATGACCCACAGCACCGAGACCTGGCAGACCACCAGCGATGAAACCTACTCTGACCTGGACCAGACCCAGCCCGGCATCACCGACGTGCACAGCGGCTCGGAAGAAGTTGGCACCAACGGCCAGCCTTACTCAAGCTGGTAGCGAAGCGAATCCCCTCGACGTGACAGAATGTCTGTTGCGCCATGAAGCTACGCAGCCTCCACGCCGTTTACGATCGCTACGAAACGCTCACCCGCCTGGCGCGCGATCGCTTCGCCGGCTCCCTGGCCGGCAAGCTGCTGCTCGGCGCCGGTCTCGACTCGGAACAATCGGCCACGCTGGTCGCCGCCAGCATCGCCGGCGCCTGCTCCCTTTGCGTCGAGCCTGAGGCGGAACGCCTGCGCGAAGCTCTGCGCGCCGGGCTGTGTGATTTCGTCGTCACGCCCCTCGATGAAGCGCTGCGTATTCTCAAGAACGAACTGCGCCGCGGTTTGCCGGTCGTCGTGGGCCTCGCCAGCGATCCGGACTCCGCCCTCGCCGCGATGATCGACCGCGGCCTGCAGCCGGACCTGGTCTCCCTGCCGCTCGGGGAGCCGCTCCGAAGCTTCGTCGATCGCGGCGCGCTGGCTCTGTCCGAGCGCGATTCTTCCGACCCCGCCACTGTCCTGATGGAATGGACCTTCTCCTCGGATGCCGCACGGTCGATGCCGCAGATCGCCCAAATCGCCGCGCGGATTCTCGACCCTGCGCGCCCCGATACTCCCCTGCGGCAACATTGGCTCGCGACCGCTCCGCGCCACCTCGGCCGCGGCTTCGCGGCGCGTCAGTGCCTGGGAATGTCCGCCGCCGAGTCCACCGCCTTCATCGCGACAGCCCGCACGCAATTCCCCGCGATTCATCTCACGCGCGAGGGCCAGGACCTCTGATCGCCCCTTCCCGGCGCATCTTTTCCGTTTCATCCCGTGTCTTAATCGTTGTACGATCCTGCAACGGAGGTCCTTCACCGCATGGGGGCACAATCCGAAATTCCCCGGTTCGCATCCCAGCCGGAGCCCGTCCGGCAAACCCCGCAAGAGCTTCAGGATGAGCAACGAAAACTCCGCCGCCTGCAGATCATGGTCAACATGGTCATGTCCGTTATCAGCCAGGATCTGTCTCTGACCATCGATGAGGCTTCGGAAATGGTGGCCGACACCCGCCGCGCCGCTCTGGCTATGTTTCCTGGCAAGGAACTGGCCTTCGACCTGCTCTATAAGCCGCGCCTGCAGCGCCTCATGCGCGAGCGCTATCGAATCCACTAGCTTTTACCTGGGCTCCATCGACGTCAGCCGGAAGGTGATGGTTCCCCAGAACAGCCGCGCCCGCATCTGCACCGGAATGTGCCGTGCGTCATCGGTGTACCAGACCCAGATATTGCCCCGCGCCTTCACCGTGCCTGCCTCGGCGGTCGGCTGCACCCGAATCGTCGGGTACGTCCCCAGCGGCGTCTTCACCGTCTCGCGCGCCTCCACCTTCATCGTCACCGTCACCGTGTGCATGGCATCGGCGACCGGCACGCGAAAGCTCTGTCCCGGGACCAGATTCTGCGAAGCGGGATAGAAAATGGCAGACAGCAAATCTGTCACGCACGGGCCCACCGGCGTCTCCTGGTGCTTGCTGGTTCCCTTCACCAGATTCTTCTCGTTCAGGATGGCCTTGCGCTGCGCATAATCGAACTTCAGATCCGTGCTGACCTGGCGATGCCCTTCCTGCAGCTGCTTCGCGAATCCGGCCGAGCATCCCGTGCGCCGGTTAAACGACGACTGAAAGTGATCGACTACCCGATAGATCAGATTGATCGCTCCCAGCGTTTCGCCGGTGGCCGTCACTCGCTCCTCATCGCCCTGCTGCTCCAGATGAAAGGAACTCGTGCCTGCCGGAAAAACCCGCCAGTCCACGGCATAATTCAGCGTCAGATGCGCCGGATAGCTGTAACCCGGCTGCGGAGAAATGAGCGGAACCGGAGCCGGCGGGGGTGCCTGGGCGCCGGCTCCCATCACCGCCAGAACCATGCCGCCCATCAGCACTCTCGCCATCCGCCGGACGCACCGCGCGCGCCCGCGGGCAATAACATCAATAGACCCGCTCAATCGATTCCTTTACCTCATCATGAACATCAGCTTCAGGATGAGAGCAGCATACATGGCCGCCGCTCCCAGCAATGCGTTGGTTTCGCGATGTTTCCGGTAGAGTACCGCCGAAAATACCCCGCCTGCCTCGCCCGGCTGTTTCGATGATGAGATGCGTGGAACGAGCCGCGGCACCCGCTCCGCATACGCATCGAATCCCGGAAACGCCGACCGCAGATATTCCTCTTCCCCGCGGATCACGGGAATGTAGATGGCCGCAAACAGAACCACCATGGCCAGCGCGATCCACACACTGCGCGCCGCCACGGCAAAACCGAACGCGATCAGCATCGATCCTAAATAAAGAGGATTCCGTGTGTGCGCATAGGGCCCCGTCACCGTCAGCTCCGCATTCTTCTTCACGTACCCGGACGCATATCCCCGCAGCAGCAAACCCGGCGCCACCAGGATCAGGCTCAGTCCCAGAAACAGCCAGCCCGGCCGCGCCAGCCAGAAATAAAACACGGCAAACGCGAAGCCCAGCGGTACACGGATCCGTCGCGCGACGCGCTTCCACTCCAGCGCCACTAGCGTTTCTCCCCTAACAGCTCGAGAGCCGCATGCGTCACATCCTCGGGGGTAATGGTCAGCAGGCCCGCCTCCGGCTCGCTGCGCCGCGAGTGATCCCGCACGCTGTCCGGATGCCGCAGCACCCGGCTGCGGCAGTGGAACGGACCATTGCGCGCCGGGTCGGTCGGCCCAAAAATACCCACCACCGGCTGATTGAGCGCGCACGCCAGATGCAGCGGTCCCGTGTCGCCGGCAATGGCCAGCGCCGCCCTTCGGGTCACGGCCATCAGTTCCGCCAGATCGAGCGTCATCGCCTGCGCCGCGCCTCCGCTGGTCTCGACAATCTCCCGCGCCAGATGCTCCTCCGCCGGGGCGCTGTTGATCACCACCCCGTACCCCGCGTCAGCCAGACGCCGCGCCACCGCGCCGTAGCGCTCCGCCGGCCACCGCTTCGCTCCCCACCCGGCTCCAGGGCTCAACAGGACAAAGGGCTGTTGGATCTCCGCCGCCATCGCCTCTGCAACGGGATCATGCGGCAGCAGCGGCAGGGTCATCGGGAGCCGCTCGCGCAGAATCGCGTTCGCCACCTCCAGCGACTGCTCGATGACGTGAACGCCGCGCGTCGGCACTCGCTCATCGAAGAGCCACTTCGCCGCGAACTCCCGCGGCCTGGCTTCGCCAATCACATGCTCGGCCTTCGACCACCGCGCCACCATCGCCGAGCGCACCGCCCCCTGCAGATCCACAGCGATGTCGTACTGCACCGCCCGCAGCTCTCGCCGCACGCGCCGAATATCCCCAAGCGTTGCCGGATTCAGCGGCGCCTTCGCCCACCGCTTCGCCGGCACCAGATGCACCCGATCTACCAGCGGCATCTCCCCGTTCTTCGCGCAAAAGAGCCCCCGCCACTGCGGCTCGATGGCCCACCCGATCATCCATTCCGGATGCGCCTGGCGCAGCGCCGTCACCGCCGGCATTGAATGCAAAATATCGCCCATCGCGCCCAGACGCACCACGAGCAGGCGCACCTTCTGCGGGAAGTCCCGGGACTGATTTCCTGTGTTTGCGGGCAATTATCTATTTTCTCACGCTCTGCGCGGAGATCCCGCACGGTTCGGCGCTCCTCCGGCCGCTGTCAGCAACGCGCTGAGCTGGTCCATCGCGGCCGCTTCTTCGCGCAGCCGCACCCTCAGTCGCGTCCCATGCACCGGCGCCGCTGCTTCCAGCAGCCGCAGCGTCTCGGGCGTCAGCCGCACCCGGTCCTTTTCCGTAGTCAGAAACGCATCGGCCCCATGCTGCCGCCGCAATTCAACCAGCTCCGCAGCGTCCGCTTCCGTGTAGAGATGGTGATCCCGCCAGGACCGCGTCGCCGCGACCTGCACCCCCTGGTCTCTCGCCCCGGAAAAGAATTCCTCCGGCCGCGCAATCGCGCAGAATGCCACCCCCCGCTGCACCTTCGGCACGTCAAGATGCCGTTCCATCCACCAGATCGGCTGCCGCAATCCGCGCTCCCGCAGCCCTGCTTCCAGATCGGCGTCCTCCTCGCGCAGCACCAGAATCCCGGCTCGCCGCAATGACTCGAATCCCTCCCGCAGCCGCCCCGCCGGCAACAGCCGCGCAGAAAAGTCGCTGCGATGCAGCACCACAAGGTCCACATCCCGCGCCAGCTGCCGATGCTGAAACCCATCATCCAGCAGATGCAGCCCCGCTCCGGCCGCCGCGCCTTCTGCCAGCACGCCCGCTGCATACCGGCTCGACCCCACAAACACCGGCACGCCCGCTGCCCGCGCAATCAACAGCGGCTCGTCGCCAAACTCCTCCGCCCGTCCCTTTGGATCCACGCGCTCGACGGCATTCGACCGCCGCCCGTATCCGCGCGACAGCACATCCACCGCGACCCCGCGCTCCCGCAGCAGTTCCGCCAGCCGCATCGTCAGCGGCGTCTTCCCCGATCCGCCGACCGACAAGTTGCCGATGCTAACCACCGGCCACCGCAGACGCTTCGGCGTAATCCAGCCGCGATCGTACGCCGTATTCTTCGCCGCCACCGCCGCGGCATAGAGCGGCGTCAGCGCACTCAGGACGCCCGTCAACCCCGCGCCCCCGCGTGCGCGGAATCAGCCGTTCCCACCCGCAAGACCTCCAGCAGCGCCGTGACCGACCGCTCCGTCGCCCCCGCTTCGCTCTCGAAAACCTCACGCCCCCGCGCTCCCATGGCGCGGATTTCAGGCGCGCTGCTCAGCATCTCCGCCAGCGCAACGCTTAGCCCCACACGCTCCACAAGCCGAATCGCCTCCCGCGCGCGCAGCCTCTCCACGATCCCGCGAAAATTCTCATAGCTGGTTCCCATCGCCACCGGCACGCCGAACTGCGCCGCCTCCAGCGGATTATGCCCGCCCGCCGGAACCAGGCTTCCCCCCACGAAAGCCGCCGTCGCCAGCGAATACACCGACGCCAGCTCCCCGATGGAATCCAGCAGAACCACCGTCCCTGGCTCGATGCGCGCCGGCGCTCCAGCCCACACCGACCGCCGCACCCACCGCACGCCCCGCCGCTCCAGCAAACTCGCGACTTCCCCAAATCGCTCCGGATGCCGCGGCGCCAGGATCGTCACCGCCTCGGCCGGCATCGCGTCGAGCAGCATCTCCTCTTCCCCGGCCAGCGTCGATCCGCACACCAGCACCGGCGCGCCCGGCGACCGATGCGCGCGCAGCAGCATCGTCACAGCGGCAGGCTTCGCCACCCGTACATCGAATTTCAGATTTCCCGCCACGCGCACATTCGTCACGCCCAGGACCCGCAGCCGCTCCGCATCAAGATCGCTCTGGGCCAGGGCCACCGTCACGCCGCGCAGGATGCGCCGCCATATCCACGCCAGCCGCCGATACCGCGGCCACGACCGATCCGAAATCCGCGCGTTCACCACGGCCACCGGAATCCCCGCCCGCCGGCACTCCGCCAGCATCCGCGGCCAGAACTCCGTCTCCGCCAGCACCAGCATCCGCGGACGCACCGCCCGCAGCCACGCCCGCACCGCCCATCCGAAATCCAGCGGAAAATAAAACACTCGTTCCGCGCCGAAGCGTTCCCGCGCCAGCCTCTGCCCGGTCCGCGTCGTCGTCGATATCATCACCCGCCAGCCCGCCCCGGACTCCGCCAGCCGCCGCTCCAGTTCCTCGATCAGCCGGCTCGCCGCCAGCACCTCGCCCACCGACACCGCGTGGATCCAGATGCGCGGCTCCGCACCCAGCGTCCCGCGAACCCGCGCCGGAACCCGCCCCAGCCGCTCCCCCAGGCCCTCCCGGTACTTGCCGCTCGTCGCCATGCGCAGCAGCCACCAGGGACTGCCCACCACCAGAACCAGCAACAGCGCCACGCTGTACAGGATCAGCATCCGCTTACCAATCTCGCCTTCCGCATGTCATAAGGCAAGAGGATAATGGTCTGCATGCGCGCACGCCCGCCCCGCTCCTGCCCGCGAGCCATCCGCTGGATTCTCCCCATTCTTCTCGCCGCTTCAGCTCTTCCGCTCCTTGCCGCCGATCTGCCCCCCGCCAAAGCCGCCACCGCTTATCCCGCTGTCGATAACCACGCCAAAGAACAGGTCGCCATTGCCGCCGTCCCCTTCGATTCGGCGCACGACTGCAAAATCTTCACCGTGGACTTCCTCAAGTATCGCTTCCTGCCTGTCCGCATCATCGTCACCAACAATAGCGACCGTCCCATCTCCCTGCGCGACGCGCGCATCTTCTTCATCAGCGCCAACGGCGACCGCATTCCCGCCGCCGAGCCCGAAGACGTGGAGCGCCGCGTGAGCGCCAAAGACAGCCGCGGCCGGGACATCCCCGTCGGCCCCATTAAGATCCACACCAAAGGCAAGGACTCCGACAACAAAATTGAAGCCGACTTCGACCAGTGGGAGTACTCCGCGCTGGTGGTCGAGCCGCACACCACCCACGACGGCTTCCTCTTCTACGACGTCGACGGCCTCGGCGATACGCCCCTGCGCAATGCAAAACTGGTCCTGCGCGAACTGCGCAACGCCGACGGCCAGCAGCTTTTCTATTTTGAAATTCCCTTTAACAAGTATCTCGACGCTCGGCATTGATCGGGTCGGTGCTCTCTGAGTCCTGCCCGGAAAGTGGTTGCGCCCGCTGGCTCCCCGCTGTGAGCTACGGGCTGCCGGCTGCTCCCCTACACGCCCTTTTTCTGCGGCTCCCAGATGTATTTGTGAATCTGCAGGCTCACCCGCGCCGGCAGCCCGTCGGCCAGCATCCACTCCACCAGCTCCCGCGGATCCAGCAGGCAGTTCCCCGTCGTCCGCTCCGGCACCGGCGTCTTCGTGAAGGCCGGGGACAGCAGCACCTGTCCGGCGCGCGTCTCCAGCCGATGCTCCCGGATGAAGTCCCGCGCGAATTCGTAATCCGTACGGTTCGCAATTACAAACTTCACCTCGTCGCGCTCCGTCAGGCAATCGAGATTCGCCAGTCGAAAACGGCCGCCCTCGCCCGACCCCGGACATTTCACGTCCACAATTTTGTGCACCGCCCGCGGCACACGCTCCAGCGGACGCTCGCCGCTGGTCTCGATCATCAGCTCGTACCCTGCTCCCAGGAGCCGCTCCATGAGTGGGATTACCTCGCGCTCCTGCAGCAAGGGCTCCCCACCCGTGAACTCAATGAGCTTCACCGGCGCCAGCTTCTCGATCTCCGCGACCACCTCGTCTGCGGTCATCTTCGTGCCGCCCGAAAACGTATATTCCGAGTCGCACCACGAGCAGCGCAGATTGCACCCCGCCAGCCGCACAAAAATGCACGGCAGCCCGGCGAAGCTCGATTCGCCCTGGACGGATTTGTAGATTTCGATGAGATACAAGGGTCGCTACTCGTAATACGTCGCTGTCGTGGTATCCGTCTCGTAGATCGTGCAGTCCTTCACCCGCACCCGCCCGCCGGTCATCGTGCGCAGCTGCTCATCCGTCTGCTGGTAGAAGTACCGCGCCAGGTTCTCCGCCGAAGGATTGATCTCGGTGAACGGCTCCAGATCGTTCAGCATCTGATGGTCGATCCGGTCGATCACCGGCCGCATCACGTGCTTCAGATCGCGAAAATCCAGCAGCAATCCCGCCGCGTCCAGCGTCTCCCCGGCCAGCGTGATCCGTACCTTGTAGTTATGACCATGCGGATTTTCGCACTTCCCCTTGTAATTCCGGAGATAGTGCCCCGATGAAAACCCGCCCTCTACTGTCACTTCAAACATAGCTCGGCTGATTCTTCCTCGCCGGTAATCCGGCTGTTGTCATTCTATCGGTTATGCGGCCCGCTCCCGTGTTTGCGCCGGTGCGCGAGCTTGCGCTCCTCGTTGCGCCGGTCCACCTGCTCGAAGATCGCCGTCATCATGCCCATCAGCGCCGCGATCAGGCCCCCCAGCGTCAAAAACAGCGCCGTCGTCTTCCACAGCGTGCCGTTCGCCGGCAGTGCCGGCTGAAAATGGCTCGCGGTCACCGCCATCACAAACGAGGCGGCCGCAAACGACAGCAGCACTCCCGCCACAATGTAGAGATTCCGCGCCACTCCTTCAGTCTAGCCGAGCCGCTCCGCGTGGCTGGCCGCCCGCCTCCGGCAAGCTGCTACGATGGCAGAAGCTTCTCCCCGGAATCGCCGATCGCGCTGCACTATGGCCATCTCCATCGTCATCCTGGACGATAATCCCGGCAGTCTGGAACTGCTCTCCACCGCGCTCGCCCGCGCAGGCGTCACCATCCATACCGCCTCCCGCCCCACCCAGGCGCTCGCCCTCGTCGAGCAGCACCGCCCGCAGCTTGTCCTCACCGACCTGGTCATGCCCGAGATGACCGGCCTCGATGTCCTGAAGCGGATTATGGAAATCGCTCCGGCCACCGACGTTGTCCTGATGACCGCGCACTACACGACGGAAACCGCCGTCCAGGCCATTCGCAACGGCGCCGCCGATTATCTCGAAAAGCCCATCCGCCTGGCCGTCCTCCGTGAACGCGTCGGCCGGCTCATCGCCGATGCCGAACGCCGCCAGGCCGCCGGCGCCGAGGCCGAATTCGAGGGTCTCATCGGATCGAGCCCGCGCATGGCGGAGCTCTTTGCCCGCATCCGCCGCATTGCGCCCCATTACCGCTCCGCGCTCATCCAGGGCGCCACCGGCACCGGCAAGGATCTCGTCGCCCGCGCCCTCCACGCCCGCAGCGGCGTCAAAGGCCAGTACGTCGTCCTCAACTGTTCCGCCGTTGTCGAAACGCTCTTCGAAAGCGAACTCTTCGGCCACGTCCGTGGCGCCTTTACCGGCGCGGACCGCGACAAGCCCGGACTTTTCGAGGCCGCCAGCGAAGGCACCCTCTTCCTCGACGAAATCGGCGACATGCCCCTCGCCACCCAGGCCAAGCTCCTCCGCGCCCTGCAGAACCAGGAGATCCAGCGCGTCGGTTCTCTGCAGATTCGCAAGGTCAACGTCCGCGTCATTGCCGCCACCCATCGCAATCTTCGCCAGGCCGTTGCCGATCGCCTCTTCCGGGAGGACCTGTACTATCGCCTCGCCATGGTCGAAATCCCGGTGCCCTCGCTCGCCGAGCGCAGGGAAGATCTGCCCCTGCTCACCCGCCACTTCATCGGAAAGTTCGCTCAGCAGTATGGCAAGACAATCCGCGGCCTCACGCCCCGCGCGCGTCTCCTGCTGGAGCGCCACCCCTGGCCGGGCAATGTCCGTGAGCTGGAAAACGTCCTCGGTCACGCCTGCATGATGACGGAGACCGGGGAAATCGATGCAGCCGACCTGCCCTCTGCCCTCATCGGCCCGCAATCGGCCGCTCCGGCGTTCGATGGAGGCGCGCCCGCGACCACCCCAGGTCCGATTGCGGCCGCTCCCCAGGAAGACGCCTCCCTCGCCGAGCACGAGCGTCAGCTCGTCGTCACCGCCCTCGAAAAAGCCCAGGGAAATCAATCCCAGGCCGCCCGCGCCCTCGGCATCGGCCGCGACGCTCTCCGCTACAAGATGAAGAAATACGGGTTGCTCTGAGCCATTCTTCCGCGGAAGCTCAGCGCGGCTCCCCGGGCGATCGCAGGAGCCGCGCCACCGTCTCCCGCAGAATCTCCGGACCGGCCGGCTTCGCCAGATAATCGGTGAATCCCGCTTCCAGAATCGTCTCCCGATCCCCGCGCATCGCGCTCGCCGTCAGCGCCAGCACCGGCAGCTCTTTGAACCGCGGATCCGCCCGCAGCTCCGCCAGCACCCCAAACCCATCCAGCCCCGGCATCTGCAGATCCAGCAGGATCAGGTCCGGATGCCCGCTCCGCGCCTGCGCCAGAGCCTGCTCGCCATCCTCGGCTTCCAGAACGTCGTACCCCGCCCGCTGCAGGACCGTGCGCAGCAGCTCGCGGCTGCTCGCGCGGTCGTCCGCGATCAGAATCACGGCTTTCTCTGGAGGTGTCGGCATACTCCCTGCTCAACTCCCTGAGTGGCCCGTAGGAATAAGTGTGTCCGGGGAGAACCGATGATTCTACAGCTCCGCCTCGGCCAGTGGTAGCCGAAAGATGAACTGGCTGCCCTCCCCCGGCGCGCTCTCCACTTCCAGCCAGCCGCCGTGCATCTGCACCAGCTCCTTGGTGATGGAAAGACCCAGCCCCGTGCCCTCACGCACCCCGCGCGTCGTGTTGCCCACCTGGTAAAACTTGTCGAAGATGTTTTCCTGCTCCTCGGCAGGAATGCCGATGCCGGTGTCGCCCACCGTGATGCGGGCAAATCCGCCATCCTCCACGGTTTCCACCCACACCCGTCCGCCCTCCGGCGTAAACTTCACCGCATTGCTCAGCAGGTTGTAGAGCATCTCCTTCACCCGCAGCGGATCGGCATCCACCACCGAATCCCGCGTCCCGCGCTCCTCGATCGTGATTCCCTTCACCGCCGCCCCCGGCCGAATCGCATCCAGGGCTTCGCCCACGCTCCGCGCCAGCGGATACAGTTCCCGCTTCAGCACCAGCTGGCCCGCCTCGATCCTGCTCAGGTCCAGCACGTCGTTGATCAGTTCCAGCAGATGTTCCGAATCCCGCCGAATATGCTCCAGGAAGCGGCTCTGGGCCGCGTTCAGCGCCCCCTCGCTCCCTTCCTGCAGTAGCTCCGCGAACCCGATGATCGTGTGCAGCGGTGTGCGCAGCTCGTGGCTCATGCTGGCCAGAAACTCGCTCTTCAGCCGGTTCGCCCGCTCGATCTCCAGGTTCCGCGCCTCCAGTTCCCCGGTGTACTGCAGTTGCAGCCGCCGCACCTCCTGCTCCGACCGCTTGCGCTCCGTTACGTCCCGGATCACCGCCGTCACGTGCACGCCGTTCTCCGTCTGGATCGGGCTCAGGCTGATCTCCACCGGAAACAGCGTTCCATCCCGCCGCCGCCCGTGCAGTTCCAGGCCGCTCCCCATCGGCCGTGTCCGCGGATGCTCCAGGTAGCCGTTCCGATATCCCCGATGATGCGCCCGCACGACATCCGGCACCAGCAGATCCACCGACTGCCCTAACAGCTCATCCCGCGAATAGCCGAACATCTCTTCGGCCACCTGGTTCACCAGCACCATCTGCCCGTCCGCCGATACCTCCACGATCGCATCCGGAGCCGCTTCCAGCAGTTGCCGGAACCGCCGCTCCATCCGCGCCTGCTCCTCCAGCGCAATCCTCTGCTGCCGCTCCGACATGTCGATGTTGGTTTCCAGAACATGCGACTCGGCCACCCCCAGCTCCCGAATCCACCGGCTCAGCACCAACAGCCGCCGCCCGCTGCGCGTCAGGTGAATCAGCTCCCCTTCCCAGTGCCCATCCCGCTCCAGTTTCTCGACGATCTCTTCCACCGGTTCGGAAAACGTCGTCTGCAGCAGATCGTGGATCACCCGCCCTTTGGCTTCCCCCGCCGTCCACCCATACAGCCGTTCCGCGCCCTTGTTCCAGTACACGATGCGGTCCTGCGGGTCCCGGACCAGAATCGGCTCATAGGCCTGATCCAGCAGCTGCGTCTGCCGCCGCGACAGCTCCTCCCCCTCCTTCTGCTCGGTGATATCGCGCGCGATCTTCGAGATCCCGATCAGCTTCCCCGCATCGTCCCGTACCGGCGACAGCGTCAGCGAAACCACCAGGCGATGCCCTTCCTTGTGCCGCCGCAGCGTCTCGTAATGCTCCACCACTTCATCGGCGAGGATGCGCCGCAGCAGCTCGCGCATATCGTCTTCATAGCCGGGCCACGCCAGCATCGTCACCGGCTGCCCCACCGCCTCT
Organism: Acidobacteriaceae bacterium; assembly: GCA_036269135.1. Lineage (GTDB taxonomy): Bacteria > Acidobacteriota > Terriglobia > Terriglobales > Acidobacteriaceae > Palsa-343. Next base: position 90,858 of record DATASQ010000050.1, read on the forward strand.
TCCGCGGTGTACCCGAAGACCAGCTCGGCGCCTCGGTTCCACGTCGTGATCGTGCCCTCCAGCGATTCGCTGATGATCGCGTCATGCGAGTACTCCACGATGGAGGCCAGCCTCTGCCGCGTCTCCTCCGCCTCCCGGCGCGCCGTGATGTCCCGGCTCACATTCGCGATCCCGATCAGCTGCCCATACACGCCGAAGATCCCGAAGGCGCGCATATCCGCCGTGATCGCGCGTCCGCTCTTCGTATGCTCCAGGCGGAACTCCCCGATCCACGGGTCCCCCCGCAGCAGCGCCGGCAGCACCTCGCTCTCGAAGATCTCCTGCTGGCCTTTGTGGCTCGTCTCAAATACCGGATACGCGCGCACATCCTCGTTCTCGCCGATGCCCAGCAACTCCCGCCCCGCCCGATTGATAAAAATCGTCTTCAGCGAAGCGTCTGTCAGGCTCACAAAGTCCGGCGTGTTCTCCACAATGGCCAGCAGCCTCCGCCGGCTCTCTGCCGTTTGCCGCTCTTCAGAAACGTCCCGCCACGCCAGCAGCGCTCCCTGCACGTTTCCATGGGGATCGAACAGCGGCCGTGCCCGCATCGCGATCCAGTAGCCGTCCTTCGCCCCCGGCGGCCGGATGTACTGCTCTGTCTCCACCGTCTGGCCCCGCAGAGCCAGCGCTCCGGGCAATTCCTCCGCTGGCCATAAGGTCCGGCGATCCGGCAGATAGATCCCGTACGCCTTGCTCCACTCCGCCAGAGCCGGTCCCAGCGGCGCAATCCCGTAGAGCCGTGCCGCCGCCGCGTTGGCAAACTGCACCTGCCCATCGCCCGCCAGCGCCACCACCGCTTCGTCCAGATTGTCCACCAGAGCGCGCAGCGTTTCCGCGCGAGCCTCGGCCAGCGTCTCGGCAGACGCAGCCGGAGCATTGCGCGCGGGCTCGGAACCTGCGGGTTCTTTTGGGGAGCTGGGGCGGCGATTCATCGAGCGGGCCGGGATCGTGCTGATAGTGTACCGCCCTACCCCCTTGCGCCATTTGGCGCAGCCCGCGCGCCCCGAGCGCATTCTCACGCAGCCGCATCCGGCCACGGTACTTCGGTTTGCGTCTAAAACGGCGTTTTTCTTCGGAAATTCAAAATGGCCCCCAACATGCTCTTCTCTTCGGGTTCGCCCCAGGGAGTGCGTTTTGGAAATCACCTTGCAGCACAATGGCGGCGCCCGCTTTACCGCGGAAGCCCGCCAGCACCGCATCCAGCTCGATCAGCCCGCCGAAGACGGAGCGACCGACCACGGCATGTCCCCGGCCGAATTGCTGCTGATCTCTCTCGGCGGCTGCGTCGGCCAGTATGTCGCCCAATACCTGCAGCTCCGCGGCGTCTCGGCCGAAGGCTTGCTGGTCCGCGCCCAGGCCCGTCCCTCCTCGCGCCCCCTCCGCCTCGGGGATTTTCAGATCGAAGTCGTCGTCCCCGGCCTGAATGAGCGCCAGCTGCGCGCACTCGAGAAATCGTTCCCGGTTGGCCTCGTCCAAAACGCCATCGCCCTCGAAAACTCCCTCCGCATTACCGTCGTCTCCGCGCACGTCGAAGACGTTCAGCCCTGATCCGGATTTCCGCAGCCCCCCGGTGATGCCCGTCACTCGCACGCGTGCCGGCGCTCACCGGCAAATTCCCCGCCCCGGCCTACTCTCAACCCACGGCCGCCAGAGCCGACACCCTACGTGTCTTCTTTTCCCATTGCGTTGCACGAAATCATGCTGGCCACGGACCTCTGCGGACCCGCCCGCCCCGCCCTGGCTTTCGCCCGGCAAATCGCGCGCCGCCGCTCCGTTCCTGTGCGCGCCGTCCACGTCCTCGACCTCAGCGGAGAAGCCGGCCCACCTTCCTTTACCGCTGCCCACTCCTCCGCCGAACGGGCTCTGCGCGCAATCCGCCGCGAACTCCGCACGGCCGGCATCGAGAATGCCGCCACCCTCGTCAGCGCCGGCAAGCCCGCCGCCGCCCTCGCGGAACTCGTCCAGCAGCATCAACCGTCACTCCTCATCCTCGGTCTCTGCGGTACGAGTCGGGCTCCCGCTGCGATCGGCACAACCGCCCGGCCGCTCCTCGCCGATCCCCCCTGCCCCATCCTCACCGTGAACGACCGCTGTCCCGAATCTCCCGCGCCCGACAGCCTCGCTGCCGTCGTCATCGTGGTGGATTCATTCCAGGAAAGCCTGCGCACCGCCCTCGCAATCTGGCCCCTCGACCCGCGCCAGCCCCCTCCGACCGTCCTCGCCGTCCAGCCGGATGCCCCCCGGACCCGGCGCGCCCCTGCGGCCTCTCCTCACCGCGAGATCCCCCTCAACCCCGCGCAGGCCGCCAAAGAGGTTCTGCGCCATGCAGCCCGCTCCGGCCTCGTCATCGCTGCCTTCCGCAGCGGAAGCCCTCTGGCCTCCCTCACCCCCGGCTCCCTGGCCCACACCCTGCTCACCCAGGCGCCGTGCCCCGTGCTCACCCTCCGCGCCTGATCGCTCTACTTTGCCGGTTTCTCGTTTGTCGCGGTCGGGCTCGTCGCACCCTGGCAGAACGTTTGGCAAATCGCGTCGGCCATATAGCCGGCGGCCGTGGCAAACGCCCGCCCGGCCGGTTCGGCCTTCGCGGTTTCCGGACTGACCCCTTCCGTGACGATCCCGTTGTCCCAGTGGCTCCCCCGAATGATCTTCAGCGCCTGCTCGCGCCCGCGTCTCAGCCGCAGCTCATCGGCGACGCTCCACGATGGTGTAAACGGCAGCCGGTAACTCCCCGGCTCGCCATACGGCTGATCCGCATACGAGTAGCGGTACCCACTCGAGTGCAGCCAGTTCCACGTGCGCTCGAATACCGGATCCGTCTGCGCCACAAATCCCAGCAGCGGCAGCTTCATCAGCGATCCTGGAGGCACATCCGCAAACGTGGGATGACGCCCGTCCGTCGCGCTGACAAAAATCGTTCCCGTAGCCCCAGGCGCTCCGCCCGCCACGCAGTATTTCAGGATCGCCCCACGCAGCTGGTCCGCCCGCTGCGTCAGCTTCGCCGCATCCGCCGTATCCTGCAGCCGCTCCAGCAGATCTTTCGCGTCGAGAAACGTCTTCCAGACCAGGACATTGTCGTAGGTGATAAACGACGGCTTCTCGTACTCATCCTGCGCATCCTGCAACGTGGAGTAGAGTCCGGTGGCCGCATCCTGACGCGCCTCGATGCGGTTGAGCAGCAGATTGACCGCATCCCGGTGCGCGCGCAGAAAGTCGATATCTCCGGTCTTGTCGATATACGCCGTCAGAGCCACCAGCGGAGCCGCCGCCTCATCCAGTTCGAAGCCATCCTCCAGCACCACGCCGTCGATGAACCGGCTGTGCGTGCCGGCGTTGCGCAGCTGCGTCGTCAGCGCATACTCCAGCGCCTCGCGCGCCAGCCCGCGGTCCATGTCCAGCAGCCCCGGGAAGCTCCACAGCATGGCATCCCGGTCCCAGTACGCCGCCGAAACGTAGTACCGGGGACTGCGCGACGTCACCCCCACAAACTGCTCCGTATCGATCGTCCTGCCCCACGCGTACATCGCTGTGAACAGGAAATTCCGGTTCATCAGCATATCCAGATCCGGCTGCCCCGTCGTACGCGTGCGCGCAGAAAGCCACTGCGCCGCCCGCGCGATCACCGCATCCGCGCCGTCGCGATCGATCTCCTCCCCCAGCGCGCGGGCATTGTGCCCGGCGCTGAACTCCTCCGGCCCCACGCCCACCAGATACACCGCCTCTACCGTCTGCCCCGGCGCCAGCGTCTCTGCGTGCCGCGCCGTCACCTGCGGGCTGTGCGTCTCCGGCGGCCCGTCGATCTGTGCAGTCGAGCCGGGATACAAAAGCGACCAGGAGAATTGCGTGTCGTCGGTGACGTAGCTGAAGACTTCCCCGTTACTCACCCACGGCGCAGGCGCTTCCGTGCGCTCCCCGTGCAGCGCCACCGGCAGGTACGTCACCCGATCCAGAGCCCCCCACGACGCCGTCACCCCCGGCGCAACCGAAACTGCCGCGCTCCGGTGATTTGTCATCGTCATCCGCAGAAGCGCCGCCCGCGACCCAGGAGGAGCGCACCACGTCAGCGTCATGGCAACGCCGTCGACCTCCAGATGCGCGGTGGGAATCCAGTAAGCGATCAAACTCCATGACGGATTCTCAAAAGCAACAGGCTTGCCGTCCACTTCGAACGTCGGCTGGATGGCCGGCGCTCCACCGTCTCCCCGCACCTCGAGCAATCCCCGGTAGCGCATGGACAGCGCGTTAAAGCTGACCAGAGCCCCGTCCACCGCTCGGATCTCCGGCAGAGCGATCCACGAGTTGCCGGTGGCAAACACATCGCCCGGCTCCGGCGATACGGCGACGCCCTGCGGCAAATCGGCGGCAGCCAGCAGCCTCGGCATCGCCAGGCTCAGCAGACAAGCCGCCCCAATCAAAACAGAAGAAAGACGCCCAACCTTGCGCCCCTGGGGCAGCCGCTCTGCCCCCACAAGCTTCTCCACCGGAACCTCCGCGGCAGTGAAATGATGAATCGGAAGGGAGGGCCAGGCGAAACAGCCTCCCAGGGACCAGCCAACTCACCAGAGTACCCGGTTCACAGGCTGGAACTCACGCTTCTCCTCTGCATCTCGAAGCGCATGGCTTGCTGTGCTCACCCGCAACATCGCCCGTGCTGTCGTCCTGAAGCGCCCCATGCTGTCATCCGGAGAACGACCATGCTGTCCCCCCCGAAGCTGGCGATGCTGTCATCCTGAAGCCCCTGAGCAAAGCGAAGGGGAAGAAGGATCTGCGGTTGCCGTTCGAAGGCAAAGGATTCAGCACGCCCGTCGACCAAAAGCAAACCGTCCTATCTCCGCCCACCGTCCCCTATTCCCTACTCCCTACTCCCTATTCCCCGCCCCTATGTGGAAATCTCGTCAAGTCCCTTCAGTCACGGTACGACCGCGTTCCCTCTGATTCCATGCCGTTTCTAACTCACCTAACCTGGCAGTAAATCCGTCTCAACTTGCTATACTGAAGTTATAGAGTGAAATTAAGAAAAGGACCGCGCGACGCGGTCCTTTTCCTTTTCCCGAGAGAGAGGTTGCCCTGCTGTCGCGCCCTTTTGGAGCCCTTGATAAATGCCGCGTTTTCTTCAAACGCTGCTCAACGTCTCGCAGAACCCCCGTTTGGAGCCTCTGAAAACTACCCTGATTTCCGGTAATTAGGGTTTGGAGCCTCCAAAACAAAACGCTACTTAATAGAAATGAAGGTACTTCCCGCAAAACTTACCCCCCGGGGGGGGTGGGGGTGGCATCGCCTACTGCATCTTGAAGGGAACCGAAGCGCTGTGATCTTCCCAGGCAAGCGTGATCATCCCTTTGCCATGACCATCGCCCTTAATCGTCCAGACCAGATCCTCAACCGTCTGCGAAGGCTTGCTCATGTGCATCTTTGTTCGACCCAGATCCTGGCTTCCGTCATAGGCCAGACCCCATTCGCCGGTCTTCTTGTTCACGATCAGCTCCCACTGATCCGGATTGGAAATATCGACGAAAAGCGTGTACTTGCCCTTCGGCACCGAGACATCGCCGATCTTCAGGTCGGAATCGGTTTCCAGCGTCGTCGCCGAATTGGCTCCCGCACGCCAAACCGGGTAATGCGGATTATGGCTGATGAGTCCGTCCTTCGTGAAGATATGGCCTTCGCGCCCGCGGACGCGCGGCGAAGAATAGGTAATCGATAGGGTTTTTCCGTCCACCATCGCCGTCGCCTTTTCCGGCGGACTTAACGGAGCTTTTTGCTGAGCAGGCAAACTCACGGCCATGGCCAGAACACTGAGACACACCAGGAAACGCTTCATCGCTGTCATCTCCCTCTCCATGCAGCCCCTGAGAGCAGGGCCAGTCACGGGTACGATTGTCGCACTAATGCAGGCGCTTCGGTTTTTCAGCAGAGCCCGTCGAGGCCGCTTATAGCTGTTAACGCGGTGCTACACTGGCACGTTTGCCGGCTCCCATCCTCTGCCTCTCTCAGGACTCATCCATGCATTCGTGCTCTCGCCCAGGGGCCTTGTCGCTCGTTGTGCTGCTGGTGTGCGCCACCGCAGGCGCGGCTCTCGCTCAAACAACTCCGCCGCCAACCGTTCCCTTCGCCGGACCTTCCGCACCGCAGCAGGCCAACGACCAGGGCCGCACCGAATTGCCCATGGTCGTCCGCCGCAGCATCAGCTTCCGCGAAATCGGTCCGGCCATCTCCGGCGGCCGTGTCACGGCCGCCGTGGGCGTGCCTGGCAATCCCGACGTCTATTATGTCGGCGCAGCCGATGGCGGCATCTTCCGCACCGAAGATGGCGGCACCACCTGGAAGGCGCTCTTCCAGTACGAGCCCGTCGCCTCCATCGGAGCGCTGGCCGTCGATCCGCAGAATCCTGGCGTGGTGTGGGCGGGAACCGGCGAAGCCAACGTCCGCAACGATGTCTCCTTTGGCGATGGCGTCTACAAATCCACCGACAGCGGCGCGCACTGGAAGCGCATGGGCCTCGATCACTCCTTCCAGATCTCCCGCATCGTCATCGATCCGCATCACCCGAACACGGTTCTGGTCGCGGCTATGGGCGATCCGTGGCAGGACAGCGGCGATCGCGGCGTCTACCGCACCACCGATGGCGGAGCCAGCTGGCAGAAGGTCCTGTATGTGGGGCCGAGTGTGGGTATCGCCGATCTGGCGATGAATCCAAAGAATCCCCAGGTTCTTTTTGCCGCCGCGTACAGCTTCCGCCGCACGCCATGGAGCTACTCCGGCGGCGGTCCGGAAGACGCCATCTATAAATCGATCGATGGCGGAACCACCTGGCAGCGGCTGAGCGGACATGGACTGCCGGAGAAGCCGGTCACGCGCATCGGCCTCGCCGTTGCGCCCAGCCAGCCGAATATCGTTTACGCGGTGATGGGCTCGAACGAAGGCGTACTCTGGCGGTCCGACGATTCGGGAGAGCACTGGGATTTGGTCAGCAAGGACCAGGAGGCGGACTCCCGTCCGTTCTACTTCTCCCACATCGCTGTCGATCCGAAAAATCCGGATCACGTTCTGGCGCTCTCGAATGATCTGGAAGAGTCCGAAGATGGCGGTCACACCTTTCACGCCATTGCCAAACAGATCCACGTCGATCATCACGCCATCTGGATCGACCCCGACGGCAGCGGACGCATCATCGAAGGCAACGATGGCGGCGTCGCGCTCTCCCGTGATAACGCCCGCCACTGGGCCTTCGTGGACAACCTCGCCATCGGCCAGTTCTACCACGTGAGCACGGGCAGCGGGCCCTTTTACACCGTTTGCGGCGGCCTGCAGGACAACAGCGCCTGGTGCGGGCCGGCGCGCAGCAAGAATCCCTCGGGAATCATCGATCGCATGTGGTACACGCTGAATGGCGGCGACGGCATCTACGCCATCCCGGCCGCCGATAATCCGAACCTCATCTACAACAGCACGCAAAATGGCGTGTGGATGACCTTCGATCGCAGTGAAGAACAGGTCCACGATATGGAGCCGTATCCGCGGGACTTTACCGGCGAGGGCGTGGCCGGCCTTCCTTATCGCTTTGCCTGGGACTCCGGCTTTGCCGTGTCGCCTGCAAACCCAAAGGTGCTCTACGCAGGCGGCAACGTGCTCTTCCAGAGCGAAGATCGCGGGCGCACCTGGAAGCCCATCAGCCCGGACCTGACCCGCAATGACAAGGCAAAGCAGCAGTCCTCCGGCGGACCGGTCATGAAGGATAACTCCGGCGCCGAGGTCTTTGACGCGATCCTCAGCATCACGCCGGCGGAGAGCGATCCGAAGGTGATCTGGGTCGGAACCGATGACGGCGAGGTGCAATTAACCCGCGATGGCGGCGCGAACTGGACTAACGTCACCGATCATCTTCCCGATCTGCCGCCGTGGGGCCGGATTGAATCGATCGATGTGGCGCCCGACAATGCAGGCGAAGCCGTCATCGCCGTCGATGGCCACTTTAGCGGCGACTTTAAGCCCTATCTGTTCCGCACGACGGACTATGGCGCCAGCTGGTCGTCGATCAGCGGCAATTTGCCTGCAGATGTGTATGCGCATGCGGTGCGGCGCGACCGGCACAATCCCCATCTGTATTACGCCGGTCTTGAAAATGGGCTTTACGTCTCATGGGATGCCGGCGACCACTGGTATTTGTTTGGTCTCGGCCTGCCGAATGCCGCCGTCTACGATATCGCGCTCGACGCGCAGCAGAATTCTCTGGTGGTCGGCACACATGGTCGATCCGTGTGGGTGCTGGACGATCTCACTCCCTTCCAGCAGTTCACTCCGGCGATCGCTCACGAGACAGCTCATCTCTTTGCGCCTCCGACTGCTGTGCGATTCTGGCCCTGGTCGCAGGTGGCAGAGCTGGGTGACGGCGCGTTCTACGGCACAAATCCTCCCTACGGCGCAGAGCTGACCTACTTCGTCGAGCACGATGAGAAGGATCCGGGCGCGCTGGTCATCACCGACGCCCAGGGCCACGTCGTCCGCACTCTGAAGGGCAAGCACACACTGGAGCCAGGCGAAACTCCGCCCGAAGAAGGCGATCTGCCGCCAGCCGCGGGAGCTCAGGAGCAGATCGGTGCGGCGCATCCCGAGCAGCAGGAGGCGAAGCCCGCCCAGGGCGCCAAAGCCTCGCAAACGGAGCAGCAACCGCCGCCAGCCACGGCGACCCAGGAAGAAGAGCAGGCTGAGGGTCCGAAGGAAGTGCCCTGGATCCCGACAAAAGAAGGATTGCAGCGTTTCGCGTGGGATCTGCGCGCGGACGGACCGGTGCGCTGGGAGGCCGGGAAAGAATTCCTCAAAGGGCCGCGCTCCGGAGCGCTCGTTCCTCCCGGCGAGTACACGGCAACGCTGACCATCGGCGGCCAGACGATGACGCGCAAGCTCACCGTCGCCAATGATCCGAGCTCCCACGGCGATCTGGCCGGAATGGAACAGCGATACCGCGTGACCGAAGCGGTCCTCCATGAGCTTTCTCAACTGGACGTGGCGTTAAACCGGATTGCTGCGATTCAGGCGCAGCTCGACGCCCTGCGTGTCGTCGCCAAAGGCACACCGGACGAAAAGGAGGTGAACGCGGCGATCGACGACTTTGAAAAGCGGATCAAGGCGACCGAGAGTCAGATCACCAGTAACCCAGGAGCAGCCGAGTCGACCCTCCGCGTCCCGGACCAGATTCATGAACATCTGCTGATGCTGGACGGAGGCCTGGAAGGCGAAGACGACGCGCCCTCCGCCGCCATGCTCGATCAAAAGAAGCTGCTCGATGCCGAGTACGACGCCGCCCTCGCGAAATTTGACGGCTTCCTGAAGACGGACATCCCGGCGTTCAACCAGAAGATGGCGGACCGCCACCTCACCGGCGTCGTCTCAGGTGCGCCCATTGCGCCTTAACCCAGCGGCTCTGACTTGAACGCGGTCGACTGGCGTGGTCGGATTGTTACGCTGAACTATCGAGCTTCTGCGGCCTGTTCAAAATCACGCTTTGAGAGAGTAGACTCGGGCGTCGCTCACGCTTGTCGATTGAGGTAACCGCGCACGACTCCAACACGGCGTTGGGATTTCCTGGAGGACAGGCACGATGCTCTTGAAGCGGTTTTCCGCGCACGCCCTGGTTTGCTTTACGTTGTCAGCGCTTATCGGCCGTTCGCTGGTTGCCCAGACGAACCTGTTCAGCCCTCAGGCAAAGCAGAAGGCCGAGTCTCTGTTGCGGAAGATGACCCTCGATGAAAAAGTGGGACAGCTCAATCAGTCGTCCGGCATCGCTATGTCCGGCCTTGTGAATGAGGAACCTGACGATCTCATCGTCCAGGGTAAGGTCGGTTCGATCCTCTGGCTCACCGACGTGAAAGAAATTAACCGCCTCCAGCATCTCGCCGTGGAGAAATCGCGCCTGCACATTCCCATTCTCTTTGCGTTCGACGTAATCCATGGCTATCGCACCATCTTTCCGGTCCCGCTGGCGATGGCCTCATCATGGGACCCTTCTGTGGAGGAACAGGCGCAACACTGGGCCGCTGAGGATGCGCGAGCCGCGGGCATCGACTGGACGTTCACCCCCATGGTCGATATCGCACGCGACGCTCGCTGGGGCCGCATTGTCGAAGGTGCGGGCGAGGACCCCTGTCTCGGTTCAGCCATGGCCCGGGCGCAGGTGCTCGGCTTCCAGGGAACGCGTCTCGGACCGGACAGTGTACTGGCCTGTGTGAAGCACTTTGCCGGTTATGGTGCGGCCGACGGCGGCCGCGATTACGCCTCGTCCTACGTGCCGGAAGAGCTGATGCACAACGTCTACCTGAAGCCCTTTCACGCTGCGGAAGAGGCGGGCGCCGGCAGCTTCATGAGCGCGTACATGGATCTGAACGACGTCCCCGCGAGCGGCAATCACTGGCTGCTCACCGACGTGTTGCGGAGGGACTGGGGCTTCCAGGGGTTCGTCGTTTCCGATGCCTTCGCTGTTGCCAGCCTGCAGGTCCACGGCTTCGCCAAAGATCCGGCTGACGCCGCCTACAAGGCCATCACGGCCGGCGTCAATATGGATATGGCCAGTCAGACCTACACGCATAACCTTGCGAACCTGGTGAAGGAAGGCAAGGTGAGCGAGGCCTATATCGACCGGATGGTGCTGCCGATCCTCGAAGTCAAATACGACCTTGGCCTCTTCGACCATCCGTATGTCGACGCATCGAAGGTGGATGCCGTGCTCGATCGGCCCGCGGGTCTTACCCTGGAGCGAAAACTGGCCGGGCGCTCCATGGTGCTGCTCCGCAACGAGAATCACACGCTGCCACTGTCAAAAGACGTGAAAAAGGTCGCCGTGATCGGACCGCTGGCCGACTCGAAGCAGGATATTGAGGGTGGATGGACCGTGGAAGGCCTGTTTGGTTCCGGCAGCAGGAGCCATCCCGTCACGGTGTACGCGGGAATCAAGGATAAGCTCGGAGCTGATGCGCAGGTCACGCTGGTCGCCGGCCCAATGCCCTCACGCGTCTATCCGGGCCTGCTGGACCAGTTGGCGCACAGAAAGCCGATTCCGCCGCCGACCGCGGAAGAAACCGCCGCATGGATTGCGAAAGCGAAGGCTGCTGCCGCGGATGCCGACGTAGTTGTCGCCGTCATGGGCGAAACGGCCAGCATGAACGGCGAAGCGGCTTCCCGCGCCACGCTCAACCTTCCCGGCATTCAGGAGCAGATGCTGGAAGCCGTCGCCTCCACCGGCAAACCGGTGGTGCTGGTCCTTGAGAACGGCCGCCCGCTCGATATTCGCTGGGCGTCCGAGCACGTCCCGGCCACCCTGGAGGCCTGGTATCCAGGCACACAAGGCGGCAACGCCGTGGCCGATGTTCTCTTTGGCGACGTGAACCCAGGCGGCAAACTGCCGGTGAGCTGGCCGCGCATCGCGGGAACCGAGCCGCTCTACTACAACCACAACCTGACCCATGAGCCCGAGGACCGACCCGGATTCACCTCGCGCTACTGGGATATCGACTCGAAGCCTCTCTACCCCTTTGGCTATGGCCTCAGCTATACGACGTTCCAGTTCGCCGACCTGCGGCTGAGCAAATCCAGCATGGCCGCCGGCGACACAAACGAAGTCAGCGTGGACGTCACCAACACCGGCTCCGTGCCCGGCGATGCGGTCGCCGAGATCTACATCCATCAGCGCTACGGCACAGCTTCCCGGCCCGTTCGTCAGCTCGAGGGATTTAAGCGACTCGCCCTCCAGCCAGGAGAAACAAAGACCCTCACCTTCCCGCTGGGACGCAGCGAACTCCAGTTCTGGGATCCGCAGTCGAAGCGATGGTTGGTGGAATCGTCGCAGTTTGACGTGTGGGCCGGAGGCGATTCCCGAGCCAGCCTGCACGCCGACTTTGCGGTGACCCAATGAGGGCTCGATCCGCCTCAGACCAGCCCACACCCCTTCTGATCTCCAGGGGCCGATCAGTTCTGAATTCGGCGCACCGCGACCAGAGATGAAGTGCCGGGAACCGCATTCTCGACCGTTGTCGTGAGCAGTGCCTGAAAGTAACGCGGAGCCGTCTTGTGGTCGAGAGAGGCCGCAAGGAGAGCCTTGTGCAGCACCGCCATGCGATCGGGATCCAGCAGATATTCAATGGCAGCCTGCGAACCCTGCGTGTAGATGCCATAGATCAGCAGGACACGGTTTTCTTTCTCCTGATTGGGAAGCATCAGGATCAGGGCGTAATCCCGGGTGAGCTGGTTGGTGACGGGATCGAACTCCGGCTTGTATTCCGCCCGTTCGCCGGGCTGAGGATTGCGATTGAGAATGACGCCGCCCTGCAGGTGAAATCCCTGAGCCTCGAGGAAGACGCGGCCGCTCCACGCCTGGCTGCCGCCCAGCAGGATCGCGTTGCCATTGCGGATCTCCTCGAAGTTCACCAGGCGCGAAGGCTGCACGCGGCAGGGACCGCCCACTCGGAAGAACATTTCGCAGAGACGCACAACCCCCAGGGTCTCGCCTACGGCCGTGAAATCGGTGAGCGACGGGACGAAAACGAAGCGCCTGAGCTCCCGGAAATGAATGGTGTCACGAAACTCGGGCAGATCGGCTTTGGGGATCTCGTGGCCGCGAGCGACAGTTTCGGCGCTGTCTCCATTATGGGCGGCCCGCAACACCGGATGATTCGGGATCACAATCAGCGGAGCGCGTGCCGGGGGAAGGAAGGGTCCCCAGAACCACTTCAGGCCCTCCGGAAGAGTGGCGGCCGCGGAGGGCGCCGGCGCGGAGGGCTGTCTTCTCTGAAGCGCCAGGATGAGGAACACGGCCAGCGCCACGCAAAGCGTACCGAGGATCACGGTAATCGCAAGGTGGAGCGGACCGGACATTGACGGCGCGCCCGGGAGATTCGGCGCAGACGGCTCCGGAGCCTCAGGGGCGCTGCGGCTGAAAACCGGGACATAGTGCCCGGAAGGCAGATCGATGCGCAGGGTATTCTCGGCGCCGCCCTCCTCGTAGTACTTCTTCAGCGAACGGCGAATCTCATGGGCCTGAACGCGGACAATGGGGTCTCTCTGCGGAGAGAATTCCGATCCGCGGTCGTAGACCTCGACACCAATAAGGAACTCGTTGAGTTTCTCGCCATTTCCCAGGAACGCCTGCTCGCAGACAAATTCGAGAAAGCGAGCCCGTTTGGGAGCGCCGGCAAACTGCCGGCTCTGCAGAACCCGGCGAAGTTCTTCACGCTTCTCGAACAGCGAGAGAGCCATAGGCTGCGCCGGGGGCTCATGCACTGAGGTCACTGGAGGCTACCGGCTTCGGCAGAAAGGGCGGGCATTCGGGCCGAATTCTAGCATCGGGTTCCAGGGGGGTCAAACAAGATCTCATCCTGACTTTCATGGCGTTAACGGTTATTGGGAGCGTTACTTATCGTTAGCGATTCTGCGGTCCCTGGGCAATTTCCGTGACTCTTGGCCGCCCAAACAACCGGCACCCGAGGTGGCGGCGCGCCCGCAGTGGGGTTGACGGCCCCGGTTGATCGCCCCGGTTGACCGCCCCAGCGAATCCCTCAGCCACCGGGAATCGCGATGGCGGCCTGCGGAGAACGGGATGGGGTATCCGGAGCTCTCGTCTTGCGGAATCGCGCCTGAAAAGGCAGGAGTAACGGAAGACCTAACCTTCATTACCTTTCAGACCGGTGCGCGGCTTGCGTACAAGGGAGGGCGAATCTCTCTTGATGTTTCTAACGGCTGAGCGGCTGAGGTGGGGTCCCGACATGATCCGCACAGGCATGGCGCTGGTTGTCAATCTTATGCTCTTGTTGCCCGTCCCGGGCGGATCGGCCGGTGAGCCGGTGGATGCCGCCTCAGAGATTCAGCTGCATGTGGTCCGGCAATCCGCGCGGCCGGTGCTAACGATTCACACCCCGGGAGCGGAGGGGAACCGCTACGGCTTTGAAGGGGGCCGGGTCATCAAACTCGGGCCGACCTACCATTTATTCACCTCGGAAATGGTCGGGGACCCGCACTGGGTGAAGATGCGGCTAGCCCACTGGACGAGCCAGGACCGCGAGCACTGGCGGCGTGTGACCACCCTGTTTGAATCGAGCGGGGATTTTACCGGGAAGGATCCGCGGGCGGCTCTGTGGTCGCCGATCCCGGTGTTCGACGCCAAAGCCGATCGCTGGAACCTCTTTTATGTGGCGTATGCGGCGGCGCCGGATACATCCCGGGCATGGCTGACCAACCATGAAGGGCGCATATGGCGGGCGGTTGCCCGGCAACCGGGTCGCGAGGGCATCGACGGCCCATGGCAGGATGCGGGCGTCGTTCTGGAACGCGGTGCGCATTCAGATCCGTGGGAAGGTCTGCAGGGGACCGATTCGTTCTTTCCCTATCAGGTGGGTAAGCGCTGGTACGCCCTGTACGGAAGCGCTCACACCGAGCGCCTGCCCCTCTCCCTGTGGCAGGTGGGGCTGGCAACGGCTCCGGAGCTGAAGGGGCCGTGGACACGCTGCACCGCATTCAATCCCCTGCATGTGGAGCCGCGCTTCATCGAGAACCCGATCGTCACGAAGTTACCAGACGGGACCTATCTGGCGGTGTACGACAACCATGTGCCGAACGAGATTGGATACACGATTTCCGCGGATGGGATCCGCTGGTCGCCGGGGCGGCAACTGATTGTGCAGAGCGGCCGCCATGTGTGGGCGACCGAGGTGCGCACGCCGCTGGGCTTGGTCGAGGAGGGCGGCAACGCCTTCACCCTGTTCTACACCGCCAATGAGAAAATCCCAGGCGCACGCGCGGACGGGTACGGAATCAATCTCACCCCAGGCGCCATGGGCTTCGCAGAGGTGCGGCTGCACAAAGTCAGCGCCGACGCGAGCGCCCGGGGCGGGAATCCGGTACGGACCGCGCAAGTGACGAAGGTCACCGAGCCGACCGAGCCGTTTCACTCGGCCGGGAAAAGCGGCGGTATGAATGAAGAGTTCGAAACAGATCCAGCGGCGCCGTTGCGGCCGCGCCTGCAGTCGGTGGCAGTAACAAGAACGAGCCTGGACTGAGGAAAGGCTTTGGGGGCAGCAATATGGCAAACAAACAGAATATGAACAAGATTGTGCATGGGGTGCTGTCGGCCTGTTGGATTTCCGCGGTTTTATTGGGACTGGTGGTGGTCCTTGTGGCGGCTCCGCGAGCCGGAGCGCAGGCGAATCGCGCCACGATCACCGGGATCGTCACCGACAGCTCCGGCGCAGTTGTACCGGGCGTGGAGGTGACGACAACCAATGCGGGCACTAACGTGTCCAGCAAGACCGTTTCCAACGGCGACGGAATCTACGTGGTCCCCAACCTGTTTCCCGGCACCTATTCGGTTGAATTTGTGAGGGGTGGATTCGACACAGTTTTGCGCCCGGCGGTGGCCCTGAGCTCAACAGAGGTGGCCCGCCTCGACATCGTTCTCCACGTGGGCGCTACCAGCGCGACGGTGACCGTCACCAGCGGCGCGCCCATTCTCGATTTGGACACGGCTTCGGTGGGCACCAACATGAAGGCCGATGTTGTCAACGATCTGCCTTTAAGCATTTATGGCGGCGGACGCTTCATCGAGAATTTTGCCGTAGCCATTACGCCCGGCTATTCGTTAGTGAGCTCGCCCTATGGGGCAACCATCAATGGCGGCCAGTGGTTTACCAAGGACTACACCATCGATGGCACCTCCGGCACCTCGAACGTCCGCGGCGACTCCATGGATGGAGGGCCCAGCATGGAAGCCGTGCAGGAGGTGCAGGCGCAAACCAGCGGTCTGGACGCGCAAAGCGCCATTACCGGCGGCGGCGTGATGGCCTTCAGCCTCAAGTCGGGGACTAACTCTCTGCACGGGTCCGCGTTCACCTATGGGGCCAACGAGCTTTTCGACGCCAATACCTGGACGAACGACTCTCTGAACGAGCCGAAAGGAAAAAGACGCGCCTGGGATTACGGCTTCAGCCTGGGGGGGCCGATCCGCAAAAACAGGACCTTCTTCTTCGGAACCTTCGAGAGATACACGCAGGTTGACTGGCGGATGAACAGCGGCGGTGCGACCGTCCCCACAGCGGCGATGCTGGGCGGCAACTTCAGTGGGGTGCTGGGCCAGTATCTGTGGACCGACGGCAACGGCAACGTCATGCCCTGCGCGCCGCCTAACTGCACCGGCCTGACGCCCATCATGGTGAAGAACAACGCCGGCCAGTCCATCCAGGCGCAACAGGACATGATTTACGATCCCCTGACCGGCAATCAGTTCACCGGCAACGTGATTCCCCCGGGCAGGCTCAGTGCCGTGGCTCAGAAGGTGAATACCTTCTACTCCAGCTATGCTCCCAACCTGGGCGGCGTCACCAACAACGAAAGAACGCCCCTGGCCAGTGTGCCCAGCCAGACTCCCAATTGGTATGTGATTAAGCTGGATCACGTCCTGGGCAACAACGATCACCTCTCCGGCTCCTGGATCTACGACCACAAGCCGCGCACCGATGCCGGCGGGCTTTGGCAAGCCGGCAGTTCGGCCGGCGGCCCGTTGTCCAATTCCGACATCCGCACCTACCACCAGAACCAATACCGTATCAGCGAGTCGCACACGTTCACCCCGCATCTGCTGAACGTCCTGAACTTCACCGACACCTTCGATTACAACGCTGCCGTGCCGGCCTCTCCCGGCGACTGGAACTCGCAGGTGGGATTTGGGAACACGGGGGCCGACAATTTTCCCCAGATATCGTTTACCGACGGCCAGACGGGAATTAACGAGACCTACATGGGCAATACGTGGCAAGGCCATGTCTCTGGCGCGGTTGTCACCACCGGCGACACCGTTACCTGGAACAAAGGCCGCCACACCCTGACTTTCGGTGGAGAGTTCGTCGCCCACGAGATCAATAACTCCGGAGGGACGAAGGACTCGGGTGCGTATTCCTTTGACTTTTCCTATCTGAATACCGCCGGTCCGGGCTATCCGTACGATGGTTTCGGATTTGCTACCTATGAGCTGGGTCTCGTCAGCCAGGCGTCGGAGTCCGTGGCCTACAACCTGTATGGACGGCAGAAAGAGATCGACCTGTTTGCCCAGGACAGTTTCAAAGTCAGTTCCAAATTGACGGTCAACATGGGCCTGCGCTGGAACTACAACACGCGCTTCCATGAGAAAAACGGGAACTGGGCCAACTTCGATCCGACCGTCGTTGACCAGCAACTAACAGCTGTCTACGGGGCCGCGCTCCCTGGCTCCCTGGTCTTTGCCAAAGGAGGAGGCGACAGCTTCGATAAGTACGAATATGCGCGCAATTTCGGCCCTACCCTGGGTATCGCTTACCAGCTGCAGCCCAAAGTGGTCGTGCGCGCCTCCTACGGTCTGATCTTTAATCCCGTGGGCATCAGCTTTTTCGGCGGCGTTCCCGACGGCTTCGCCCCCCAGATTGGCTCGAACACCGCCACCAGTTTCGACTGGGACAACCCCAGCGGCGGCGGGTATTACCCCGGCGTCCTGTCCAAAGCCACTTTGGCCACCGATCCCTCGACTATGTTGCCTTTCCCGGTTGAGACCGATCCGCGTTCGCTGCGCCTGGGATACAGCGAAGCTTTCAACCTCGGCGTCCAGCAGCAGCTCACCCCCAATATGCGGCTGGAGATTGCCTACGTCGGGAACCGCGGCCACCGGCTTACCGATACCGCCCTGGCATGGAACGAAACCAGCACCCAGAAATTCCTCAAGCTCCTTAACAGCAATCCGGGCTACAGCATCTGGAACTGGATGTATTGCCAGTACGGCGATACTGACATTAACGGTGTCTCCTGTCCCTACCCGAATTTCAACGGCCCGGCGCTGGCCGCGCTGGCGCCTTTGCCGCAGATGGCCGGGGCTGAAATGACGTACTGGTACGGATGCTGCGCCAACCTCAACTATGCGGGCCTGCCCCTGGGGCAGAGCTTCTATGACTCCCTCGTTGTCGATGTGGTGAAACAGACCGGTCGCGGCCTCACCATGGACATGAACTACGGCTGGTCGCGTCAGGAAGGCGATTCCTTTTCCTCCGAGCAGGACTACAACAACGGCTATTCCGGTGTAGAAGATTTCCAGAACATGCGCGGCGCAGCGCATGCCCTCACAGGCTTCGACCTGCCCCAGGTTGTCAAGGGCTTTGTCACCTACGAACTTCCGTTTGGCCAGGGACAGCGCTGGGGCGCCTCATTCAACCGCGCGCTGCGTTCGGCAGTCGGCGGCTGGCAGACGAGTGGTCTGGTCAGCTATTACACCGGACAGCCGTTCAGAGTCGGCGCGGCCAATCCTTACTGGCCTCTCTGGGCTGATATCTATCCACAGTTCAACCTTAATAGCTATAAGGGACCTACCCACCCCGGACACTATGTACCGGTGGGTTCGGGCGGCACGGTTCCTGCACAGGATTACTACATGTCGTCGGCCGTGGCCAGTAACCCGGCCGCAGGATACCTGCCGCCCTCGCCGTACACATCGCGCCTGCGCTGTCCCGGACAGGCAAATGAAAATGTGACTTTCCTGAAGAACAACAGAGTGGGTCCCGACGGAAAGTACAACCTCTCGATGCGCATGGACTTCTATAACGCTTTCAACCGTCACTACTACAATATTCAGGGCTGCGGAGGTACAAGCGCCTCCATCGGATCGCCTACTTTCGGTGAAATCCTCGGCGTCCAGGATAATCCGCGCGAAGGCCAGTTCGCCATTCGTCTGGACTTCTGACCGCTTCTCCGGAGAAGAAACCTGACTGATCTGCAGGGCTGCGAGAACGGCGGCCCTGCGGGAACCCTTACTGCTAATGAGCATCCGCCTCCGTTTCCCTCTCAAGCCCGCGTTCTTCTCCCTTGCTCTGCTGCTCCTCTCAGGGATCGGTCCACGCGCGTGGGCGGCGCGCTATTTTGTGGACTGCTCCGCGACGGCGGCAGGCGACGGAAGTCAGCAATATCCGTGGACGGCGCTCGATTCGGTGTCCGCCCGGACCTTTCAGCCCGGTGACGTGATCGCGTTGCGGCGCGGGACCGAGTGCCGCGGATCGCTGTCGCTGCACGGATCGGGGGAGCCGGCGGCGCGCATCCGCCTGACCGCCTGGGGCGAAGGACCCCGTCCGAGAATCGTCGCCCGGAGCGGCGATCCTCAGGCCGTGCTGCTCAAAAACGGCGAGTCCTGGCAGATCGATTCTCTGGGTATTGCCGGCGGCACGACCTATGGTCTCCTGGTCACCGGCGATCAGGAGAAAGTGCAGAGCCATATCACGCTGCGCAATCTCATCGTCCACGATGTCTATGGCGGCGAGCTGCGCAACAAAGACAACGGCCTGGTGGTTTTTCTCCGCGGATCGCAGCGGCAGCGATTCGATCATGTGCTGATCGAGAACGTAGTCGCGGCCCACACCAATCAATGGGCCGGCATTATGATGGGCGCCGGCGACTTCTACTCGGACGAGGCGGGTTACAACCGCGATGTGGTGATTCGTAACAGCGTCGCGCACGATGTTTACGGCGACGGAATCATCCTGTTCCGCGTCCGCAACGGCCTGATCGATTCAAGCGCGGCCTGGCTGGTCGGACAGCAGCCGACGGAGAGTGTGGGCACGCCGAATGCCATCTGGACCTGGTCCTGCACGGACTGCGCCGTGCGCAATAACGAGAGCTTCCTGACCGAAAGCCCCGGCGTCGACGGTGGCGCCTATGACATTGACTGGGCCACCACACGCAACACGGTTGAGGGCAACTATGCGCACGACACCCAGGGTTACTGCGTTGCTGTGTTCGCAGCCGGCTACGTGACTCACGACGCGGTGGTGCGCGGCAACGTCTGTGTCGACAACGGGCTTAGCCCCCGCATGGCAAAGCTCCAGGGAGCCCTCTATATTCACACCTGGGATAACGGCACAATCGACGGGCTGACGATCGAGAAGAACCGCATCGACTGGAATCCCCCTGTGTCTGCCGCTCCCATTGTGAATGACCAGGGAACGGAGCTGGAGGGAAATCCCGTCGTGGTGCGCGAGAATACGATTCGCTCCACGAGTCCCCTGCTGATGCGCAGCTTCGGCAGCCGGCTGGTATTTACCGGCAACCGTTATGAATACCGCGGTCTCGATAAACCGCGGTGGAACTGGAACGGCAAGGTCTGGCCTTCGCTCGACCAGTTGCAGTCCGCTGGAGCAGAAAAAGGCAGCACCCTCCTCATCCTGCCGCCTGATGGGGACGAGCCAGCCAGTCATCGCGGCAGCGCGGGACCGAAGTTCGACAGCCGGTTGCTGCAAAATCGGGTCGCGCTCGAGGGCCGTCAACTCCCCGTGCTCGGCACAGCACAGTACCGACTCGTCACGAGTCTCGACCTTCAAATCGATGCAGACGGACTCATTTCTCCCGGCACGATGGCGCGGCTGAGCATACTGCGCAGCCTGGCCAGGGAATATAGCGAAAAACAATTACAGATCGTAGTTCTTGTGCCTGTTCCTGGCACATCTGCGGCACTGCGCAATGCGCTGCTCGATCTCGACGCGCCCTCGATTCTCTTTGCCGGCGCCCGTGACGGGGAGACCCCTCCCACTTTGCTTATGGATGCGCACGGGATCGTTGTCACGCAATGGCCCCGATTCGCAGATTTCAGCGCAGCTACGGTGGGCTATGCGGTGCGGCGGCAGCTGGGTGTTCCCGTCTACGCCCAAATGGACAGTCGGCCCTGAGAGGGCGCTTGCGCAATCGTTAACTGGGAGAGAAACACAGAATCGTCCGGATACGAGGTCTTATGGAGACAGCGACTCCTCTACCGCAGCGCAGTTCGGAATGGCGAAGCAGGCAGCCCGGCCTGGTTGTAAAGGTTGCACGCCGGATCGTCTGCCCAGCCGTAGCGGGCCTCGACAGGCGCCGCAACCGCGGGGTTGGAGAGGACGACCGTTGCGCCTTCCACACGGGCTGCGGCCGGCACGAAATGTCCGTCTGCTCCCGCAATCTCAAAGCCCTCAGGACGACCGCCCTTCACCGCCAGCCCGTCGCCAGCGTGATCGAAGAACAGGCGCAACTCGGCTCCCTCGCGGATCGAGGACCGGAAGAGCGGTCCGGAGTCCTCGACGGACTCACGATAACTCACAGCGCGCGCGGCGAGGGCCAGCCTGTGCCCCACATCCTGCTTGTCGGCAGGATGGATGTTTTCCGGGTCGCCAATGTCGATGGTGACCGCCATGGCCGTGTTCACCAGGTCCAGCGCCCCGCGCTGGGCCTCGCGAATCTCCGGCCAGTGGTCCTCGGGGCCGGCGCGGTAATTCGCGATCTGTACGTAGAGGAAAGGAAAATCGCCCTCGGACCACGCCGCTCGCCAGTCCTGGATCAAAGCGCGAAAGAGTCTTCCATAGATGGCATAACGCAGCGAGTCGGTGTTCGATTCGCCCTGGTACCAGATGACCCCGCGAATGGGATAGCGCGTGAGCGGAGCAATCATGCCGTTGAAAAGCGCCGCGGGGGCCCAGGCCCTAAACACCGGATGCCAGGGCAGCCGAAGATTCTCGTCGGTGCCAGCCTGCTTCTCCAGCTCTCTGTGCTCCTGGTCCTGCGCCAGCGCGGCTGCCGGCTCAGCGCCCTGCATCGCGGCCCAGGCGGAAAACACCGGCATGAGCGAGGCGTCCTGCGAGAGAGCCCTCATGCTCGTCCACGCTTCAGCCGGCGTACCTCCCCATGCCGACTCGATGATGCCGATGGGCACGCGCTCTCGCTGCACCAGCTCACGACCGAAGAAATACGCGACGGCGGAGAAGTCCTCCACCGTGCCCGGCGCGCTCACGCTCCAGGGCAGCAGAACGTCAAGGTCGTCCTGCGGATAATCGGCGTATCGCTGATTCACGTTCATCAGCCGAAGCTGGGGAATGTTGGCGGAAGCGATCTCCTGCGCCGCATCCTTGCCCTCTTTCACGGCAAATCCCATATTCGACTGACCCGAGGCGACCCACACATCCCCCACCAGAACATCCGACAGCGTGATGCGGCTGGCGCCCTGAACCGAGAGCACGAAGGGACCGCCGGCCTCTCCGGGAGGCAATTCCACCGACCAGCGGCCGAAGGCGTCGGCCGTGGTGCTGCGCTGAGTTCCGCGAAACGCAACGGCCACGCTTTCCTGGGCGGCGGCGGATCCCCACACATGCACCGGCTCGCTTCTCTGGATCACCATGTGGTTGGCAAATATCGCCGGAAGTCGAACATCGGCGTGGAGGGGCACAGCTACGAGAGCCAAACAGAAGAAGACAGCCCTGCCGGCAGGAGAGACGATTGTGGTTGACACGCGTTCACCCTGGGATTTCTGTGGACGAGCATACTGCCGCGCAAACCGGCGGGCAACACTGTGCGCGCCCCTTCCTGAACCGAAGGTCATTTTTCCCATTAAGCGCTGCCGCTTCCCCGCAGAAGCTCCGGCTGGCCCTCCGCGACGGCGCCTTCTTCTCTTCCTCCTTGTTCTTCTGAGTCTGTGGTTGGGCGCGCCGCGGCCTGCTCAGGCCGCTGATACGGCGACGCGCATTTCCGCGAATCCGTCATTCGCGGAGGGGACGTCGGGATGGCAGATCTTCGGTGACGTCCATCTGGAGACAAACGCAGGCGCTCCTGCGAGGCACGCGATGGTATTCGGACCCGGCGCCGGATCCATCAGCCAGTGCATACCGGTCACCGGGAATAACCCCATGATGGTGACCGCCCTTCTGCGCTCCACGCCCGCCGGCCTCGCCACGCTTTCTGTCCGCTGCCTGGGCGAAGACGGGCGCCTCCTGATGACGATTCGTTCTCCTGAGGATATCCAGCCCGGAAAAGAGCCTGATTCCCTGGAGGATTACTTCCGACCCCATCCCCTGACCTCCAGCGTCGATCTGGTGATCTCGAAAGAAGCCACAGCTGGTGTCATGACGCTGGCCCGCGCGGAACTCGATGTCTACCACGACGACGACCCTGCCCTGAGAAGTTCGCAGAACGATGCCGAGCTGATGCGATCGTTCTGGAAGGGATCGAAGGTCTCGGGCGAAGCCGTCCTGCTCACATCCCGCATCGCAGAGCCGGCAACCGGCACGCTGATGTTCGCCCCGGTTCGGATCCTCTCGGTCACCAGCTATGACGGCAGCGTTCAGTATCGGCAGGGCACGGACTTCACGCTGGAAGGTCGCACCCTCGTCGCCACGGCCGATTCCCGCATGTCCCGGATCAGCGCATCGGATCTCCTGCAGGGAGACCTTGCCTGGAACGAGATCGGCGGCAAACAAGTGCTGGTCACCTATGAGCACGACGATGCGTGGACCGGGCCCACCCAGCCTTACGTTGGCGCAGAACTACCCAAAACCCTCCGCATCCTCCGTGCGCGTCAGCCGCTGCGCATTGTTGCCTATGGCGACAGCATCACCTTCGGCGTCGGCTCCAGCCATATGCAGAAGATCCCTCCGTACCAGCAGCCATGGATCGATTTGTTCGCAGAACAACTCAGAAAGACCTGGAACAATCCAGGCATCGCGCTTTTCAATGCATCCCAGAGCGGTGCGGATTCGAACTGGGCCGGCAAGATGGCCGCGCGCATGGTCGGCACACTGAACCCCGATCTCGTCCTCATTGCCTTCGGGCAAAACGATTTCTGGAGCCTCTCGGCCGATGCGTTTGCCGGGAACCTCTCCGCGGTGATGCGCGCCGTGAAGCACACCAACCCCGACGCGGAGTTCCTGCTGCTGGCCACCATGCGCTTCGATCCTGCCTACAGTTCCAATCGAACCTACTGGGATCGGGTGACCGAATACGAGGACCGCCTCCGCGCGATGACCGGTCAGGGCGTGCAACTGGTGGATATGACCGCGATCAGCGGAGCCGTCTTCGCGGCCAAAGCTCCGAGGGACTGTCTGAACGACCCTCTGCACCCGAACGATTATCTGTCGCGCTGGTATGCCCAGAGCGTCCTGGCCGCTCTCACTCCCGATGCGGAGGAGCCCGAGGTACGCGCCCGCGGCGCGGGTAGCGCTCCTCGGTGACCACCTCCCGCCTCACTCAACCCTGCAGCAATGTGCAGAAGCGATCGGGATTCTGCGCCAGCGAGGCTGAGTAGCGCGCCGCCTGCTTCCACTGGAACAGCATCTGGTCCTTCGGATGGAGGTCGGTGACCGGCTGCGATGCCGCGGTAGCGTCGGCGAAGCGCCCCGTGTCCCAGTCCTGAGTGAGAGCGTCCGCCAGCGCCTGATCGCGCGCGGCAATTGTCTGGATCAGCAGCGCGGCTTTCGCCCGATCCAGCGGCCGCTGCCCTGCCTGCTCGATCACCGCGCTTTCCCGCCAGAACATCCTCTCCAGATAAAGGACACAAAGAGCAAAGGCCTGGAAATCGGAGAGATTCGTCAGGACAGACGGCTCCAGCAGGACCAGCAGACTGGAGAGCCGCGTAAATGGATTCGGAGACGGAGCGCCGGCCCGAAGCACGGCGGTCAACTCGGCGTCGCTGCTCCAGGGAACCGGCAGCGTGAGCCCCTGCCAGGACTCTGTCGCGCGTCCCGGCCAATAGGGTGCCGCGCTGTAGAGGCTTTCGAAGACCTCGCGCCACTGCTCACCCCAGGGCGCCTGATAGTGTTTCTCGACGAAACGCCGGAAGCCCGACGTCTGCGCAGCGGCGGTTCCCTGGTTAAGAGCGACGGCAGAGTACGCAAAGCTGTCCCAGATGGAATTCTGAATGTAGCGGCTGGGAATCCAGTTGGTGATCACCACGCCGATCGAAGCTGGTTCGTTCGACCCCAGATACGCTTCGGCATATGCGTCGACATTTTGAAGTTGCTCGGTGCCGACGCGCGGGCCCCAGCGATAACAGGAGAGGCCCGGCGCTCCGATGCCGCGAGCGCCATGCGCGGCAATCTTCCCGAGCGTCTCATGCAGCGGAACCGCGTTGTTCTCTGCGTAGTTCCAGTCCATGATGATGATATTTTTGTCCAGCAGGTCCAGGATCTGCGGTTCCTTGTGCAGGACAAAGTCGCCCCAGACGATCAGCTCCTTATGCAGACCCACCGCGACGCGATTCAGGGCATTCAGATAATCGGCCCAAATCTGCGCGCGGCTTCGGTTCTCCAGCGCCTTCCGGGAACGCTCGGAGCCGCCCCAGTTCACCTCGTCGCAGCCGCCGTGCAGATAAGTCGAAGGAAAGATCGAAGCGACTTCGCCATAAAGTTTTGTCATCAGCTCCAGCGTTGCGGGATCGACCGGGCTGATTCCGGAAAACTCCGAGGAGCCGCCTGCATCGCGATCCAGCAGATGCGCAAATGTGGGCGAACGCGTGACGTAGCCCGTGTGCCCGAAGGACTCAATCTCCGGAAAGACGTCGACGCCGTGGCGTTGGCCGTATTCGGCGAGATCCCGCAGTTGTTCCGGTGTGAACGCATTCCTGTGGGTGACCAGACCGGAGACCGAAGCGAAGCGGAGCGCGCTTCCCTGGTCGTCGGCGAGGCGAAACTGGAGGGCATTGAATCCCCACTCCGCGCAGAAGTCGATGACGCGGCGGTAATACTCCAGCTTCTCCGGAACGCGTCCCGCGTCGACCATCAGCCCGCGCATGATGGTCGGCGGAACCGCGGCCGTCTGAGCTGCCATCGATTCCGGTCCCTCGGCTTTAGCAAACCAGGCCGGAACCGCGACGGCGCTGGCCGCGGTGACTCCTGCTGCACGGAGAAAATCGCGTCGACTTCGGTTGTGGGTGGTCAGGATCCGGCCTCCTCGCTGAGTTGTGACGGCGGTTGCGCGATGCGTGCGCGTGCCGAAACTCAAGCCTACGATATCCCGTTGCCGCGTGCGGTCGCTATGCGTCGTTCCTGCTTTTCGAAGCACAACCGTTCCGTGGACACGGCGCGCCTGGTTATGCTCTCTCGTTGAATCTCGATACAGTGGTCTCATTGGTCCGGCATGGAACAAATCGAGTTCGCACGGCGCCGGTTGATCTTCCGGAGGCAGCGTGAGGCGGGAGTCGATTTACGGACGAGATCCGCTCACCGGTGAGTTCATTCAAGTGGTCGTCGCGGATGGAGTCATTCAATCCATCGCTCCTGGACCGTCCGGAGACGAAGATCTGTGGCTGTCGCCCGGATTCATCGATCTGCAGGTGAACGGCTATGCGGGCTGGGATCTGAATGCGGAGTCGATCACGCCGGATCTCGTGATTGCCCTGATGGACTCATTGTTCGCCGTCGGGGTCACCACATTTATCCCGACGATCATCACTGCCTCCGAGAACCGGATCGTCGCAGCCCTGCGTGCCATCGCTGAGGCGCGCCATCACTCTCCGCTCGCGCGCCATGTCATTCCGTTCGTTCACACAGAAGGCCCGCACCTGTCGCCTGCGGATGGCCCGCGGGGCGCACATCCGCGCGACCACGTCCGGCCTCCTGATATCGCGGAGTTTGAGCGCTGGCAGGCGGCCAGCGACGGGCTCGTGGGGATGGTGACGCTGTCGCCACACTGGGATGAGTCGCTGCCCTGCATCGCCCACCTGGCGAGCCGGAAATGTGTGGTGGCCATCGGCCACACGGACGCCGATCCGGCCCGCATCCACGCGGCGGCAGAGGCGGGAGCGGTCTTGTCCACGCATCTGGGAAACGGCGTGGCCGACGAGTTACCGCGGCATCCCAATCTGCTGTGGGCACAGCTTGCGGACGATCGTCTGGCAGCGTCTTTCATCGCCGACGGTCATCACCTGCCGCCGGATACTCTAAAAGCGATGCTGCGCGCCAAGGGAACAGAGCGCTGCATTCTGGTGTCCGACACGGTGGCCCTTGCAGGAATGCCCCCGGGAAGATATGAGACCTCCGTGGGGGGGGCTGTGGAATTGACCGCCGACGGAAGGATTGGCATTCCGGGCACTCGAAGGCTGGCAGGCGCAGCGCTGCCGCTGAAGTCCGGCGTCGCTAACGTCGCACGCCTGCCAGGATTTTCTCTCGGCGATGCGATGCAGATGGCCACGGGGAATCCCGGCCGCTTTGCAGGCGGCCGCGGACTGCTGCGCGTGGGCGCAGAAGCCGACCTGGTTCAATTCAGATGGAATCCAGGCGGCGAGATTGCAATTGTCAATCTCCTCGTCAGGGGAGTGCCTCGGGATCGGGCCGCCCCCAAAGAAACTCATCGATGAACACCAAATTCGCGACTTTGGCGGACCGAGGATCGCGTGAGGATCAATTGACGATGAATTGGAAGAATCCGGATCAGGGCAACATGAAGGTACGTGTCTACCCAACCGCCAAAGCGGCGGGGCAAGCGGCTGCAGAAATTGCCGCGGCAGCCATGCGGGAAGTGGCCGCGCAGCGGGAGGTCATCGGCATCATTTTTGCCACCGGGGCTTCCCAGTTTGAGATGCTGCATGCTCTGACTTCCCTTCCCGACCTTCCCTGGGAGAAGGTTCACGGTTTCCACATGGATGAGTACATCGGCATCGACGAGAATCACCCTGCGTCCTTCCGGCGCTATCTGCGCGAGAAGCTGACCAGCCGGGTCTCGATGGCGGCCTTCTACGAGATGGATGGGAGCGCTGCGGATCTGGAGAAGGTGCAGCGCGACTACATGGAGAAGCTCACCGCGGCCGATCCGCAGATTTGCCTGCTGGGCATCGGGGAAAATGGGCATCTCGCGTTCAACGATCCCCACGAAGCTGATTTCGACGACCCGGAGCCGATCAAGGTCGTCACCCTCGATCGGGCCTGCCGCGAGCAGCAACTTGCCGAAGGCTGGTTCCCCCGTCTCGACGAGGTGCCGACACACGCCCTGACGCTGACCATCCCGACCCTGCTCAAAGTCCCGCGATTGATCGCATCGGTGCCAGGGAAGCGCAAAGCCGAGAGTGTGCGGCGCACATTGCAGGATCCCATCTCCGTGGATTGCCCCGCAACCATCCTCCGCACCCATCCGAATGTGACAATTTGTCTCGACGAAGAGTCCGCGTCGGAACTGGATCGGACGTAGCGCACAGGGCTGCGGCGGCGGAGAAGCCGCTAAAACCATAACTTAATTGGGGATTATGGCGGAGAGACAGGGATTCGAACCCTGGAAACCCTTTCGAGTTTACACGCTTTCCAAGCGTGCGCCTTCAGCCACTCGGCCATCTCTCCGCACTGCGGGGGCGCAGGCGTTCATTCTCGAATCTACCATACGCCGCGCGCGCTCCCGGCCCATCGGAGCCGCGGCCAACGGCCATCTACAATAATCCAGCCTCATGTCCTCCGAAGAGTCCAGCCCGACCGCGCCGCTCGCTGTCTTTGATCAGCATCAGCGCCCCTCCCATCTCGGCGAGGAGCTGCGCGCTCTGCTGGCTATCGCCATTCCCGTCGTGCTCTCCGAGCTGGGATGGATGACCATGACCATCGTCGACCTCATTATGGTCGGCCGCCTCGGTCCCGACGCCATCGGCGCGGTCGGACTCGGCAATGCCATCTATTACGCGCCCTCTCTGTTCGGCATCGGAGTGCTCCTCGGTCTCGACACCCTCGTCTCACAATCGTGGGGCGCCGGGCGCTTCGACGACTGCCATCGCTCGCTCGCCCAGGGCATGTACATCGCCCTCGCCTTCACGCCCCTGCTCATGCTCTCGATGCTGGTCGCCGCGCGCCTCTTTACCGGTCACGGCGTGGATCCCACGGTTGCCGGCCTCAGCCGCTCCTATGTCGATCTCCTCAACTGGGGCACTCTTCCTCTGCTCGTCTACGGTGGATTTCGCCGCTACCTGCAGGGAGTGGGCCGCGTGCGTCCCGTCAGCTTCGCGCTCATCAGCGCCAATCTCGTCAACCTCGCCGGCAACTGGATCTTCATCTACGGCCACTTCGGCATGCCCGCCCTGGGCGTGCGCGGGTCGGCGATCTCAACGGTGTTCGCCCGCATCTACATGGCCGCGGTGCTGGTGTATGCCGCCTGGCTGCACGAATCCGAACGCGGCCACGCTCTCTTCCGCCACTGGCCCGCGCCCGACTGGACCCGCCTGCGCGCCCTGCTCCGGCTCGGCTTGCCCGCTGCTTCCCAGGTCGTCCTGGAAGTCGCCGCATTCGGCGCGGCCACCGTCATGGCTTCGCACCTCACCCCGATCGCGCTGGCCACGCACGAAATCGTCCTCAGCTGCGCCGCTTATACCTATATGGTCCCGCTCGGCATCTCCGCCGCGGCTGCTGTCGCCGTCGGCCATGCGATTGGTTCGGGTAATCGCGCCCGCGCCCGCCGTGCCGGCCTGCTCGCCATTGCGCTCGGCGCGGGATTTATGGCGCTCATGGCCATCCTCTTCCTGCTCATCCCGCGCCCCATCATCCATATTTGGACGCGCGACCCCCAGGTCGTGGCTCTCGGCGCGCATATCCTCGCCATCGTCGCCGGATTCCAGATCTTCGACGGCATCCAGACCGTCTCCACCGGCGCGCTTCGCGGCCTCGGCGAGACCCGCTTCCCCATGCTTATGAACTTCATGGGCTACTGGGTCCTCGGTCTTCCCCTTGGGGCTCTGCTCTGTTTTGAATGGAAATGGGGGCTCGCCGGCCTGTGGAGTGGCCTCACCCTCTCCCTGATCGTGATTGCCGTCTGGCTCCTGCTGCGCTGGCTGCGGGATTCCAGGAAGCTGCTGGTTGCAGCGGATGCAGCGGCGGCCTGAGTTACTTCTTTGCCTTTTTTCCCGTTTTCTTCGCCAGATCGCTCAGCCGCGTCCTGTCCAGTTCCTCGCTCAATGCTCGTTCAGCGTCCGCGAACACCTTCTTCAGCGCCGTTCCGACTCTCGCCGTCTGCGCTCCGGAGAGCGATCCGGTATGGAACAACTCGCCCCCATCCAGCGCTTCATAAATCTGCCCCAGCGTAATCGACTTCGCCGACCGCGCCAGCTTCGAGCCCCCATGAGGACCTTTCTGGCTCTCCAGCAGCCCGGCCTGGTGCAACAGCGAGAAGACCCGGCGGATCACCACCGGGTTGATGTTCAGTCGCCCGGCAATCTCTTCCGACGTCTGCAAGCCATCTGGCTCGGCAGCCAGCAGGACCAGTGCATGCACACCGGTAGCGAATCGAGTGTTAGCGGCCATGACTCACCCTACCACAGCTTTTTCGCCGCCTAAACCGAAGATTCGATGAAATCTGTAACAACCCGCGTGCTCTGTCTGACTCCCTGGGCCGCAGCCCTTTCCTTCCCTCCTGTACCCGGCTCCCCGCACCCTGTACCCTGAATCTATGCGCATCCTCTTTGTGGGTGATGTCTTCGGCAGTGCCGGCCGTCGAATCGTCCACGCCCATATCGGCCATATCATCCAGAGCCGCTCCGTTGAGCTCGTCATCATCAACGGTGAGAACGCTGCCGGCGGTTTCGGGATTACCCCGACCATCGCGGACGAACTCTTCGACCTCGGCGCCCAGGTCCTCACCACCGGCAACCACATCTGGGACAAAAAAGAGATTTTCGACTACCTTAAATCCGTTCCCGCCGACAGCCACGAACGCCCTCGCCGCGTCCTCCGTCCCGCAAATTACGCCCCCGGCACCCCCGGTTATGGCGCCTACCAGGGGACCCTCCCTTCCGGCGTCGCCTATGCTGTCATTTCCCTCCAGGGCCGCGTCTTCATGCCCGGCAACGACGACCCCTTCCGCACCGCCGACCTCCTGCTCAAATCCATCACGGCCAAAATCATCCTTGTCGACTTCCACGCCGAAGCCACGTCGGAGAAAGCTGCCCTTGGCTGGTATCTCGATGGCCGGGTTACCGCGGTCATCGGCACCCACACCCACGTCCCCACCGCCGACAACCGCGTCCTCCCCGGCGGAACCGCGTACCAGACCGACGTCGGCATGAGCGGCCCTTATGACTCGATCATCGGCGTCCAGAAGGAATTCGTCCTCGAGCGCTTCCTTACCGGCATGCCCAACAAATTCGAGGCCGCCAAGGGCGATCCGCGCATGGCGGCGCTCCTCATCGACGCAGACCCCGCCACCGGCCGTGCCCACTCCTGCGAGCGCCTTCTGCTGGGAGAATAAACGCCGCTGCTGCGACAATACAGAAAGGGAGACCTGTTGTGTCCATCTCCACGCCTGAAGAACTTGCCGCCCTGCGCGAATCCGGCCACATCGTCCGCCTCATGCTGGAGGCGATGAAATCCGCGGTCCGTTCCGGCATTACCACCCGCGAGCTTGACGACATCGGCACGGCGGTCATGCGCGAAAACGGCGCTGTCTCCGGACCCGTTACCGTCTACCAGTTCCCCGGAACCTCCTGCATCAGCGTCAACGATGAAATCGTCCACGGCATCCCTTCCGGTCGCAAGCTTCGCAATGGCGACCTCCTCAAGCTCGACGTCACCATCCAGAAAGACGGCTATATGGCCGATGCCGCCGAGAGCGTCGTCGTTGGGGGCGACACCATCAACCTCTCCGCTATCGGGGTTCGCCTCGCCGATTGCGCCCGCCGCTCTTTCACCGCCGCCATGGAGGTCGCCCGTGCCGGCTATCGTGTTCGTGACATCGGCCGCATCGTCGAGCGTGAGGTCAACGCCTGCGGCTTCCACGTCGTCCGCGAGCTTTGCGGCCACGGCATCGGCCACACCATCCACGAGAAGCCCAGCATCCCCAACTGGCCCGATCCCTCTGCCACCGACGTGCTCACCGAAGGCCTCGTCATCACCGTCGAGCCCATCATCGCCAGCCGTTCCGGACTCTCTCTCCTCGCCAGAGACGGCTGGACCGTCCGCACCGCCGACCGCGGCCTCGCCGCGCACCACGAGCACACCCTCGTCGTGACTCAAGGCGATCCCATTCTCCTCACCGCCGCCTGAAAGCCCGCTGTTCGCAAGTGGACACCGTCCCCTACGGACATCTTTTCGTCTCACTAAATTCATCGAACGCGGCAGTGCCCGTGCCGCTTTTTCGCACTAGACTGCAACGTGGAGGTGGACCATGTCCTCGACCAGCGCTCCAACTCGCACCCCCGACCGTATCGAGAAATCCATCGAACTCCGCGCCCCGGTCTCCCGCGTCTGGCGCGCCCTCACCGAGCACGCAGAGTTCAGCGCCTGGTTCCGCGTGAAGCTGGAAGAGCCCTTCAGAGTCGGCGAGGAGTCCCATGGCCCCATCCTCTACCCCGGTTACGAACACCTCATCTGGCGCGCGGTGATCCAGCAGATCGACCCCGAGCAGTTCTTCGCTTTCACCTGGCACCCCTATGCCGTCGACCCCAAAGTGGATTACTCCGAGGAGACACCGACCCTGGTCGAATTCCGCCTCGAGCCCGCCGCCGCCGGAACCCGGCTCTCACTCACGGAATCCGGCTTCACCGATCTGCCCGACGACCGCCGCGATGAAGCCTTCCACCGTAATGACGACGGCTGGACCCAGCAGATGAAGAATTTCGAGGAATATCTCGCTCAGAACCCCTGAACCGTCGCCCTGCCGCTTCGACCCGCGTATGCGGATGTCAATACATATTCCTTTCAGATCGAAATCGAGCCGGGACGCCTGAGGGTCGGCGACCTGTCTGCGGATTGCCCCCCATAACATAGCTGCGGATGTTAGTGAGCGCAGACCTCGCTCGCCCTGTGGCGGAGCCCGCACCGGCTAACACCCGGTCCGGCTTCGTGTATCTCCCGCCCCGCAAAGTGGTATCCTCAACGGCTGGGCCGCGACAGCGGCGCCTTCATCACGATCTTCTGAGGGAAAATAACTGTGTTCAGGCATGGCCGCTTCGTCCTCTCCGCCTTCCTTTTTGCCGGCATCGCTCACGCGCAGTTTCTGCAGCAGGTCCTCCAGGTCGAAAAGACGCTGCCGGATTCTCAGCGCGAGGTCGTCGCCCAGCTCGAAAACCTCAGCGACCTGCCCTCCGGTCAGTGGCGCTACCACGCCGGCGATCTGCCCCACGCCGAGGATCCCTCCCTCGATGACTCCTCCTGGCCTGTCGCCAAAGGGGACGCCACTTACCCCAAAGAAGCCCTCTGGTTTCGTCAGTGGGTCGAGGTCCCCAAAGACCTCCATGGTTACGATCTCTCCGGCACGCGCGTCTGGTTCCGCTTCGATGTCTCCGCCAATGGCCCTGTGCCGCAGATCATCTACTTCAACGGCCGGCGCGTCGCCATGGGCGATGACCTCGAGCAAATCATCCTCTTCGATCAGGCCAAACCCGGCGATCGCGTGCTCGTCGCGGTCAAGCTTCTGCCCACCGTCGATGAAAAGCACTTCGCCGGCAGCCCCATGACCATCACCTTCGCCAGCGGCCGCCCCAGCCCCCAGGATATGGGCGAGGAGTTTCTCTCCGCCTTCGTGCTCATCCCCAGCCTCTCCAAAAATCCCTCCGCCGATCACGCCACTCTCGACAAAGCCATCGGCCAGGTGGATCTCAAAGCTCTCGCGACGGCGAACCAGCAGCAGTTCGATGACTCCCTCCGCGCTTCCCAGTCCACCCTTGAGGCGCTGAGGCCCATGATGGATCGCGCCACCCTGCACCTCACCGGCAACTCCCACATCGACGCCGCGTGGCTCTGGCCCTGGACCGAAACCGTCCAGACGGTCAAGAACACCTTCTCCACCGCGCTGCAGCTCATGAACGAGTACCCCGGCTACACCTATACCCAGTCCGCCGCAATCTATAACGACTGGATGGCCCGCGACTACCCCGAGATTAACGACCAGATTAAGCAGCGCATCAAGGAAGGCCGCTGGGAGGTCGTCGGCGGCATGTGGGTCGAGCCCGATCTCAACATGCCCGATGGCGAATCCACCGCGCGCTCGCTCCTCATCGGCAAGCGCTGGTACGAGCAGCATTACGGCGTCGATGTGAAGATTGGCTGGAACCCCGACTCCTTCGGCTATAACTGGCAGCTTCCGCAGATCTACAAGAAATCCGGCGTCGACTATTTCGTCACCCAGAAGATGGCCTGGAACGACA
Source organism: Acidobacteriaceae bacterium (assembly GCA_036269135.1). Classification (GTDB taxonomy): domain Bacteria; phylum Acidobacteriota; class Terriglobia; order Terriglobales; family Acidobacteriaceae; genus Palsa-343. Next base: position 124,774 of record DATASQ010000050.1, read on the forward strand.
CCAATCAGCTCCCCTTCAAGCTCTTTTGGTGGGAGTCACCCGACGGCAGCAAAGTTCTCACCTATTTTCCGCACGACTACGCCAACACCAACCTCAATCCCGTGCGCCTCTCCGTCGATCTCGCCCAGGCCCGTACCTACGCCCCCGGCATGACCGAGATGATGGACCTTTACGGCGTTGGCGATCACGGCGGTGGCCCCACGCGCTCCATGCTCGACGAAGGCGTCCACTGGATGGAGCCCGGCAAGGTCGTCCCCAAAATGCAGTTTGGCACGGCCGGCACCTACTTCTCCGCCATCTCCAAAGAGCTCGCCCCCGATTCGCCCGCCTGGAATTACCAGTCCATTGCCGAGGGCTACCACGAGCCCACGCCGGTCCCGGGAAAAATCGCCATTCCCACCTGGAAGAGCGAGCTCTACCTCGAATACCACCGTGGCGTCTTCACCACCCAGGCGCAGATGAAGAAGAACCTTCGCGATGCCCCCGAATGGACCCTCAATGCCGAAAAGTACGCCTCCCTCGCCTGGCTCGACGGCAACACCTATCCCGGCGATCAGCTCACCGACGACTGGAAGACCATCACCTTTAATGATTTTCACGACCTCGCCGCCGGCTCCGGCATCGGCGTCATCTACCAGGACGCCGAAAAGCAGTTCGAGAACGTCCACCGCTCCACCAGCCTCATCTCGCAGAAGGCCCTGAAGACCGTGGCTGAACACATCGACACCCATGTCGCCGCCGGCGTGCCCGTCCTCGTCTTCAATCCGCTTGGCTGGGCCCGCTCCGACAACGTCACCGTCGACGTCCAGATGCCGTCCCCCGCTGCCGAAGTCTCCGTCCTCGACGCGCACGGCGCGGTCCTGCCGTCCGAAGTCCTCTCAAAGAACGCCGCCACCAGCACTTTCCATCTCCTCATCCGCGCCAACGACGTGCCCTCTCTCGGCTATGCAGTCCTGCATGTTGTCCCCGGCAAGCGCAATTTTACGAGCGACCTGCACGTAACCGGCACGACCCTGGAAAACGCGGATCTGCGCGTCGTCGTCGATCCCCACACCGGCTGCATCACCAGCCTCTACGACAAAAAGGGCGACTTCGAAACCCTGGCTCCGGGCTCCTGCGGCAATGAGCTGCAGGCCTTCAAAGACACGCCGAAAGATTACGACGCCTGGAACATCGATCCCGGTACGCTCGACGAAACACCGACCCTGCTGAACCAGGCCGATTCCGTCGAAGTCGTCGACCACGGCCCCATGCGCGGCGCCATCCGCATCACCCGTCACTGGCAGAGCTCCAAATTCGTTCAGGAAATCCAGCTCGACGCCGGCTCCGATCAGGTCGTGGTCGTGAACGACATCGACTGGCATGAGACGCACGTCCTCCTCAAAGACGCCTTCGCGCTCTCCGCCACCAGCCCCTTCGCCACCTACGAAATCCCCTACGGCACCATCCAGCGCGCCACCACTCGGAATAACAGCTGGGAGAAGGCGCAGTTTGAGGTGCCCGCGCAGCGCTGGGCCGACCTCGGCGACGCTCAGCACGGCTTCAGCCTCATCAACGAATCCAAATATGGATACGACAGCGTCGGCAATCTCCTGCGCTTGTCCCTGCTGCGCTCGCCCGTCTGGCCCGATCCCAATGCCGACCGCGGCCACCATCACTTCCGCATCGCACTTTATCCCCACGCCGGCGACTGGAAGCAGGCCATGACCGTCCGCCACGGCTTTGACTTCAACTACCGTTTGCAGGCCATGCAGGTCGAATCCCACGCCGGCGCGCTCCCTGCCGAGCACTCCTTCGTCGGCGTCGAACCGAATGACCTCGTCCTCACCGCGATGAAAAAAGCTGAGGACAGCCATGCGCTCATCTTTCACTTTTACGAGTGGGCCGGCAAAGGCGGCGAGCTGCACCTCCGCGTGCCGCCCGGTGCCACCGGCGCCGTCGAAACGAACCTGATGGAGAAACCCCAGGGCGCGGACCTGTCCGTCACCGGCGATCAGCTCACCGTGCCTTTCCACCCGTACGAAATCGTCGCCGTGCGCGTCGATTATCCCGAGAAAGCACCGGCCTCCATGGAAGCCGGTCAGTAACCCGAAGCGCGGACGCCACCACTCGCGTCCGCGTTGACCCCTCTGCACCCGACCGATATACTCAGGAAGAACCATGCGGGAGTAGCTCAGTGGTAGAGCATCGCCTTGCCAAGGCGAGGGTCGCGGGTTCAAGTCCCGTCTCCCGCTCCAGTCTGTCGCCGGCGCACTCTGCGCTGGCTCCCGTCTTCCCGCGGGTTTAGAATTTCTCTTCAGGGCGCGGTACCCAAGCGGTAAGGGAGAGGTCTGCAAAACCTTTATGCGTCGGTTCGATTCCGACCCGCGCCTCCAGACTCTTCTTCTCTCCTTCGCTGCAAATCCCAAAATAGTCCTCCGCGCCGCCACGATCCAGACTCGCCCCGATTGACTGCGTTTTTTTCTCCCTGGTCCGAAACGCGCCGGCGAGCCGCGGAGTCCGTATAGATTGAGAGAAGCCTCAGGAGTTCCGATGAATTCAGATTCAGGGCAGCCCCTCGCGCACCCTTCCGCCCTCGACCGTCGCCAGTTTCTTGAGATGGGCCTCGCCAGCGCCGCCCTGCTGCTGGCCGGCGACCGTGCCCACGCGGCCAGCACCACCTCCGCCGTTCTTACCCACGGCGCTCTCACCGAGCTTGCTCCCGGAGCGGTTGAGCCCCAGGGCTGGCTGCGAGCTCAGCTTGCCCGGCAGGCTGCCGAGCTCGGTTCGCAACTGCCGGATGTCTCCTGGCCCTTTAGCGCGCAATACTGGAACGGCCTGGAAAAGGGCCCGAGCTGGTGGCCGTGGGAGCAGCGCGCCTACTGGATCGACGGCGCCACGCGGCTCTCCATCATCATGCGCGACGCTGCTCTCTTCCAGAAGACGCAGGTCCCCGTACTCTTCACGCTGCAGCACGCGCGGGCCAACGGCTATCTTGGCCCAACCTACTTTGAGAATCCGGTGGGCGACGAACATCGCTGGCCGCAGATGATCTTCTTCCGCGGCCTCATGGCCTGCGCCGAAGCGCATGTCGGCCCCCCGGGCATTGCCGAGGCCATGCAGCGGCATTACCGCAACGACCCCGCCGACTATGCTCTGCCCCAGCGGAACATCACCAACATTGAGCCGATGCTCTGGTGCTATGCCCAGACAGGCGATCCGAAGTTGCTCGCGCTCGCCGAAGACTCCTGGCGTCGCTTCCAGGCGAGGGTAGCGGCCAATCCCGACAACGGCGACCTGGGGGCGGCGCGCGTCTACGCCGACAAGCCCATCCACGCCCACGGGGTCACGTACGCCGAAACGGCGAAGCTGCCGGCGATCCTCTACATGTACACCGGCAATCCGGAGTACCTGCGCTTCGCCCTCGCGGCGCAGCAGCGCATCTTCTCCCACCACATGCTGGTGGATGGTATTCCCTCGACATCGGAATGGTTCCGCACGCGCACTTCCCTCGACTCCCACGAAACCTGCTGCATCGTCGATCACACCTGGGGCTGGGGCTACATGCTGCAGGCCACAGGCGACGGCCTGTGGGGCGATCGCATCGAACGCGCCTGCTTCAATGCCGGTCCCGGAGCCATCCGCAACGACTGGAAAGCCCTCCAGTATTTCTCCTGCCCCAACCAATTTCTGGCGACAGAAAAGTCGGACCACAACGTCATGGAACACGGCGGTTACATGATGGCCTACCAGCCGAACCCCGGTCAGCGCACGGCGTGCTGCGGCGGCAATGTTCACCGCCTCTATCCCAATTACGTCAGCCGTATGTGGATGCGCTCCGGCAACGGAGGCCTGGCCGCGACCCTCTATGGTCCCTCAACACTGCACGCTACCGTAGGCCCGGACAGCACGCCGGTTGAGATTGTGCAGGCCTCCGACTACCCCTTCGGCGACACCATCACCCTCAAATTTGCCGGCCAGCACGAGGCGCACTTCCCGCTCTCGCTGCGCATCCCTGCCTGGTGCCGTCGCCCGCAACTCGCGATGAACGGAGAGCCTGTCGCACTCAACCCGCAAAAGGGATTCGTCACCCTGGACCGCCGCTTCCGTCCCGGGGACACCCTCACCCTCACTCTACCCATGGACCTGGCCCGCACCGCGTGGCCCTATGGCGGCGTTGCACTCGAGCGTGGACCGCTGGTCTTCTCTCTCCCCATTCAGGAAGAGTGGACGACCTTTACCGTACCGGATTACTCCACTGCGGCCTTTCCGGGCTTCAACGCCAACCCGGCCAGTGCATGGAACTACGGTCTCGATCTCAATTCCGACCCGCTTGAATCCCAGGTGAAAGTGCAGCAAGCCGCCGGCGACCTCGCGGACGATCCGTGGTCGCATCCGCCCCTTACCCTCACCGTTAACGCGCGGAAAATCGAGAACTACAGGCTGCAGGACATCACCAACGAGGACGACCAGAATTTCACACCGCCTCTGCCGGACCTCGCCTTCACCCAGGTCGAGCCGCAGACCGAACCCATCACGCTGGTGCCCTACGGCTCAACCCAGCTGCGGGTCACGATCTTCCCCGACCTCGGAGGCGCGGACAAGAACTGCTCGAAGGAGCCAGCTTCGACCACGGCCCCGCCGACTTCCGGAATTTGATTCTGTGTCCAGGCTCGCAGGGTCATCCCTCGCCGTACTCGTCCAGTGCTGCGCCCAGCCGTTGCAGCCCCTCGGCCGTCATCGGCCCATCGCCGCCCATCCCAATGCGGAAGTGATCCGGCATCTCAAAGAACCGCCCCGGCACAACACTCGTCTCATAACGCGCACGCAATAATTCGCAAAATGCGTCCACCGAGCCGCGCAGCAGCCGGGGAAAGCTCACCGTCCCCCACTGGCTGCGAAATCCCCCCAGATCCGTCCGCGCCCGGAAGAAATTGTTCAGGCTCGCCCGATTCGCATCAAGAATTTGTCGCGCCCGCGCATCGATCTTCTCCAGATGATCGAGCGCGATCACGCTCAGCTGCCGCCCGACGTTCACGGGCGTCGCCGCAAACAGATCGTTCAGCCGCCACATGCGATGCGCCAGCTGCGGCTCAGCCAGAATCCACCCGCATCGCAGCCCGCTCAGCCCGTACGCCTTCGTCAGACTGGTCGTCACCACAAAAGTCTCGCCCAGGTGAAACGACGACCGTACGCTCTTCCCATACACCATGGGCAGATACACCTCATCCACCAGAACCCGCGCGCCCACACCCTGCGCCATCTCTCCAAGCCGCGTCAGCGTCGCCTCATCCGTCAGCGCGCCCGTGGGATTATGCAAATTCGTCAGGCAAATCAGCCGCGTCTTCGGCGTGATCGCCCGCCGCACGTCCTCCGGATCGATCTGCCACTCGTCTTCTTCTCTCCGTGCGAACCGCAGCAGGTTAGCTCCGAGATACGCCGCGACCTCCGGAATCGGCCCGTACGTCGGCTGCTCGATCAAGACGTCGTCACCCGGCTCGACGATCGCGGCCATGGCCAGATGATTCGCCATCGCGGTGCCCGCCGCCTCCACCACACACTCCGGCGATACCCCGCACAACCGCGCCAGTCGCTCCTGCAGCGGCGCATATCCATACTGCGTCGGCCCGTTGATCTCCAGCTCCTCCACCTTTACTGGCAGCTCCGCCAGCGGATAACCCATGATCCCGCTCGTCGCCAGGTTGTACTTTGCGGCGGAGCACATCTTCGCCCACTCCAGATATTCCGACGCCATTGCCCGCGTTGTCATCGCCCTTCCTCCCGTTTTTTCTGCCGCCGCGCCCACACGGCATACACCGGCAGCCCTAACACCAGAATCACGAACCCAATCGAGCTGTTCGCTGGATACCGCCACAGCGCATTTGCCACAATAAACCAGCACGCAAGTACAAACAGCGCCGTCGAAAACGGATGCCACGGCACGCGAAACCCGCGCTCGCCCGGCGCCCCACTCCGGTCCCGCCGTCGCAGCACAAACAAACAGCACGCGCTCAGTCCAAAAAACGTGAAGTCAATCGGCGCCTGAAAGTTGAGGATCTGCTCGTACTTCCCGGTCAGCGCGATTACCACAGTCCACACGCTCTGCAGCACGATCGCCACCACCGGCACCCGCGTCCTGCGGGTCAAATAGGCCACGCTGCGAAAGAACAACCCATCCTCCGCCATCGCAAAATAGACCCGCGGCCCGGTCAGCACCGACTGGCTCAAAAAGCCCACCGTCGAAATTGCAATCCCCAGCGCGATCAGCCGCGCTCCTCGTTCCCCGGCAACAATCCGCATCACCGCGCTCGCCGGAACGCTGGTGTTGGCCAGTGCTCCGACGCCCAGCGCGCGCAGGCACACCACATTCACGCACACATACAGGACCACCACGCCCGCCACGCCGATCACGAGCGCTCGCGTCAGGTTCTTTCGCGGATTCCGAATCTCCCCGGCAATGAAAGTAGTGGTCTGCCACCCTCCGTACGAGAACAACACCGGCACCATCGCCGCTCCCAGAGCCGTCACCAGATCCAGTCCCATCGGCCGGTCCAGCACCGGATGCAGCAGCGGCTGCGGCGTGTGCACGAAGAAAAACCCCGCCCCTACCAGCGCCGCAATCGCCGCGATCTTCAAAACCATCAGCAGGCTCTGCAGCCGTCCGCCCATCTGCACGCCCAGGCAGTTGATCGCCGTCAGCAGCGCCAGCGTCACGATCACCACCATGTGTTCCGAAGCATGGACCTGGGTCAGCTCCAGAAAGTACCGCGCAAACGTAACCGTCACGGCGGCCATGCCACCGGTCTGGATCACCAGCAGGAGCGCCCATCCATAAAGGAACCCAAACACCGGATGCAGCGACTGCCGCAGATACTCATATTGGCCGCCGGTCTGGGGAATGCGGTCGCCCAGCTCCGCATAAATAAACGCGCCCAGCATGGCGATGCAACCGCCCGCGCCCCACACCGCCAGAATCATCGCCGGCGAGTGCAGGCGCTGCGCCACCACGTAAGGATTCATGAAGACGCCCGCCCCCACGATCCCGCCCATCACCATCATGGTCGCGTCGAAAAGACCGAGCCGCGCTGCCAGTCGCGGCGATCCCGCGCTCTCCACCTCAGAAGGGGTTTCCACCATTCCTCAGGATTCTATCGGACTCCGATCTGTCATCCCGGGCGAAGCCGAGGAACGTGCTTTTCGCTACTCCCAGCTCCCTGCTCCCTGCTTTTTCGGTTCCCGGCTCCCGGCTCCGTGCTCCCTTCCCCTCTGTGCTACAAAGTTTCATGGCTCGACCGCTGCAGCCCTGCCTCGCCCTCTCGATCTCCCTCGTCCTTACCGCCTCGGCCTTCGCTGCCGATCAGCCCGTCGCACCCGCGAAGACGATCGCCGAGCGCACCGCGTCGATGCGCCACATGCCCGGTCTGCTCCCGCTCGACTGGGACGCCCAATCCGGCAAGCTCTACCTCGAGATCCCGCTCACCGCCAACGCCGATCACACCCGCTCCGCCGATCTCCTCTACGCCACCTCCACACCGTGGAGCGTCGGCTCCAGCCAGCTCGGAGGTTATGGCCTCGACCGCGGCCAGATCAGCGAAGGCGCCCTCGTCTATTTCCAGCGCACCGGCCCCAGGCTTCTCCTCGTCGAGCCCAATGAGGAATTCCGCTCCACCTCCGATAATCCCGCCGCCCAGGCCGTCGTCCATGAGTCCTTTCCCGAGTCCGTGCTCGCGGGATTCACCATTGAGGCCGAAGACCCCGACGGCTCCGTCCTCGTCGACGCGACCTCGTTTGCGCTGACCGATGCGCACCACGTCGGCGAAGCCCTGGCGCGCGGCCAACAAGGCGCCTATCGGATCGATCCCGCTCGCTCCGCCATCGTTCCCGACGATACGAAAGCCTTCCCGAAAAACACCGTCCTCGAATCCGAGCTCACCTTCGTCAACGGATCGCAGGAAGCCACGCCCCCTGGGCGCCTTGTCGAAGAGATCGCGCCCGATGCGAGGGCAATCACCGTCCGCGAGCGGCAAATGTTCGTCCAGCTCCCGCCCCCCGGCTTCACCCCGCGCCGCTTCTCGCCGCGCGCCGGCTATTTCCCCTTCACCTGGCGTGACTACGACACGCCCCTCGGCGACCCCATCGCGCAGCAGTTCATCATTCGCCATCGCCTCATCAAAAAAGATCCCAGCTGCACCCACGCCTGCGAAGCCGTCACGCCCCTGCAGTACTACGTCGATCGCGGCGCGCCCCCGCTCATCCGCCAGGCCCTCGTGGATGGCGCCCGCTGGTGGGATCAGGCCTTCCAGGCCGCCGGCTGGGCTCCCGGCACCTTCCGCGTCGACGTCCTCCCCGAAGGCGCCGACCCCATGGACATCCGCTACAACATCATTCAGTGGGTCCATCGCTACACCCGTGGATGGAGCTATGGCGCCGCCGTCGTCGATCCTCGCGACGGCGAAATCATCAAGGGCAACGTCACCCTGGGCAGCCTCCGCGGACGCCAGGACTACCTCATCGCCCAGGCTCTGCTCGCCCCCTACACCGAAGGCAAAGCCGCACCCGATCCCGCCAACGACCCCGCGCTGCAGATGGTTCTCCAGCGCATCCGCCAGCTCGCCGCGCATGAAACCGGCCACACCCTCGGCCTCGCCCACAACTTCGCCGCCAGCGGCTTCCCGCACCCGCCCGATCAAACCGTCTCTGTCATGGACTATCCTGCCCCGTGGGTCATCCTCGGCCCCAATGGCGTGCCTGATCTCGCCCACGCCTACCCCGTCGGCATCGGCATCTGGGATAAGGTCGCCATCGACTACGGCTACCGCGAGTTCGACCACGACGACCACACGGTCGAGGATCCCGCTGCCCTCAATAAGATCCTTACCGACTCCGAAAAAACCGGTCTCATCTTCATCACGGACGAAGACGCGCGCCCCCTCGGCTCCGCGCACCCGCATGCGCACTTGTGGGATAACGGCACCGATCCCGCCGCCGAGCTCAACCGCGTTCTCCAGGTCCGCGCCGCCGCCCTTGCCCGCTTCGGCCCGGATGTCATCCAGCAGGGCATGCCGCTCGCCCAGATCGAGGACACCCTCGTCCCGCTCTACCTCTTCCAGCGGTATCAGACCGAAGCCGCTGCGAAGGAAATCGCCGGCCTCGACTACCGCTACAACGTCCGCGGCGACGGCCAGATGCTGCCGAAGGTGGTCGATCCCGCCGATCAGCGCGCCGCCCTCGCCGCCGTCCTCAAGACCCTCAGCCCCGCAACCCTCACCCTGCCCGACTCGATCCTGAAATACCTGCCGCCGCGTCCGCCCGGCCTGCCCCGCACCGAGGAAAGCTTCCCCTCCGCCACCGGCGTCACCTTCGATCCCGTCGCCACCGCTGAATCCGCCGCCGATCTCACCCTGGCCCTCGTCTTCAATCCCGAGCGCGCCAACCGCCTCGTCGAATACCACGCCCAGGACAATGCGGAACCCTCGCTCACCGACGTGATCGATGCCGCGCTCCAGTCCACCGGCTCACCAGCCGGCGCCTCCGGCCTCGCCCTCCAGGTCAAATATGCCGTCGACGACCGCATCCTCGAAGCCCTCCTCGCGCTCGGCGCCAATCCCGATTCGTCCTCGATGACCCGCGCCACCGTCCGCGCTGTCGTCACTTCTCTCCGCGATCAGCTCCGCACTTCAACCTCTGATCAGGAGGCCGCCCTCCACCATCTCGAAGTGGCTCGCATCGACGAATTTCTCCATGCCCCGGAAAGGTTCGTCCCGGCCAAGCCGATCCCCGCTCCGCCCGGCATGCCCATCGGCAACGACTAGCGGCGAGTGCTTGCATTGCACGTCTGGATTGGAAATTCTCTGAAGGCGGAGAGGGAGCTCTCCCGCGGAATTCTTCGCGTTTTCCGGGTGGGTTCTCCGGCGTCTCTATCGCCGCTGCACCTGAGTTCCGCTCGCCACCTTCAGCGTGAACATCTTGTCCGGCACCCGCGTGTTGTATTTGATATCCGAATACACCACTGTCCGCGAGTCCCCTGAAGGCTGCACCATCACCTGTTTCAGCGTAATGTCCCGGGTCAGATCCACCCAGATCGTCAGATGGCTGAAGTTCTCGCGGACCTTTGCGTCTTTAGGTACGAGGTCCAGCTTCGCCGTCGGCACGTCGCCCACCTTCTCCATACCCTGGAAGGTGACGGTCCACGCCGCGCTCAACTCATTCCCGCTGGCCCCGAATCCCGTCGCCAGCAGGCTGTCCCACTCCTGCCGATTCGACCCGGACGCAAAAATCGTCTCCTGCTTCAGGGTCGGCTGGTAGTAATCCAGTTCTCCGTTCTTATAGAGAAGCTCCGTCGCCACCTGGCCATTCGCGGCCAGCAGCTGCATCGCCATCTCCATCCCGTGGCTCGCCCGCCGGAAGGCCGTTGTCCCCGTCTGGGTCTCGTGTTCCTGCACCACGGCGGTGTAATTGTCCACGGTGATCTTCGCCTCGATGTCCTGGAACTTAGGCGCCGACGCATCCATCTGTTTCAGCACCGAAGCCACATCCTGCGCCCGCACGATCGGCCCAGCCAACATCATCGCGGCCGCCATTGCCGTCCCAGCCACCAGTCCCGCTCTCATTCGCCTCATCAAATCAGTAACTTCCCTCCCACCCTGAACCCATAAGATGCACAGTCGGAGATTTTCGGCGGACTTCTTTAACCCGGCTATTGTCTTTCCGCTCAGCCGCCCCGGACAGATGCATGCCTGCCCGCAAAACTCCAAACTCTTTCCCTATTCCCTGCTCCCGGTTCCCTGCTTTTCTGCCCACACCTTCCACGCCACTACCCGTCCGCCAATCTCCTTGACAGGCGCCTTCTGCTGCACCGTCACCGGCCCCGCCACCTGTGCGATCGCCGCCGCCAAATCCGCATCCGCTGGCACGCCCCCAGGGGATGCCACCATACTCGACGGCACCTCATAGATCAGGGCGCCCGCGGGGTTCGCCTCCGCGCGAATTTGTCCCGCCGGATAATCCGGCTTGGGCGTGTCCCCGTAATTCCAGAGCCGCGGCGTCAAAAAGATGAATGCCAAAATCAGAGTCACCATCACGTCGTAGTGCACGCTCCCGCGCTCGTGCGTCCACCACAGATAGCTCATCGGACCACGCCCTGTACCTCGCTCCCTGCCCCACTCCCCGCTCATCGTTTCGCTCCCTTCCGCGCCGTGATCACCCGCTGTCCGCCCATATAGGGAACCAGCGCCTCCGGCACTCGCACCGTTCCGTCAGCCTGCTGATAGTTCTCCAGAATCGCCAGCCAGGTCCGTCCCACCGCCAGCCCGCTGCCGTTCAGCGTGTGCAGCAGCGCGGCCTTTCCGCCTTTCGGCTTGTAGCGGATATTCGCCCGCCGCGCCTGGAACGCCTCAAAATTCGAGCACGACGAAATCTCCCGGTACAGCCCCTGCCCCGGTAGCCAAACCTCCAGGTCGAACGTCTTCGCCGAGCTGAATCCGGTATCTCCCGTGCACAGCAGCATCCGTCGATACGGCAGATCCAGCCGCTCCAGGATATTTTCCGCGTCCCGCGTCAGCTTCTCGTGCTCCGCGTCGCTCTCCTCCGGCCGCACAAACTTTACCAGCTCCACCTTCTGGAACTGATGCTGCCGGATGATCCCGCGTACATCTTTCCCATAAGACCCCGCCTCCGACCGGAAGCACGGCGTATACGCCGTCAGCGAGGCCGGCAGCTCCGCCTCCTCCAATACCTCATCCCGGTACAGATTCGTCACCGGCACTTCCGCCGTCGGAATCAGCCAGTGATCGTTGTCGCGATATTCGCCTGACGTGAATCCCTCGGCGTCCGCACAGCGAAAGAGGTCCTCTGAAAACTTCGGCAGTTGCCCCGTCCCGAACAGCGACTTGCTGTTCACCATAAACGGCGGCAGAACCTCTGTGTATCCGTGCTGCTTCGTGTGCGTGTCCAGCATGAAGCTGATCAGCGCCCGCTCCAGCTTCGCCCCGTCGCCCCAGTACACGGCGAACCGTGCGCCGGAAATCTTCGCGGCCCTTTCCAGATCCAGAATCCCCAGCTGCTCGCCCAATTCCCAGTGCGGCTTCGCCTGGAAATCAAACGTCCGCGGCGTCCCCCACTTCTTCACCTCGACGTTGTCGCGCTCATCTCTTCCGACCGGCACTTCGTCCCGCGTCAGGTTCGGGATGCGCGTCAGCACCGCCCGCATCTGCTCTTCGGCCTCGCCCGCGGCCTTCTCCAGTTCCTCCATCCGCGTCTTCAGCGCCCGCGTCTCCTCCATCGGAGCCGACGCGTCCTGCCCGGCGCGCTTGAGCCGCGCGACTTCTTCGGTCAACAGGTTCCGCTGCGCCTTCAGCCGCTCCGCTTCGGTAATCCGCTCCCGCCGCCGCTGATCCAGCTCGCGGAAATCACCCAGCAGGGCTGCCGGATCCTGTCCGCGCTCCCGCAGCTTCCGTTCCACCAGCTCCAGATTCGTCCGTACAAATCCCAAGTCGAGCATACTCATCAGATTACCAGCGCATCCCCATACCGGCCTCGTAACCCGCAACCGGCTTCCGTGCACCGCCGCACCGCCGCTCTCGCCCTGGTCACCGGCGTTGTCGCCATCGCCTGGTCCGCCCCCGCTCTGCCCAGGCCGACACCCGCCATGGAGTAAGGGCTTGCCGGCTGTCGAAATACGCTGCTCGAGAGACGGAATGGGGTAGGCACCCCCCCACCCCCCTTCTGTGGTTTATGGATTTAATTGATTCTGCATGGGTTGGAAGGTAATACCTTTTGGGTATTACCTTCCCGGGGTGCCCCATTTCCAGGGCAGCCACTTTAGCCCGCGGGTGAGGGAGTCACCCGCGCCGCGTCCGCCACGGATGGACCGCAGCCGCCGGGGAAAACCCAGGGATGGTGTATAAACGCAGAAAAAGTTTTCCTGAGAGAGGACTCCCGCATGGCGGATTCTGCGACGGCTTCAGGGCATCACGAGCGGCTCCGGCTCGTGGTGGCTACCTGCGATGAGGCCGCGCTCCCCGATATCGGCCAGGAACTGGCGCCCGTCTTCTTCGTCAACCTGGCGCCGGATTCCGAGGCGCTGTTTCGCGGCCTCCAGGAGCACGCACCCGAGATTGTGGTGCTCGATCTGGACACGATCGTTCCTGCCGAACTGGATGTCTTTGCCTATGTGGAGTCGGTGCGGACCGCCGCCCCGCACAGCCTGCTCATCGTCATCTCCCGGACGCCGCTGCGCAATGCGCGCGCCCGCACCAGGAAGGCCGGCGGCGACGAGTTCCTGCTGGCCCCCGTGGACTTCGCCGAGCTGCGCGAGTATCTGCTGGAAGCCGGAGAAGAGCGGCGCCGCGAGCGGCACGCCGAAGAGCTGCGCGAGGAGATCGGGCAGAGAACCTCCTTCAGCGGCATGATCGGCGGCAGCGAAGCCATGCGGCGCGTGTATGAGGCGGTGCGGCGCGTGGCTCCCGGCAACACCACGGTGATGCTGCGCGGGGAGAGCGGAACCGGCAAAGAACTGGCGGCGCGGGCCATCGTCTCCCTGAGCCCGCGCCGGAACGGTCCGTTCATCGGCGTCAACTGCGCCGCTCTGCCCGAGACGCTGATGGAGTCCGAGCTGTTCGGCCACGAAAAAGGCTCGTTCACCGGAGCGCACGCCACGCAGCCCGGGCAGGTGGAGCTGGCCGATGGAGGAACGCTCTTCCTGGACGAAATCGGCTCTCTCGGGCTGGCTCTGCAGAGCAAGCTGCTCCGCGTGCTGCAGGAGCGCACCGTCCAGCGGATCGGCGGCAAGACGCCCCGCAAAATCGACTTCCGCCTGATTACTGCAACCAATGACGATCTGGAGCAGATGGTGCAGAAAGGGCAGTTTCGCGAGGATCTCTATTACCGGATCTGTGTGGTGCCGCTTGCCCTGCCGCCGCTCCGGGAACGCGCCGGCGATGTTCCCCTGTTGCTCGACCACTATATGAGGATGGTTTGCACGGCCGGCGACCTGCCTTTGAAACGGTTCTCCTCCGAAGCCATGCAGGTTCTGGAAACGAGCAGCTGGCCGGGCAACGTGCGCGAGCTGGAGAACCTGACCCAGCGTCTGGCCATCATGGTGGATGGCGATGTGATCGAAGTGGAACACCTGCCCCAGAGAGTGATCGTGGAAAGCGCCGCAAGCAACGACCACATGCTCATTCCCGCCGAAGGCATCGATCTGGACGAGGAGCTGGTTCGCATCGAGCTGGCGTATCTGCAGGCGGCCATCCGGCGAGCCGGCAGCAAACGGGGCGCAGCGGGGCTGCTGCACATTCCCATCCAGAAAATGAAATATCTGTGCCGGAAACACGGCATCTGAGCGCGGCCGCGGGGAGAGGGTTTAAAAATTAACCCCCTGAGGGATTAAATTTTCACCCACAAAGGTGCGATTTCGATCCAATTCCGGTTAAAAAGCCCGGGGCGGCGCCGATTTTCCCCAATTTATGCGATTTTTGGCTGGCTGCGAGTTTGGCCATTGAATCGCAATAGGTGAGGGCGCAAGCATACTGGAGCGATCCAGGAAGCAGACAAAACGAAATCGAGGAGAATACACCCATGGCTATCCAGAAGAAGTCGTTGATCGGCAACCTGAGCTCCCACAAGACTGCCCCCGAAGCCCCCAGCGTCACCGCCAACATCCAGATGACGAAGAGCCCCGCCAATGTGGCTCTGTCGCGGGTCATGGCATCCAAAGCGACGCCGTTGTCGAAGAAGTTCGCGTCCAAAGCCACCCCGTTGTCGAAGACCATCGCGTCGAAGGCCACCCCGTTGTCCAAGAAGTTCGCCTCGCGCGTGGCTTTGTCCAAAGCGACGCCCATGTCGAAGGCCATCGCCTCGAAGAAATTCATCTAGAGCCGCTGCCCTCCCCCGACCCCTTTTGGCGCCGGAGAGTCTGCTGCCAGTGACCTCAGTGTGAACCACCAAAGAGGAAGAGCTCCGGCTCTTCCTCTTTGCTTTTGGCGGCCTTACCAGGCCTTGCGCTCGACGAAATCCCGGACCGTGCGCGCAAGGCTGCCGGCGAGGCTGGTGCGGCGGACGACGATGCGGGCGGTACCGGTCATACCCGCGTGGAGCGATCCATCGTTGGCCATAACGGCCTCGGCTGCGTAGTATTCGAGGCGCGCTCCCGCTTTGATTTCCCGAATGCTTTCGACGGCGGGCGGCAGCTCCCCGGCGACCGGCTGCAGGTCCGCAACCGTGGCCGAGCGGGAACGGAAGCTGCCGTCCAGCAGCAGACTCACGGGCGCTCCGGCGCGGACGCGGCCGACGGCGTAATCGGGCACGAAGATGCGCGCGCGCATGCGGCGAACATCGTCAATCTGGGTGATGGTGGCGCCCTCCGGCAAATAGGCGCCCACCAGATCGTGCAGGCGGGGCGCGGCCACGACGCCGTCAATAGGAGAGCGCGGCGTCAGCTGGGCTGCCTGGTCCAGAACCACCACCCGCTGCGCATGCGCCCGGGTGTTCTGCTGCAGAGCGGACGCCAGATCGGCGTAACTGAGCTGCGCCTGGACGCGCTCGAGGCCGGTGAGCGCGGCATCTTCGCCGGAACCGGCTCGCGCGGATTCAATCGGAGCGCTCGTCATCCGCAGTAGCTCGTCGCCGGCTCGTACGGTCTCTCCCTCATGCACCAGCACAGCGACGACGCGTCCGGGGACGGTGCTGCGCACCTCGGCAAAGCGGACCGGTTCCAGCAGGAAGCGCGCCGTCACCGTCTCATGCCACACGGGCAGGAAAAAAAACAAAGCCAGCGCCCCGGCCGCTATCGCCGTATGCAGGGGCGTGAACCAGGAGCGAACCCGATCGCGCTTATCGAGAATCACGGTGCGGATAAACCTCCACAGAGTTTTGAGACGGGAGCGGAAGATGACCAGCGCCAAAGCCAGAGCCGGAACAAAAGCCCACTGCGGGCTGTATTTGGCGAAGACATTGTCACAAAAGCGGACCACGGTGAACAGCAGCAGGTAGCTGTAGATGCCCGAGCAGACGGCGTAGAGGAGAAACCCGGCCCGCCGCCGCCTGGGAACATAATCCACCTCAACCGGCAGGCGGAAGATCTTCTTCCGCACCAGACCGGAGAGGTAGGCGGTGGACTTTTCCTTGATGTCGGCGAAGCCGATGATTTCGGAGAAGGCGAAGTAGCCGTCGAGCTTGATCAGGGGGTTCATGTTCACCACGACGACGGCGACGCCGGTAATGAGCATGATCTTGTAAGCCAGATCGTGCGCGCCGCTGCCGGGTGGCGTGCCCCACCACACGATGGTGGCGACCCCGCAGAAGATCATCTCCACCCAGATGCCGGCAAGAATCGTCATGAAGCGCTGCCAGCGGCTGGCGTAGACCCAGGCCTCGCTGACATCCACAAAGAAGGCCGGGGTGAGATAGATGAGATGGAATCCCATGGCGTGCACCTGGCCGCCGTAGTGCTTGCAGGTGAGTCCATGGGCCGACTCGTGAAAGTAGCCGAGGACGAGAAAGAGGAGCCAGAACTCGGCCAGATCGGCGGGAGTCTTTTCCGTAAAGTTGTAAAACTGCAGCGTGTCGTGGCCGATTTGCCCCCAGTTGACCACGAAGAGAAACGTCATGAACGCGAACAGCGCCAGGCAAAGACCGGTAAACCACGGTGTGTAGACCCAGCGCAGCCAGGGATAGATGCGGTCGAAGTAGCGGTCCGGATCCCATGCGGAAAACTGCATATGGGCAACGTCGCCGAACTTCGATTTCTTATGCGCGTGCTCGTGGCGTCCGGCTTCGAGCTTCTGCTGCAGAGCGATGTTTTGCTCCAGCGGCGTCTGATACCAAAAGCCGACCGCGTCGAGATTGCTGGTGAATTCGCGCAGGTCGTCCGGGTCATAGCGCACGCCGCTGAGCTCGGCGTACAGATCGGACACCTCTTCCCAAGAGCGGGTGCCGTCGAACAGCTGAGCCAGCTGCCACTGCTCCGGGGGGAAGCGAAAAATCTGGTCTCGCCCGCGGATGAGAACCACGACGACGGGCTGGCCGTCTTCAATATTGTCGCGGTGAATCGCGTCCGGGTCGACTTTCGGATAGCCGGTGCGAGCGCGGCGCACCGGCATCTCCGGCAGGGCGGCGTTCAGGGCTTCGGCAAGATTCATCGTCCACGCGGAATGCGAATGTTGGCGACCATGCCGGGCAGCAGGCCAGGAATCCGCTTCGTCAGCACCGCCGTTACTTCAATCGTGCCGCTGCCCGGATCCACCACCGGGCTCAGGTGCGTCACCGAGGCCTCGGCGACATCATGAAAGTCGGAAGTGGGCGAAACCGCGACGCGCTCGCCCCGGCGAACCAGCGAAAGGCTGCTCGCCGGCAGGGTGAAGCGAACCTCCATGGGCGAGTTGCCGGTGATCTGGAAGAGCCGCTCGCCGATGTTTACGTACTGGCCCAGGCGTACGTAGCGCTGGGATACGACGCCGGCGAACGGCGCGGTGATCCGGGTCTTCTGCATTTCGAGATTCAGCGATTCCAGAGTCGCCTGAGCCGCCTGCATCGCACCCCGCTGCCGATCCACCTCGTATTGGGTCGCAGCCAGATCGTAGCGCACGTGATCGAGAGCCTCCTGCGTATTGATGCCGGCCTGGCGCATGGCTTCGGCGCGCTGCAAATCGACCTTGCGAACGTCCACCTCCGCCTGCCAGTTCTTCAAATCCCACTGGAGGCTTTGCACCTTGTACTGCTCCGCGTCCCGGTCGGCGGTCACTTGCCGGTCATCCAGCTGCGCCAGCATTTGCCCCGGGCTCACCGGGGAATCGACGTCCACCGTCAGGCGGGTCACAATCCCTGTTCTCAAAGCGACGACGTCAATCTGCTGCTCCATCGTCACGGGGCCGGTGGTCAGCAGATCATTCTGCGCGGGCGCCTCCACCGGCGGAGCGGGCGCCGGAGCCGCGACGGGCGCCGTTGCCGCGGCCACCGTTCCCTCGCCGCTCCCATTATGGCTGCCGCTGCACCCGAGCGCCGCCAGCAGGAGACCCAGCGAAGCAACCGCCGCCGTCCGATATCCCATCGCACGCCTCACCATCCAAACCACCCCCAAAGCTTCGACCACATCCACAGCGCCGGTTCACGAAAGAGAACGTAGCCCAGCGGCCGCAGGCCGGTGCGGATCTTCCCATAGCCCTGCATGCCGGCTCGCAGACGTCCTTCCGGATTGGGCACCGCGATCCGCGCATAGAACGTGCGCTCATCGCCGGACACCTGGCTCGCCGGGCTCACCACGCCGACGCGCCCGCTGAAAGTCCGTGCCGGATAGGACTCCAGCTTGACCCGCGCCGCATCGCCGACCCGCAGCAGGCCCACATCCCCCTCGGGCACCGCCACGTCCACGCTGACGCTGTTCGTGCTCACCAGCTCCATCAGCGGATCGCCGAGCGAGACCTTGCGTCCGGCGAGGTCTTCCACGTAAGGCGTCGCCACCACGCCGCTCAGCTGCGCGCGCAGGGTCATTCGCGACAGTTCCTCGGCGGCGCGCGCCAGCTCGCTGCGCAGATAGTTGGCTTCCAGCTGCCGCTGGCCGGCCACGGTCGCGTTGTTGTTCACCAGCGCCTGGGCTCCCTGGGCCATCGCGGTGTTGTAGCGGGCCTCGAGGGTGGCGAGGACCGCGCGCTGGTTCCAGTCCGCCATCTGCGCCAGAGGCATACCCGGCGTGACCCGGTCGCCCTCATGCACAAACACCTTCTGCACCACGCCGTCTTCTTCGGCGCGGACGTATTGGGTCTGGTCGGGCGCTACCTGGGCCGTCCCCGCCACGCGCAGAGGGATCGGCGCCAGGACCAGCACGAGGACCACGGCCGCCAGGATGCCGATTCTCAACGCGCGCCGGCTCCGATCCAGAGCCATAAACCGGCGCTTCTTCTCGATCAGCGGCTCCAGGATGCCGATGAACGGGACTTCCTTATAAAGGGAGGCGTTGCGCAGGGCCAGCGTCGCCTGGCTGGCAAGAATCTTAATCACCTCGATGTGCAGATCGGTCAGGAAGTCCGGGTCAGGGCTTTCGAACGAGAGAACCCCGAGCGAGCCTTCCTCATCGGTGAGCGGAATGGCATAGAAGCCGCGCGAACCGGTCGCATCGAAGTAGCGGCGAAACTTTTCCCGCGTCTCCGGTCGAGGATCGTCGATCTCCTCGTCGTGCCGGCTGACCTGAATTTCTGTCTGCAGGCCGGCCGTCCAGCGGAGCACATCCGTGAGCTGCTGGATCGCCGGATCGCCCGCATCGATCTTGCGAACGCCCGATACGGCCTGAATCGTCAGCCGCCCCCGCTGTTCCAGGGCAATCGCCGCTCGTTCGTAGGGAATGACCAGCTGCGGCTGATTGACGATGGCCTGCAGCACGCGCTCCAGGTTCAGCGTGGAGCCGATTTCCTGGCCGACGCTGACCAGGGTCTGCAGGATCTCGATCTTGCGCTCGGCCTCCAGCAGAGACGAGTTGTGCAGCGCCTGGGCCGCCGATGCCGCCACCTGCGTCAGCACAAACAGATCGTCATCGTCGAGGGGCGATTCTCCTTCGAGGCGAACCACCTCGAGAACGCCTACCAGGCTTTCGCCATCCATCAGCGGAGCAGCGAGCAGCGAGCCGACGCGGAGCTCGCCGGCGCGCGCATTGCGCTGGACCAGCGCCTCGTCCTCCGCCTGCAGCAACACCGGCTCCCCGGTCTCGCTCACCTGCCCGGCAATCCCGCCGGAGGCGCCCGTCTGGCGTTCGCCGGTCTGCGCTCCCGGATCGTCGCCCGCCTGCTGCAGCAGCAGCAGCTCTTCCCGCTCCACCATCCACAGATTCACAGCCGCGGCGTGAATCAGGTCGCTCACCTTCTCGCAGATGATGGGCAGCAGCGACGCCATTTCCAGGGTGGCGTTGAACACCTTTTCGATATCGTAGAGCTGGGTAAGCCGCATCACCGAGGCCAGGCCGGCGTTGCGCTCGGCCGCATACGCAAGCGATCCGGCAAACGCAATGGCCGCCACCCCGCCCATCTCGCCGATCTGCTCCAGCACATCTTCGGACGGCGGCGCCGCAAAGCTGACAATCTCGATGCAGCCCATCACCCGCTCTCCCCACAAAAGCGGGACATAGGAGAGCGCTGCGATGTTCTGCCTCACGTCCAGGTGCGCGAAATCTTCGCGGCTCAGTTCATCGACGCGGAACTGAAGGATGGTCCGTTCTTCTGCGACCGCGCCCAGGGTGCCGGACTCCAGAGGGATGGCCCCGCCATCGACCACGATTTCTCCCGCGGTGGCGCGTGCCGTCCAGACCGGCGCCGCCGGCTCCTCGATGGTGAAGACCACCACCGCGCAATCCGGAATCACCTCGGCGACGCTGGCGGCGACCAGCCGCGCGCGCGGGCCGATCTCCAGCTCCGACAGCAATGCCGACGGCAATTCCGCAAATGGGAACACCACTGCAGACTGACTCAACTGCAAGGCTCCTTCCGTCCGGGTTCAGCGTGATGCACTGGGCAGGTCTCACGCTTTCGAGAGATGACAGTTGCTGGGAACGGGCGAAGCCCTCGCTTCCGGGGATGAAGCTGCAACCCTCTCTGAGAGACTGCTGGCGGTATGGTATCCTGCCGCTGCTTTCGCGGTTAAGTTTTTTTATCAAGGCCGGCTTATCGCTTTTGCCGTGGTGCGCCTCCCGACAGGTGCCCTTTGAAGGAGGAACACAATTTGAACTCGATCGAGATCGGCGTCTTAAAACATGGGGAGGTCACGGCCGTGGCGCTGCACGGAGCCCTCGTTCTGGGTCCTCCCGTCGACAGCCTGCGCCAGACCCTGGAAAACCTGGCCGCCCATGGCGAGTTCCGGATCGTCCTCGGCCTCGCCGAGATCACCAAGCTGGACTCCAGCGGCATTGGGCTGCTGGTCAAGGCCCTGCAGGGGTGCAAGGAAGCCGGCGGTTCCGTCAAGCTCGTGAATCCTGCCCGGGTGGTTGTGCAGACGCTGAGTATGTGCCGCCTGCTCCCGCTGTTCGACGTCTACGACGACGAGCAGCAGGCCATCGATTCCTTCGCCTGAGGAATTCGCGCTCGCGCTGAAACCTGTACCCTGCACCGTGCTCTTCAGTCCAGCCGCACCAGCCAGGCTTCTCCCTCGCTCGGCTTCAGACGCTGCGCAATCTCGGTCGCTATCGTCCGGTCGTCATTCTCCGGCCGGATGCGCACCCAGAATCCCGTGGGCCCCTGGAATTCGATCACATTCGCCCCGGGATAGTCGCGATCCAGTTCCGATTGCAGGTGCTTCGCCGCCCCGGCATGGCTGAACGCTCCAATCTGCACGCACCATCGTCCGCCCTCATCCATCGGCTTCGGCGTGCTGAACACATCGATCCGCACTTCGCCGATGCCGGGGCGCCACAGCCCCACGGCCTTCGCCGCCGCGACAGAAAGGTCCAGGATGCGACCCGCGACAAACGGGCCGCGATCCGTAATCCGCATCACGGCCGACTGCCCGGTCTTCACGTTCACTACCCGGATGAGCGAACCCATCGGCAGCGTCCGATTCGCCGCCGACAGTTGATTCTCGTCGTAGACCATCCCATTGGCGCCGATGCGGTTGTGGTACGGCGGTCCATACCAGCTGGCCACGCCGGTTTCGGTGTAGATGGGCCGATGCGTCTCCACGAACGCGTCATCCGCGCTCGTCGGAGCGGCCGCCGGTCCCGGCGTCCCGGGAGGCGCCGGGCTGGGTGCGGTCTCCAGCGGAGCCGGCGCAGGAGGCGGCACATAGGCCACCCGTTGCTTGTGTGCGCAACCCGCGGCCAGCAGCACCAACAAACTGCCGGTCGCGAAAAAAGAAAACCTGCGGGGGAGAGAGACAGAAAGCGCCATGTTGTCCGGGCTACGCCCCGCGCCTGCGATCGAGGTTATCGGCCAGCCGCCCCAGTTGTTCGGCCGCCGCGCGCAGCGCCTTCGACGAGTTGTCCCGCACCTCGGGCACCACCTTGTCGTTCAGATACGTGATCACCCGCTTCACCTCATCCTCAATCCGATCGCCGCATCCGCCCAGATGCTCATCCACCCTGCGTCCGAACTCCTCAAACCGCCCTGAATTGCCTGCGCTCATAACGTCCATTGCCTCTGCGTTCAGTATTGCGATGCTCCGCCGCGGGGTCAATCACTTCCCTGACCTGGTGCGCATCAGAACGAGCAACCCTTAAATCGCCCTGCTGCGATACATCCCCGGCCCCGGCAATCCTCATCCACGATGAAGGACCCGTGAACCTCCTGAAATACTTTCGGCCAACCGGCTCTCTTTTCGTGGGTTTAGCGCTCTTTTGGCCGCTCATTCCCAGCGCCTCGGCACAGGCCCCCATCCAACTTCCGGAGGAGCCGAGGCCTGCCGTCTCCGCGGGCGTCATTCCTTCTTCTCCCTGGCTCTTTGGCCAGTCTCTGCCCACCAAAGCCTCGCCCCAGGCGGCGTCCTCCATTGAGCACGCGCCGCGCGCCAGGCGCAAGTGGGCCCAATACATCGATCCCGGCGAGAAGGTCCCGCCCCTGTCAGCCGGAGATAAGATCATTTTCTCGTTTCACCGCTCGCTCGTCCCCTCCGCCCTGATTCCGGTCTTTTCCTCTGCCGGATTCGGACAGCTCACCGGGGGCAATCCAAAATACGGTGTGGACAGCGGCGCCTTCGGCGATCGCCTCGGCGGCGATGCGCTCCGCCAGGTCTCCTTTCGCTTCTTTGTGCTCGGTCTCTTCCCTGCCATCGACCATTCCGACCCACGCTATCTGCGCAAAGCCTCCGGCAGCCGCAAGAGCCGCGTCGCATGGGCCGCCGAACGCGCCTGGGTCACGCAGCGCGACTCGGGACGTCCCGGCTTCAACGAGGCCAATATCCTGGGGCATCTCGCCGCCTCGTTTCTCACCATGGCCTATTACCCGGCGCCCAGCGCCAACGGCCATGTGGTCCTCGAGACCTTCCTCGTCTCGATTGCCGGAACCACCGGAAACAATGAGTTCCTGGAGTTCTGGCCCGACGTCATCAACGTCTGGCGCCAGCACCGCGCGCGCGTCCGCGCCCGGCAGTCTCAAATGCCCTGATATGCGTCTACATGGAAAGCAAGGTGCCGCAACGCCGCCCTGCCCCATGCCCATTCCCCAGCACTGCCTGTTGGCGCGCCTTGGTCTTGCGCTCTGGTTCCCGATCGGGTGCGGCCCGCTCTTTCTGCTCGGGGCTGCCGGGCCGGTTCGCGCCCAGATGGCGCTCCCGGACGCGCCGGCGCCGCGCCCCAGCCTGATCGCCGCCACTTCCGTTGCCCCAAACCCGCTCCCTGATCCCTCTCCCCAGCAGACGTTCCCGCCGATCCCACGGCGGAGCGCCGGCCGTCCTCTGCCGGGCCTCGCGCCGGGGTACGTACCCATTCCGCGGCCCTGCTCGGCGCAGTCGTGCAGCCAGCTCACTCGGCCTTCTGACTGCTGCCAGCCCGGGGCAGACGACTTTTCCCGTTATCTCAGCCAGAACGCGCCCCACCTCTACACGCCCGCGACGCTGGCCGCCCTCGCCTGGCACGGCGTCGTGGATCCCTTCAACCTGCTCACCATTGGCGGCACTTCGCTCCTTTCCGTGGCCACCGATGCGCACTCCCCTTACGGCCCGGGCTTCCATGGCTGGGCGCGGCTCAGCGGCGTCACCCTTACCCAGGACATGACCGGTGAGTTTGTGGGCACCTTCCTCATCCCTTCCCTCGATCATCAGGATCCGCACTATCACCGCGAGCCCAATGCCTCGATCATGCGCCGCGCGCTGCACTGCCTGGTCCAGCCCTTCTGGACGGTGAGCGATACCGGCCGGCCCATGCCCAATTACTCCACGCTGGCCGGCTCCCTGATCGAGGAAGCCGTCGACGTCAGCTATGTGCCCTATCAGCAAACCGGCTGGGGCTCCAGCGCCGAGCGCATCGCCAGCAGCTGGGCCAGCGACCCCATCGGCAACTTTGTCACCGAGTTCGTCCCCGACGTCGCGCGTCACATCAACGTCAACGTTGTCTTCATCCAGCGCATCATCAACCGCGTTGCTGTGGAAGAGGGCGGCGGGGCGCCGTAGACGAAGCGTTGCCGTTTACCGCTTGCTGAAGTAGCGCGGCTCTCGTCCCGGCAGCCATGGATCGTAGTGCGCCGCGAATTCCGCCCGCTGCTCGGTCGAAGGATGGCTGTACGTCCAGAACTCCACAAACGGGTTCGGCGACGGGTCGTCCAGCCAAACCAGCGCATCGCTGCAGAACGAGTGCAGCACCGTCGTCTGAGGATCCGGCACCAGTCCGTGAATCACTTCCTGGCCGTAGACGTCCGCGTGGTGCTCGATTTGCCGGCTGATGCTGTTGGCTACCGGGGCGGAAAGAAAATTCAGAACGGTCGCCAGCAGCAGCACCAGTCCCAGCGACGACCAGCTGGCGACGCCGTCGATCTCCCACGCCGATCCACGCCGTCGCACCAGCCAGCGCAGAATCCAGAACCCGACTCCGTACGCCAACAGCAATCCCAGCGCGGAGAACGCCAGCCCCCACGCCACGTGGTGCAGCACATAATGGCCCTGCTCATGGCCGTAGGTGAACAGAATCTCGTTGGGCGTCTCGATCTTCAGCGTCGTGTCCCACACCACAATCCGCTTCGACGCGCCCAGTCCCGTCACATAGGCGTTGGCTCCGGTCGAGCGCCGGCTCGCATCCATCACAAACATCCGGCTCGGCGGGATGTTCAGGCCGCCCTTCGCCGCGACCTGCTCCAGCCGCTCGACCAGCGCCGGATTGACCTTCGCCAGCGGCTCAAAGTGGTTGAACATGGGATCGATCACCAGCGGCGCCACAAACACCAGCAGCAGCTCCACCGGCACCGTGAACCCCCAGAACCACAGCCACCAGCGCCGCGGCGAGCGCCGCATGAGGGCGTAGAGAACCGCCGCGATCGCCGTGCCCACGACGATCGTCAGCCCCGTCGATTTCGCCCAGTCCATCCACCAGGGGCCCCACGCCTCAATCGACAGTCCGTACTCGAGGCTCACGTGATGCCCCAGCAGGGCGAGGGGCAGCCCGATCCCGGTCAGGATCAGCAGCCACACCGGCGCGACAACGAATCCCTGTATCCACGCGCGCGATGAAAGCCGCTCCGCCGCGCGCGCTATGGCTCGGCCGGTCCGCGACCGCACCAGCAGCCACAGGGCCAGCACCCCCCACGCCGTTCCGGCAAAGTAGAGCGCCGTGCGCCAGTGGCTCAGCGCAATGGCCTCAGCCAGTTTGTTGGGGGGCAGCGGACACAGCGATTGCGCGGCAGCCAGCAGCCACGCACCGCCCTGCATCATGCTAAAGATTAAAAAGCTCCCGCAGCCGACGCGTCTGCGCACGGCTCACCGGAATCTCTGTCTGCTTCTTGTCCGCCATGCGCAGCTGATAGCTGCTCTTGAACCAGGGCACCACTTCGCGAATGTGGTTGATGTTCACCAGGTACGAGCGGTGCGCGCGCCAGAACACGGCCGGATCGAGCAGATCGAACAGCTCCTCCAGCGTCCGGCACTTCGACTGCCCCTCAAACGAGGGCGTCACCACGGTGATCACGCCTTCGTCAATCGAGGCAAAGCAGATGTCTTTCTGATCGACCAGCAGCAGCCGGCCGCCCGCGGCCTGCAGAACAATCTTGCCGCTGTGCGGTTTCGGCGCCTGATGCTGCTCGATGAGTTTCAGCAGCGTGTCCATGCGCAGATCGCCGCTGCCTGGACGCCCCCCGCTGCTCTGGCCCGACTCCTGCAGCCGCTGCCGCGCGCGTTCGATGGCCTGCAGCAGGCGGTCGCGATCGAACGGCTTGAGCAGATAATCGATGGCATTCACGTCGAAGGCGCGCACCGCATACTGGTCGAAGGCCGTCGCGAAAATGATCTGCGGCAGCTGCTCCCGGTCGCTCACCTCCAGCAGCTTCTTCAGGACGGCAAAACCGTCCAGCCCCGGCATCTGCACATCCAGAAACACCACGTCCGGATGATGTTCCCGGATCAGCTCCACCGCTTCGACGCCGTTCTTCCCCTCGGCCAGGACATCCACGCCGCCGGCCGTCGTCAGAAGATACTTCAGCTCTTCCCGCGACAGTTCCTCATCGTCGACAATGACAGCGCTTATGGACATAAATTGCAGAGCGGCCGTTCCAAGAATATAGGAAGGCCCGGTCGACAGGCTGGGGGACGCTCCGGGTTATTCCGCGAACACGTGCAAACGCGCCGGCGGATGATCCTCCGCCAGATGATGCCCGCAGTGAACGCAGTGCAGATCTGTGATTCGCGCCGTGCGGTGGCAGTTGCCGCAGCAGGGCGCCACCTGATAAGCGCACTGGGGACAGAAGTGATAATCGCTTTCGATGCGGGTTCCGCAGGCCGGACACCGCGAAAGAATCGGCTGCCTCAACAGGAAATACAGGACAGCCCCGATCCCACTGGGAATCACCACGCAGACAATGGTCCAGATGGTCGTGCTCATCCCGCGCCGCGGGGAATCCCGGCTGATATACCCGACCATCAGCATGTACAGCGCCGCCAGGGCCCCAATGCTGATATTGAAATAGAAGCGGAACCAGAAGGGCAGGTTCGGTGGATGCCGCCGGTGCGCCGGCACCATCACCCACATCACCCACATCATGGCCGTAAATGCCAGCACCGCGGCCGCGACCGACCACAGCGGAACGAGGCTCAGCTCTCCGGAAAAGCCCTCCGGATTCTCACTCCCACTCTGCTGAATCTGATTCTCCATCCGGCGATCCCGCGCTTCCCTTATCTGTGCTCATCGCGGAGTTGTCGTCCCCGCCAGCTGACCAGCAACACGGCAAAGATCGCCGACAGCAGCACCAGCGTCAGCGTCACCAGCATCACCGGCATCTCGAAAAACGCCTCGCCGGAGGTCAGCTCGCTGGCCACGCTCCACAGCGCCGGAGTCGCCAGCACCACCAGCCCCGCGAACACCAGCAGAGCGATCCCGATCTGCCGGCGCTGCCTCTTGCGCTGCATCTGCATCTCGTAGGCGGCTTCCATTACCGAACGCCGCGTGCGCAGCAGCAGGTCGGGAACCGAGCCCGGGCTGCCCTTTCTCCTCGAACGGAGCAAATCGCCGCTCATGCCGCCTCCCCCCGATCAGAAGGAGCCGCCGCTGGACGGGTTGCCGCTACGTGCGGCTTCAGCGATGCCAGTCCCCGATACAGCCGCGATTTCACGGTCGACAGTGGAGCCCGCGTTACCCGCGCAATCTCTTCCAGGGACAATTCCTCATGGAAGCGCAGCACCAGCACTTCGCGGTGCAGCGGATCCAGGGTCAGCAGGGCCGACGCCACCACTTCCCCATGCTCCAGCGTCGCCAGATGCTCAAAGGGTGTCTTGTCCGTGCTGGCAATCTCGAAGGGCCGCTCTTCATCGCTCGCCTCGCACATCTCCTCGAGACTTGCCATCGAACGCCGGCGCCGGTAATCGATCACCAGATTCCGCGCAATGGTGAACAGCCAGGTGTCAAAGCGCGAGTTCCCGTTGAATTGGGCTCCCCGCACCAGCACCCGCATCCACGTTTCCTGGAACAGGTCTTCGGCCATCTCCCGATTGCCGGTCAGATACAGCAGATAGCGCAGCAGCCGATGCTGATAGGCCACGATCAGCTCGTCCAGCAGCTGCGCATCGTGCCGCTTCAGACCCGCCGCCACGCGAGCGTTCTCGCGGCGTACCTGTTCGGCCAGTTGGAGCGTGGCTGCGTTCATATCAATCTCACAGACGGAAGAATCTCGGCGGAAGACGCTGTCCCGCACCAGTTTTTCTGCCTTTCCCGTCAAATCCATCCGCCGCACTCCGTCCCCGGGACCGCCGTGCATCGCCCGGACGCCTGTAACTCTTCTAGTATCAACCCGTTTAGAACCGCCAGCAAGGATAAACTGGGAACAATGGAGATTCTGTACGGCTTTCATGCCGTGGAAGAAGCGCTGCGCTCCGGCTCCCGCCGCTTCGACCACGTCTGTGTCGCCGCCGAGCGCTTCCGCGGCGGCCACGAACCTCGGCTCGCGGCCATTGCCGCCCTCTGTAAGGAGGCCGGCGTTAAAGTCCGCACCGAGCCCCGCGACGCCCTCACCCGGCTCGCGCAAACATCCGCCCACCAGGGGGTCGTCGCCTTCGTCCGCGAGCGGGACTTCCTCGACCTGCAGGACCTGCTCACCGGACCTGAACCCCGCCTCGTCCTCGCCCTCGACGGCGTCGAAGATCCCCAGAACCTCGGCGCACTGCTGCGCACCGCCGAAGGCGCCGGCGTGGACGGCGTCCTGCTCACCGAGCGGCGTTCCGCCCCTCTGAGCGCCGTCGCCGTGAAAGCCTCCGCCGGAGCGACCGAGCATCTCCGCCTCGCTCGCGTCGTTAACCTCGTCCGTGCGCTCGAAACCCTCAAAGAGAACAATCTCTGGATCGTCGGCCTCGACGAGCGCGGCTCCCAGGATTACGACCGCCACGACTTCACGTCCAATACCGTAATTGTCCTTGGACGTGAAGGAGCCGGCCTGCACGATCTCGTTCGCCGCACCTGCGATCACCTGCTCCGCATTCCCATGGCGGGCCGCGTCGATTCTCTGAACGTCTCCGCGGCCGGCGCCGTCGTTCTCTTTGAAGCCGCGCGCCAGCGCCGCACCACCCCCTCCGCGGAAAGCCGCCCGGAGAAATCACAGAAAATGCCCAAAGGTCTCGGTTCATGAAGTTGGTTCGTCTCGCTGTCCTCGCTGTCCTCGGCACTTGCTCTTTTGTTCTGATACAGAACGCCTCCGCGCAGCAATCCGGACCTCCTGCGGAGCCCGCGCCCCATCCTCAGGTGCTCTTTTCCGGCGCACCGCCGCAGCAGCAGGCGAAATCTGTCCCGGCCGCGCCAGACCCCGCGGCCGATCCCGTCGCCGACACGCTCCGCCGCTCCCTCGCCATCACCGCCTGGGATCTCGACGTCCACCTCACCCCACGGGACCACTCTCTCGAAGCTCACGCCCGCGTGACCGTGCGCAACACAGGCGCTTCGCCCCTCAGCGCCATCCCCCTCCAGCTTTCCTCGACGCTGCGCTTCGAGACGATTGGCCTCGAGGGCCGGCGGCTCTCCTTCCGCGCCTTTCCGCTGGCCAGTGACGCCGACCATACCGGGCAGCTCACCGAAGCTGTCATCGCCTTACCGCAGGCGCTCGCACCGAACGCCCGCCTCACTCTCGATGTCGATTACGGCGGAGCTATCCTGCTCTCTTCCGGCCGCCTCACCGCCATCGGCGCGCCCGCAGCAACCGCCGAAGCCTCCGACTGGGACCGCATCTCCGCGCCCTTCACCGGACTTCGCGGATTCGGCAGCGTCGTCTGGTACCCCATCGTCTCCGTCCCCGTTGCCCTCGGCGACGGTGACACGTTCTTCACGGAGATCGGCCGCCAGAAGCTTCTCGATCAGGACGCCACCGCTGCCATCCGCATCACCGACGAGTTCTACTCCGAGCCGCCCACCGCCGTCATCCTCGACGGCCACACCGTCGCGCTGGGCCAACCCGCCGTCATGCCCAATGCCTCGTTTCCAGGCGTCATCACCGCGTCTCTGCCTGCCACGCAGGTCGGCTTCGAAGTCCCCTCCCTCTTCCTCACGGACAATCCGGAGACCACCGGTAACGGACTGCGCGTTCTCGCTTCCGCAGCCGAGTCGGCCAGCGCCCAGCGTTACATCGCCGCGGCGGCTCTCGTCCAGCCGCTCATCCAGCTTTGGCTCGGGAAAAAAGATCACGCCCCCGCGACGATTCTCGAACTGCCCGAGCCCGACGACGCCCCCGCCGAAACGGGCGGCCTGCTCGTCACGCCTCTCTCCACCGACGACGCCTCGCATCTGACGCCCGTCGTGGTGCGCGCTCTCGCTCGCGCCGCATTCTTCTCGCCGCGCGCCTGGCTTAACGAAGGAGTCGCGAACTTCCTCAGTACTCTCTGGATTGAAAGCCAGCAGGGCCAGACCGCCGCCATGGAGTATCTCAACTCCGAGCGCCCGGCTCTCGCCATCGCCGAACCGGCCACGCCCGGCGATGACTCAGGACAAGACCTGCTCCACGCCGTCAGCGCCATCTACTACCGGACCAAGGCCACCTACGTCCTGTGGATGCTCCGCAACCTCGCCGGGGACAAAGCCCTGCAGACGGCTCTGCAGACCTACAACCCGGCCGAGGACACCACGCCGGACTACTTCCAGCGCATTCTCACGCCGCTGGCCTCCGCCGATCTTCTCTCCGGACACAAGGACCTCAGTGGGTTCTTCCGCGACTGGGTCTACCGCGATACCGGGCTGCCGGACCTTTCGATCGCCGGCGTCTACCCCAGCCCCGAAGCCCATCAGCAGTTTCTGGTGGCCGTGGACATCGTCAACGCCGGCTACGCCTCAGCTCTGGTGCCGCTCACCGTCAAAGGCTACAGCGCCTCCATCACCGACTGGGTGCAGGTTCCCGCGCATACGCGGATCACCCATCGCATGACGTTTTCGCAGAATCCCACCGAAGTAGACCTCAACGACGGCTCCGTCCCGGAAGTCCAGAGCAGCATCCACCGCACCACGATGACCACTACCCCCGCAGGCGGCTTCTGAGCGAAGCGAAGAATCCCGTGGACTCCGGCTCCGGAACGAGCTCATCGGGTTTCTCACTTGCGCCCGAAGGCCTCGGCGCTCTCTTTGTGTCTGTGAAGGAGAAACCAACAGCGCCGAAGGCTGTCCCCGTGGCTAGTGCACCGCAGGATGCGCGAGGCTCCCGCCGATCCGCACCCGTCCCCGTCGCGTCTCCAGCGTGAGATTGAGATTCCGGTTGAATCCAATCGTCCCTCGCACCGCTTCCGTACGCCCTGCGCGCGTCACACCACCGTCGGTCAGGGTCAGGCCATCACTGCCGATCGTCCCTGCTGCCGACCAGCGATCGAAGTGCCCCAGAGTCGACGGGCCGGCCGGCTGACTGACGCGGCTCACGCCCGGCAGGCCGCCGTTCTGCCATGTGAAATGAAAATTCCCGTTCGCCGAACCCGCCAGATCCGGGGTCGAATACCCGCTCAGGGTCAGCGTGGCCTCGGCCCCGGCCGTGCCCGTGCCCCAGCTCTCGCCGAAAATCTTTCCCGCCTGCGCCAGGCTCGCTCCGCTCAGCCGCACATCCATCGCCCACTGAGGAGTTCCGCTCGTGGCGTCCATCGTGCCGCTGGCCTGCAGCTTCCCGTCCAGCACCGCGCCTGCGAAGGAAGCAATTGTCAGCTTCTTTCCTTCCACAGCGATCGACGCCGCCACATTCTGCACCGCCATCCTGCCCAGATCAAGAGAGGCCGCCTCGACCGTCCCTCGCAGGGGCGGCCATCCTGCCGCGCTTCCCTCGCCGAGCGCGCTCGTCAGGATCTCACCCAGCAGTCCCTGTCGTTGCCCCGCCAGCAGCGTCTCCATTTTCGCCGCATTCAGAGCCCCCACGGTCACCGCGAACGTCGCCGGACAGGCCGTGGCCAGGCTGCACATGGCCGGATACTCACCCGAACCCTGCAGATCGATCCCGCCATAGCGCAGCTCGGTCTTCTGCCAGACCACTTCGCCGGGGTTCAGCTCCACATCGGCCGCGCTCACCTCCACCGGCGCTCGCAGAAACGCCGCGCGCAGCTCGGCCCCTTCCACGTGCAGCGTTCCCGTCGTCGCAATTCCGGAGCTGCCTCCCAGGAGCGGCGGAATCCAGTTTCCCGCGGTGACCGTATCCATCTGGATGCGCCCCTTCGGCGCCGCCAGCGTCAGCGCGTTCTCCAGCAGTCCAAAATTCGACCCTGCGGCCATCAGCCGCGCCACGCTCGCCTCTCCGGCAAGGTGCAGATGAAACCCGGCCCGATCCCCCCAGCCATCCGCCTTCAGCGGCTCCGCTCCGCCCATCGCGATGGCCAGCGGCAGCAGGGCAATCGCATCCGGCTCCCGCGCCGGCGCTATTTTCGCCGATCGCGGTCGTTTCGTCACCGGCAGCTGTGGCTCGCCCGCCAGCAGGTCCATCGTCGGGAGAGCCAGTTTTCCTCCCGGATAGCTCACCACCACATTCGTTGCCTGCACGTGTCCCAAAACCAGCGGCTGCTTCCCGAGATGCAGTCGAAAACTCCCGTTGAACGCTCCCGTCGCTGTGACATTTTCCGCGTACGGCCGCATCAGCCCCAGCAGCTCCAGGGGAAACGCCGCGGGCACCTCATTCACCTCCAGCTGGAGCTGCGCCTGCGCGGGCGCAAACGGCTGTGCGCTGCCCGTCAGCAACAGGTGACCACCGCCCACCGGCCAGAAGCAGGTGATGTTGCCCAGCGTGCGAACCGGATGCCGATACTCACCCCGGCAGGTCGCGTCGACATCCAGCGTTCGCACCGGCTGAAAATCCTGCCGCCGCAGATCGTTCACGGCCAGCCTCGTCTGCAGCTGCAGATCTCCCACGGTTCCGCCGATGGTTGCCGTGGTATGCAGATCCCCGCGCCAGCCGGTGTCGAATCCCGCCAGCAGACGGCTCACCTGGCCCAGTTGCGCGCCGCTCCACTCCGCCCGCAGGCGCACCGGCATGGCGTTCAGATCCGCCGCGCGCCGCAGCGATCCCTCGACGGTCAGTGTGCCGGCGTCGGAAAGGTGCAGCTCTCGATCCGTCCGCACGGGCTGCGCCTTCAGCCGCAGGCGCCATTCGTCCGCGCTTGCCTGCCACATGGAGAACTCGGCATTCATGAGCGAAAACGGACGCTTCTCTGCCCCGTTCCTGAAGTCGATCCGCGCGTCCGTCGCTTCGATATAGGGAAACCGCGGCCGCGCGCCGGCATGCCGCTGGCCCGTCGGCGCATTCGGAATCTGCGCAGCGCGCAGCAGCATCGAACCCACGCTCCACTGCCCCGCGGCGTTGCGCACCAGGTTCAGGTTCGCTTCATCCAGGCTGATGCGGCTCACTTCCAGCCGTCCCCGCCACAGCGAAGTCAACCGCAGCGACGCGACCACCGAGTTCGCATGCAGCGCCGGCTCCGCGCCGAAGGCCGGATCCTCTTCCACCGTGAAGTCGCTCATCACGATGCCCGGCATGGGCAGCAGACGCAGCTGCATCTCTCCGACATATACGGGCCGGCCCAGCGCCTCCGACATGCTCGCCGTAATCGAGCGCCGATATTTCCCCAGATTGATGAGCGGCGGCAGAAAGATAGCCAGAGCCAGCAGCAGAATCACGGCGCCCGCAATCCCCAGCTTCCACCACGCGGACACACCGCGGCGCCCGGACTCCTCGGAGGACAGCAACTCCTCCACGCGGCTCATCGCTATTTCACTCGATGGAAAGTGCGGCGCCAGCGGGTCTGGTCGAAGAAGTGGATTGTCTCGTGCAGGATCCAGCCCACACGGTCACCCACGGACGTCTTGTTCTCCTCCGACTCCGGCGTGACAAACGACCAGTAAACGAACAACGGCCGTCCCACGATGTTCTTCCGCGGGACAAATCCCCAGTAGCGGCTGTCGAGACTGACCGTCCGGTTATCGCCCATACAAAAGTAGAGTCCAGGCGGCACCACCAGGTCCTGTCCCTGGATGTAATTCGGCAGCGCCTCCGCCCACTCCGCCGTCACATCCGGGCTCTCCGACGGCGGCACCGCGGGAAAATCGTCCCGATAGGGAACATAGTCGCCATCCGTCGGCTTGCCCGCGTAGGGCTCATCCAGCGCCACTCCGTTGCGGTACACGATCCCGTCGCGCAGGTGAATGCGGTCTCCGGGAAGCCCGATCACGCGCTTCACCAGGAAGAGATGCTCCCCGTTCGGTTCGATGGTCGGTTTGTAGAAGACGACAATGTCTCCGCGATGCACATCCCGGTAGTACACGAACGGCGCATAGTGGGCCGGCGGGGCGAGCGTGATCCGATCCACGAGCACGTGATCGCCCACCAGCAGCGCCGAGACCATCGAGGACGATGGAATCGCAAAATTCTGAAAGATGAACGTCAGAATGAACAGCCCCACGGCCAGCACGCCGCAAATCGAGGCGAACGCCTCCAGCGGTGTCTCCTCATGGTGCTCGTGCTTGTGTTTGACCTGCTTTTCCAGGACTTCTGCCATCGGCTCCGGCTATCCTCAGCGAACCACGCGCAAAAAGCGGTTCCAGCGCGCGAAATCCTCAATCCGGCTCAGCGGATCGTTTTTCTGTCCGAGTCTATCATCCGGCGACTGGGCCACATCGGTGGTCGATGGCTCCCGCAGCGAGAAGTAGATGATGAAGGGCCGTCCCACAATGTGATCCGCCGGCACGAATCCCCAGTACCGGCTGTCGCGGCTGAAATTGCGATTGTCCCCCAGCACGAAGTACTCGCCCGGCGGCACCACCAGATCGCCCTCGCGCACGTTGCGCCGCATCTCCATCCACCACTGCGCGTCCACTCCGGGATCGGTGTACAACTCCGTCGGGAAATTGTCGCGGAAATCGTCCGGATACGCCGATTCGAACACCGCGTACGGCTCGTTCAGCGGTTCTCCATTCACCCACGCCAGCCCGTTCTGCAGATGGACGTGGTCGCCCGGCAAACCGATCACCCGTTTCACCACATGCTCGGGCGGATCCGGCGGAAAGTGAAATACGATGACGTCCCCGCGATCCACCTTCTGGTAGGGCAGCAGCCAGCCCCACGGCCCCGGGGGGGCGAAAATCGCCTTGTTCACCAGCAGGAAATCCCCCACCAGCAGCGTGCGTTCCATCGATTCCGACGGAATCCGGAACGGCTGCACAATGAAGGTCAGGATGAACAGCGCCACGACCAGCACCACCAGCAGCGACCGCGTCAACTCCATGACGCCGGGAAAGACCTTCACCTTTGTGCGCTCGGTGGCTGCCGGGGTCGCCGGCGCTGCCTCCTGTGCCTCGCTGGCGCTCAGTTGCTCCCGCTGCACAATCAGCGCGCGCAGCTCTCCGATGCGATGCTCGATCGACGGCGGATCCTGTTTCCCGGGCATTTGCGGGGCTCCGCTCACAGGGACCGCTCCGCTGCCTGCAGTTTCTCCAGCGCTCTCCGCGCCGCATCCTGCTCCGCGCGCTTGCGCGTCGATCCGGTTCCCTCGGCCAGCCCCGCGCCGCGCGCCCGCACTTCCACAAAGAACTCCTTCTGGTGATCCGGACCGCTCTCCCGGATGGTGCGATACTCCGGCTCCCCCTGGCGCTGCGCCTGCAACCATTCCTGCAGCGCAGACTTGAAATCGCCCATCCCGCCGCCCGCCATCACCCGCCCCCGCAGCGCCTCGACTGCGCCCGCCACGACCTGCGTCTCCACCAGGCGCCGCGCTGCCTCCACTCCGCCGTCCAGATAAATCGCTCCGATTACCGCCTCCATGGCATTCGCCAGCAGCGCCGCCTTGGCACGGCCGCCGCTCTGCTCCTCGCCCCGCCCCAGCAGCAGATGCTTACCTAATTCCAGCTCCCGGGCTACCTCCGCCAGATGCCGCCGGCTCACCAGCGCCCCGCGCAGCCGCGTCAGCGCTCCCTCGCTCAGCTCCGGATAGCGGCGATAGACCGCCTCCGCCACCAGCATTCCCACCACCGCATCGCCCAGAAACTCCAGCCGCTCGTTGTCTTCCTTCTTCGCCCCAGCTTCGTTCATCTCATGCACCCGCGAGCTGTGCATCAGGGCAAGCGCCAGCAATCCCCGATCGGCAAACCCGTGCCCCAGCCGCGCCTCCAGAGCCTCTGCACTTGCAGGCTCCGGCGCTGCTTCCCTTTCCTGAAAAATTTCGTTCGGGGAAATTTCCGAATGCTGTCTGGGGATAAACTCCATCGGCTGCCCGCGGCTGTCTCTCTTTCGATTGTAAAAGGCGTCCCGGGGCTCCGTCGCTATTGCGTATGCGGCTGGCTTCCCTGCGGGGCGGACGGCGGCGGCGGTGCAGCCTGGCTGCTGCTGCCGTTCTCCGCCTGATGCGGCAGCGTGAACGGCTTCTTCAGCCCCGACTCCGCCGCCTCCTTCGTATCCGGCTGCCCATCCCGCACCGTCAGTGCCGCCTTGTATTCGGCAATCGCAGCGTCGCGGTCGTCTTCCACGTCTTTGATGCGCCCCAGAAAGATGTGCGACCACGCCAGCATCCGCGAATCCTGCGCGCTCGCCAGCGTCCCTCGAAAGGCCGCCTCCGCGTCGTCCATCTTCCCGTCCATTAGATCCACACGCGCCAGTATGAAATCCGCTCGCCCCGGTTCCCCGCTGTGCGCCGCGAGAGCCTTCTGCGCCAGCGCCTGCGCCCCGGCAACATCGCCCTTCATCAGCTTCATCTCCGCCACGTCCAGTTCCTTCGGCTGCGGCGGCTTCCGCGGCGATCGGGTCATGATGTCGCCCTCGCCGTGAGCGTCAAACGTAATCTGCTTCGCCTGATGGACCTCCACATCCACGTCCATCCCGTAGACCATCGGCCCGATCGCCGTGTCCAGGCTGTCCGGGCTTTTCTCGAATTCCTTGAGCTGATTGAAGAAGTACTGCGTCAGCACAAAGCCCTGGGTCATGTCGTGATCGACGGCTTTCTGCCGGATCGCCTCCCTCTGCTGCTCGGCCACGCTCTTCGCCCGCTCATAAGGGCCCAGATCGCCGCGCGGCAGGTTGGCGGGAAACTTCACCTCCGGCACGCCCGTATCCATCGTCCGCGCTTCAATGGCCCGAATCATGCACTCGATCACCAGCGACACCAGATCGTTCCTGAACTCGAAGGAAAGCGGCGCATCCTGCACCGCCTTCAAAATCGGCATCATCCGGTCCATCGAATTCTCGTGCGCGTACAGCAGCGGCTCGATTTCGTAGTGCAGATACGCGTGCCGCACCAGCTGCATGGGAATTTGCCCGTTCTTCGGCGAGGTCACCACCACGTAATTCGTCCCGTAGATGCGGGCGTTGGTCTCCGCCGGCGACAGCAGCGGCTCCAGCACGACCAGGAAATGACGGCCGCCGTAGGTCGTGGCCGGCATCTTCAGGTAGTAGTTGGTGTCCACGATCATCCGGGTCAGCGGCCCGTGCAGCCGATTCGTCATCTCGTCGTAGGCCGCCCGGTTCTCCACCCAGACCACGTGCAGATCGATGTCGTCGGCGAATTGCCGCACCAGCGGCAGCACCTCAATCACCCCGTTCGCGTCGGGCGGCAGATCCTGCTGATCCACGCTCGGGGTCAGGGCCGGCGGCGGCGTCAGATAGAGTGCCAGCGACACATACTGCGCCAGGCTGCGCGCCGGATCGTCCAGGCGGTGCTGATCGATGAACATGCACAGCTTGTCGCGATCGTCCCGCCCCCGCGCCGTCCCCAGCAGCGCCTGGTTCACCTCGTCCCGCACCTTCTTGCGCACAGGATTGGAATCGTCCAGGCCCCGGTCGTACCCGCAGGCATTCAGCGCCACCCCGATGTCGAACATCGCTTCGCTGGTTTCCAGACTCACCGTCGGCCCCGCGGGATCGATGAGCGACGGGGGCGGCGGCGGCCCGGTTTGCGAGGTGCGCACCGGCGCCTGCCCCTCTGTGAGGGGAACCGCGATCTGCGACGACGAACTCTGCCCCGGACTGGACGATGGCGGCGCGCCCGAACTCTGCTGCGCGAGACACGGAACCACTCCAAGGGCTCCGGCAATCAGGAGCGACAACGAACAACGAGGGGAAAACAGCGGCATATTCTCTTGAGCGACTTAGGCTGGATCGGGCTGCTCATCAGTTTATGCGTCACCCCCGCCAGAATCAATCCAAACCCCAGACCGGACTCCCGGCTCTCCGCTCCCGTCCCCCGGCTCCGCCTCCACTCGCAAGCGCTCCCCGCTCTGCCGTAAAATCCTCCCCATTGCAGGACTCTCCAGCCCGATGAAAAATAACTGCCTCCGCCTCACCGCCATTCCTCTTCTCTCCTGCCTCGTCTTCGTCCTCACGCTCCCGCTCTGCGCGCAGACCTCGCGCTTCCCCGGCCTCGATCCCAACACCGCCACCCTGCTCACCGACGACCAGCCGGTGCGTGCGCCGCACGCCATGGTCGTCACCGTGCACCACCTGGCCACCGACGCGGGCGTTGCCATCCTGAAGGAAGGCGGCAATGCCGTCGACTCTGCTGTTGCCGTCGGCTTTGCCCTCGCCGTCGTTTATCCCTTCGCCGGCAATCTCGGCGGTGGTGGATTCATGCTCATCCACCAGCACTCGCCCTTCATTCACGGCCACCACGGCGATCGCGAGATCTTCCTCGATTACCGCGAGAAAGCCCCTCTCGCTGCCACCCCCAACATGTATCTGGACGCCAGCGGCAACGTCATCCCCGACGCCAGCATCGTGGGCTATCGTGCCATCGGCGTCCCCGGCTCCGTCGCCGGACTGGTCTACGCCGAGCGCAACTACGGGCGCCTGACTCTGGAAAAGGTGATGGCCCCCGCCATTCGCCTCGCCTCCGACGGCTTCGTCCTCACCGAAGAGGAGGCCAAAGACCTGCACGATCCCCTCCTCACCCAGTTCCCTGCCTCCAGAAAAATCTTCCAGCGCGACGGCGACTTCTACAAATCAGGCGACACCTTCCGCCAGCCCGAGCTCGCCCAAACCCTCCGCCGCATCGCTGCCAATCCCGAGGACTTCTATAAAGGCGCCATGGCTCGCCAGATCGCCGAAGCCATCCAGCAGGGCGGCGGCCTCATCACCGCCAACGATCTTGCGCGCTATACCGTGAAAGAGCGTAAGCCGATTGCCACCACCTATCGCGGCTTCGACGTTATCAGCGCGCCTCCCCCGTCTTCCGGCGGCATCACTCTCGCCGAGATTCTCAACATCCTTGAGGGCTACAATCTCACCGCGCTCCATGACCGCACCGCGCCCGAAATGCACCTCATCATCGAGGCCTTCCGCCGCG
The DNA here is from genome assembly GCA_036269135.1 of Acidobacteriaceae bacterium. GTDB lineage: Bacteria > Acidobacteriota > Terriglobia > Terriglobales > Acidobacteriaceae > Palsa-343. The sequence goes on from DATASQ010000050.1 coordinate 163,612, forward strand.
CCTTTATGGACCGCAACCAATATCTCGGCGACCCCGATTACGTGAAAATGCCCGTTGAGCAGATGATCTCCAGGCCGTACGCCGCCGCCTGGCGCGCCACCATCAATCCTGACAAAGCCACGCCCTCCGCCGACCTGCAGCGCCCCGCCGGCTTCCTGCCGCCGCCGCCCGCCATGGCCGACGTCCGCCACGAGTCCATGAACACCACCCACTACTCCGTTGTGGATTCCGACGGCAACGCCGTCGCGGTCACCACCACGCTCAACAACGGGTTCGGCTCCGGCGTCACCGTCCCCGCCCTCGGCTTCCTGCTCAACGACGAGATGGACGACTTCGCCTCCAAGCAGGGCGTCCCCAACATGTTCGGCCTCATCCAGGGCCCGGCCAACTCCATCGCCCCCGGCAAGCGGCCGCTCTCCAGCATGACCCCCACCATCGTCCTGCGCAAAGGAAAGGTCATCCTGGTCGACGGCAGCCCCGGTGGCGCCACCATCATCAGCACCGTGGCCAACATCCTCATCAGCGTCCTCGACCAGGACCTCAACATCCAGCAGGCCGTCGATGCCCCGCGTTTCCACCAGCAGTACCTGCCCGACGTCGTCATGGTCGAGCCCGGCTTCTCCCCCGATACGCTCTCCACTCTCCGCAGCATGGGGTACACGCTCAAAATCGGCCGTCACTGGGGCGACGGCGAATGCATCGAGCTCGATCCCTACTCCGGCCAGCTCGAAGGCGGCCAGGATCACCGCCACAACTTCGGCAAAGCCGAAGGGTATTAATCTCCTGGCCAGGCATTACTAAAGCTCATCGCATCAGCTCTGGCTACCGGCGACTGGCTACCGGCTACGGGCTCGCAGGTTTATCCTCCAAGCAAAGCGCACCTGCATCTCCGGAGACCCACGCATGCCTGACGCAATCTGCGACATCGGCCTCATCGGCCTCGCCGTTATGGGACAAAACCTCGTCCTCAATATGAATGACCACGGCTTCAAAGTCGCCGTCTTCAACCGCACCGTCTCCAAAGTCGACGACTTCGTCGCCCATGAGGCCAAAGGCACCCAGGTCGTCGGCGCTCACTCCCTCCAGGAATTGATCTCCCTCCTCAAGCGTCCCCGCCGCGTCATGCTCATGGTCAAAGCCGGCGACGTCGTCGACCAGAACATCGAACACATCGTTCCGCTCCTCGAGGCCGGCGACATCATCATTGACGGCGGCAACTCTCTCTTCACCGACTCCAATCGCCGTACCAAAGATCTCGCCGCCAAAGGCATCCTCTTCATCGGCACCGGCGTCTCCGGCGGCGAAGAAGGCGCTCGCTTCGGTCCCTCCATCATGCCCGGGGGCAATCCCGAAGCGTGGCCGCACGTGAAGCCCATCCTCCAGGCCATCGCCGCTAAAGTCGACGCGGACGGCAAAGCCACCACCTCCGACGGCACCGGCACTCCCTGCTGCGACTGGGTGGGCGACGCCGGCGCCGGCCACTACGTCAAAATGGTCCACAACGGCATCGAGTATGGCGACATGCAGCTCATCTGCGAGGCCTACGACCTGCTCAAACACGCCCTCAACGCCACTCCCGACGAGCTGTCCGCCATCTTCACCGGCTGGAACCAGGGCGAGCTGGACAGCTATCTCATCGAGATTTCCGCGCAAATCTTCGCCAAAAAAGACGAAGACGGCTCTCCCATCGTCGATAAAATCCTCGATACCGCCGGCCAGAAAGGCACCGGCAAGTGGACCGCCATCAGCGCCCTCGACCTCGGCATGCCCGTCACGCTCATCGGCGAGTCGGTCTTCGCCCGCTGCCTCTCCGCCATCAAAGAAGAGCGCGTCGAAGCCTCCAAAATCCTGCAGGGACCGACGGGCCAGGCTGCTACCGCCGATCGCGCGGACTTCATCGAGAACGTCCGCCGCGCGCTCTACTGCTCCAAGATCATTTCTTACGCGCAGGGCTACATGCTCCTGCGCCAGGCCGCAAAGGAATTCGGCTGGCAGGTCAACATGGGCGGCATCGCCCTCATGTGGCGCGGAGGCTGCATCATCCGCAGCCGCTTCCTCGGGAAAATCAAAGAGGCTTACGACAAGAACCCCGGCCTGGACAATCTCCTCTTCAACGACTTCTTCTCCGGCGTTCTGAACAACTACCAGGCCTCCTGGCGGAAGGCCGTCGTCAAAGCCATCGCTCTCGGCGTGCCCGCGCCCGCCTTCTCCACCGCGCTCTCCTTCTACGACGGATACCGCACCGCCCGCCTCCCCGCGAACCTCCTCCAGGCCCAGCGCGACTTCTTCGGCGCCCACACCTACGAGCGAGTGGATCAGCCCCGCGGCCAGTTCTTCCACACCAACTGGACCGGCCACGGCGGCCGCGTGTCGTCGAGTACCTACAACGTGTAAGCGAGCACGCGACCTTCCGCGGGTAGGGCGGGCGCAGCGAGGGACCTGCTTCTCCCACCAGACACGCAGACCCGGGCACTGACAAGTTTGAAAGGGCTCTGCCCGCGCCGACCCATGGACCCCGTCATATACCATGCGATAGACAAATCGCTCTTCGCTGCAACGGAGACTCCCCGATGCATCTGCCGCGACTCTTCCGCCCCTGCGCCCCCGCCGCCCTCTGTCTTGCGTATCTTCTCTGCACCCCAATGGCTCACCCGCAGGCGGCTGCGCCCATTCCGTACGACCACAATCCCGCCGCCGGAAAGTTCTACAACATCAACGGCTTCAGGATGTACACGGAAGTCTATGGCAGCGGTGCCCCTCTGCTGATGATTCACGGCAACAACGGCAACATGAGCGCGTTCGCAAAGAACGTTCCCTACTTCGCCACTCACTACAAGGTCATCCTCGCCGACAGCCGTTCGCAGGGCCGGTCGGTCGACCCCAGCCATCCCCTCACCTTCGAGATGATGGCCGATGACTATGCCGCCCTGCTGGACGCCATGCACATCCCCTCCGCCTACGTCCTTGGCTGGAGCGACGGCGGCATCGACGCACTCCTGCTCGCCATCCGGCATCCTGAAAAAGTGAAGCGTCTCGCTTCCACCGGCGCCAACCTCTGGCCCACCGCCGATGCCTTCCAGCCCGGTCTTTGGGACGAGGAAAAGAAGGAATATGAGTCCGGCCTGCACAAGACCTGGGCCACCGCCCAGGAAAAGAACAACTGGAAGCTCTTCCTCCTCGACTGGCAGGAGCCCCACATCACGCTGGCCCAGCTCCACACCATCCAGGCCCCGTCGCTCATTATCTGCGGCGACCACGACCTCATCTCCATCTCTCACACCGTCCTCATCTACCAGAACATTTCCCACGCCAACCTCTGGGTTGTCCCTGACTCCGGCCACGGCACCCTGCGCGAGCACCCCGACGACTTCGACCACCAGGTTGACGAGTTCTTCACCAGACCCTGGAAAGATCACCAATAGGCCGACACGACGCCATGGATTCGGAGGCCCTCCGTATCAGGGCGCGGCTTCACTCACCTGAAACCTTCGCTGAATCCCTGCACGCTCGCCACCTCATAGTGTTGGGCCCGCTCATCCCACCGCGCCAGGTGCTGACGCCGTTCCTCCGGCACCACCGCGTGCTCGTAATCCTCGCCCGCCACCGCCCGGATTGCCTCCACCGAATCCCACAACATCACCGTGATGAACTCCGTCTCCTCCCCTGCCGGTCGCCGCAACAGATAACTCCCTCGATAGCCCGCCATCCGGCTCACCCCGGGCAGCAGTTCCGGTTTCAGCATCGCCTCGTAGGCATCCGCATGCCCCCGCTTCGCAACTCCATGCCATACCCGTGCAATCATCGCTTCCTCCCTGCATCAGCCTGCACCTGGACGTGTAGCCGGGCAACCCGGAGGACTGCCGGGGTAGTGTCCTAATTTGCCAAATCAGGACACTACCGACTGCCGGTCTGGCCATTTGAGGCTACTTCCCGCGATTTTGGCGTCGCGTGGCAGAAGACCCAGCCAAAACTGCCCTATTTAGTCTCCTCAATCGACCGGGCCCCGCCCACAGCTTCTCCCGTCCCTCCCGCCCGGTCCGGACACCGCAACTTTCCCCGCTGTTGGCGATCTAATAAATAGAGGTTTGATTCATATGCCACGGCTTAGAACCATATGCACCATGGCCCTGGCGGCTCTGTTCGCTCCGGCCCTTTTTGCTTCGGATACCCAGACTGTACCGGCCCCAACGAACCCTGCCGTGCCAGGGACACTCAACTACATCGAAGGTTCGGCGAATCTCGATGGCCAGACTCTCGGGCAACGCGCCATCGGCTCGGCAACCCTTGCTCCCGGTCAGGTCCTTTCCACCACGACCGGCCGCGCCGAAGTTCTGCTGACGCCCGGTGTGTTCCTCCGTCTCGGTCACAATACCGCCGTCAGGATGGTCTCCCCGGACATCACCAACACCGTCGTCGCCGTCGAGCATGGCCGCGCCACCGTCGAAGTCGATCAGCTCTTCAAGGCAAACGACATCAATGTGCTGGAAGATCATGTGCCGGTTCAGCTTGTGCAGACTGGCCTTTACGAATTCAACGCCGATCGGGGAACCGTCCTGGTCTTCGAGGGGAAGGCTGCCATCGACAAGGGCCATGGCCACTGGGCGACGATTAAACCCAAACACGAGGTCAACGTCACGGCCGGCGCCGCGGGCGTGAACCCTACCAGGTTCAACCTCGAAAGGCAGGAAGACACCGCTCTGTTGCGCTGGAGCAGTCTGCGCTCCGACTATCTCTCTGAGGCCAACCAGCAGATGGCCCGCGAGTACGCTGCCGGTTACGCTCCCGGCTGGTACTGGGACCCCTACATGTACGACTACACCTTCCTGGGCGCTTACCCGTTCTACAGCCCGTTCGGCTTTGGCTATTACCCGTTCGGCTGGGGCGGCGGATTCTACGGTGGATACCCCGGCTTCTACGGCGGGGGCTACGGTGGCGGCTACTACGGTGGCGGCCACGCTCCCGGCCCGCACGGCCCGGTGCATCTCCGCAATGGAGGCTTCGGGGGCCAGGCGGCAGCCCCGCACAGCGGCTTCCGCGGAGGCGCCTTCCGCAGCGGCGGTGAAATGGGCGGCTTCCACGGCGGAGGCGGCTTTGGCGGCGGCGGCGTTCACATGGGCGGCGGCGGCTTCGGCGGCGGCCACGGTCGCTGATCGCCGGGCGAACAGCCAATCACCAAACCCCATTCTGCTTCGGTGGAATGGGGTTTTCTCTTTCGATCCCTTGACGCGCGAAATGCATCCACTGAGCTATGAGCGCTTATCCCGAATGGCTACACATCCTCGCCTGGCTCTACATCGGAATCTGCCTCGCCTGTGCTCTGGGTCTCGCCGTCCACACCCTTCTGCGCCCGCAGATGATGGCGATCATGGGGGTGGTCTGGCCGATCACCGCGCTCTACCTGGGCCCCGTCGCCGTGGCCATGTATCGCAGAGCGCTGCCGGTCAGCGTGAAGGGGCCCATGTCGCCCGCGATGCAAGCCGCCATGGAGCGGCATAAGGACGACCCGCCGACTCTTTTCCAGAACAGCCTGGCTGTCTTTCACTGCGGCGCCGGGTGCAGTCTTGGGGACCTTATCGCCGAGACTCTCGTTCCCGCCCTCGGCATCAGCTTTGCCGGAGCTTTTGGATCGAAGCTGATCTTCGATTTTGCCTTCGCAACGATCCTCGGCATCGTCTTCCAGTACTTCACCATCGTGCCCATGCGCGGCCTTACGTTTGGCAAAGGTCTGGTCGCCGCCGCTCGCGCCGACACCATCTCCATCGCCCTGTTTGAGGTCGGGATGTTTGCCTGGATGGCCGTCACTTACTACCTGCTCTTCCCCGCGCCGCATCTCGATCCCGGCATGGCCGTCTTCTGGTTCATGATGCAGATCGCTATGATCGCCGGTACGTTCACCGCGCTGCCCGCCAATGCCTGGCTGATTCGGAAGGGATGGAAGGAGAAGATGCCGCCGCTGGATCCCTCACAGATGCCCGGCGTCAAAAAGCTGAGCCGAGAATCCGGTCCGTCGCTGGCCGCATAAAGCTCAAAAAGGACGGCTATTTCACCACTTCCAGATCCCACGCAGTGGACACCGCCCCGTTGGAGTTCGACTCCGGCGACAGATTCACCCGGTACGCTCCCGGTGGAAGGTGCGAAGCCCCTACCTCAGCGACCACGTAGGACACGACCCCAGCCTGCCGCGGCGTCAAGCCGTTGGCGCTGAACCCTTTTCCGCTTGCATTGCTGATGCGCACATCCCAGCGTGCCCACGCCTTCGCAGACGGAGTTTCAAGCTCCAGCCTGACCACAGCGGCGCTGCCGACGTGCAGCATCGACGGCTGCCGCGCTGCCCCGCGCGACCCATGCGCCGGAAGGAAGAGCACCGCGGCCTGCGTCATCGCCTCCTGCCGGTTTCCCGCTGGCGCCGGCGCAGCGTTCGATCCAGTGGCCGGTGGCGGGAGTGCATTCCTGTGCACGGCTTTATAGGAAATGAAGAAGAGGATCGCGATGGCCACCGCGAACCCCGGAACCAGGAACCGGCTCCACATTCCGTGTTGTGCGCGCGCCGCCGTCGCCGGAACCGCCACGGTTTCCGCCGCGCCGCTCTGCATTGCCCGAATCAGCGCGCGCCGGATCGCGATCCGCTCCTGCAGATGCGGATCCCGCTCGAGCCGCGTTCCAAAGAGTTGCGCCTCGGCTGGATCCATCTCCCCCGTCACGAACTCTTCGATCAACTCGTCTTCAGCGTCCTGCAGATCCGAGAAGCAGGCCTCATCCTGGAACAGGCGTTCTTCGATCGCCTCCGCCGCCTCCGGGGGCAGCCGACCCAGCAAATAGTCGCGAAATTCGTTCGAATCGGGGGAAGACTTCATCGTGTGCCGTTCTCTTGCGAAATCCGTGCCTGCACGCAGCCCTCAATGGCGCGCCGCAGCCGGAAGACTTTCTTCCGAAATGCGTTCGGCGTCATGCCCAGAGATTCTGCGAGTTCGCGGCGATGGTCGATCAGAAGGCGGCCCCGCGCCGTGTAGTACTCCGTCAGCAGCTTGCGGTCCGCCTCCGAGTGCCGGCTCAGACAGGCTTCCATCGCCTCGTGGATTGCTCCTTCATCTGGTGTGTTAAAAACACTGGAAATGTTCCGCGCGTAATGGCGATGTGCCTCAGCTTCGCGGATGGAACGGCGGCCTTCTTCCTGCGCCACCAGCCGCGCTATTCCGTAGGCGTAAGACTCCGGTACCTCAATCCGTTCCTCGCCGCTTAGCCGCAGGGCCAGCCGGTCCAGAGCCTCGTCGGCCAGCGTCTCCGCCAGCACAAACTGGCGCCGCGCAAAAAAGAACACCAGCCGCTCCCGCAGCCGCTCATAACGGAGCGCCGCCTCGTCCCGGTTCTGGCCAAGCGCCAGCAGCAGCCGTTCCAGGCCTTCCTGCGTCAGCCGCTCTCTCTTCCGATTTGCCAGACCATTCTGCATGAGAACCTAACGCGTCAGAGAATGCGGATCGCCTTCCAGCGTAAAACCTGCCCAATAATAAGGGTTGCTCCACCGCGGGACTTTCGCAATAGCCCTTTGGGCGGAGCGCAGCGCTTCGGCCGGCGATTCTCCGCCCTGGTCGAGCGCCTGATAAAACCGCCGCATCAGTTCGGCCGTAGCCGCGTCATCCACGTCCCACAGCGAGCCAATGACACGCCGCGAGCCCGCGATCAGAAACGAATACGACAGCCCGACGAGTCCTTCTCCCGGCAGCCGGTCGCCATTCGCCGTCTGGCATGCGCTCAGCACCACCAGGTCCACGGGCATGTGCATCGAGGCAATGTCAGAGAACCAAAGCGCGCCCGCCTGCGGATGACCCGCGGCATCCACCCGCGACAGCATAATGTTCGACAGCTCCGGCTGCACTGGATTCAGGAACGCATGCGTGGCGAAATGCACGACGCCGAAGCGCGACCAGTCCAGCGACCGGACTCGCTCCGCGCTGGCGGCAAAACCCACCACCGCATCCACGTGCGCAGCGCCGGCACTGGCCTCAATCGCCTGCACCTCCTGCCCCGCGTAAGTCAGACGCGAGAGATGCCCGGCCGGATTCGCCTGCGTCCAGAAGGTGTCGGCCGCTTCCTTCACGGCGGCGCCCTCGTTGCCTCGCACATCGGCCAGCCGAGGATCATCCGCATTGAAGACCGGATCGGCGATCACTGCGATTTCCGTGGAGGCACTCCGCGCGCGGTGGTGGAGCAAGGCCAGCAGCGCCGCGATGGATGGCTCGCGGACGACGCAATACTGATCCTGCACAAAGTGAGCGCCGCTCCCGCTCGGGGATGCGATGCGCAGCGCCTCCACCGGTACCGAGAGCACCGGCCCGTCACCCACAATCAGGAGGGTGTGAACCGAACGCGGAATCGCTCCCGGCGGCAGCAACCAGCGCCCCAGCTGCTGCGCCGCCTGATTGAACTGTGCAGCCGAAGCGGACAACGCCGCCGCATAGGCTTCCGGGCTCGCGAACTGGGTGCTGACAGGCGCGGTGAGGTCATGCGTCAGCTCGCGCGCCAGCGGACTTAGCTTCGCAGCGCCCGGCAGCCTGTAGGCGTGGAGCGCATCGGCCGTGACCACCCACAGATAACTCGCATCCGCATCGGTCCAGTACTCCAGAGCTGCGCTCCCGCCCCCCAGGCTCCTCTGCAGCGTCGCAATCAGCGCGCCGGGAGTATGAAAGAGAGCGGTCGTTCCGGAAAGAGGCGCCGCTGCGCTTCGGCTCGTCTGCGCTTCCAGGCGGTCTTCCTGCTCCATCAGGCGCGCCACTTCAGACTCCAGCCGACCCGCTTCCGCGGAATGAGGATGTGCGGCGCGCATCGCCGCCAGGCTGCTTTCCGCCAGATGGATTCGACGCAGGCTCTCCACCTGCCGCCCCCGGTCCTTCCCACTTGCCTGCCGGGAGTCGCTCTCTTCGATCTGATCCAGTAAAAACCGGGCTCGCCCTCGCTCCGCAATCACCAGAGCCTGCCGGTCATAGTCCTGGCCAGGGTGCTGCTCGTCCAGATGCATCAGCACATCGATCGCCAGCGCATAGTAACTGTGCCACGAAGAAAAATAGCCGGTCCGCAGCGAGTTAGGCGGAGTGGAGTCACGAACGCTCTCGATACCGTCGAGCGCCTCTTCGATATATTTCAGCGCGAGCGGATCCTCTCCGCCCCTGAACTCCGCATGCGCCAGCCCCCCCAGCGCCGGGATCAGATCGGGATGGTCGAACGACTGCCGGGCGATCTCCACCGCCGTCCCATAATCCGCGCGGGCGGCGGCCACATTCCCGGCCGCAAGTTCCATATCGCCCTCCGCCGTGGCAATCTCCGCCAGGGCATCCGCTTCGTGTATCTCGCCCGCCAGCTGTTTTGCCTGCTCAAAGTAGCTGCGCGCATCGGAAAATTTCCTCTCCCGGCTGCAGGTCGTTCCCAGTCCCAGCAGGACGAATACCTTCTCGCGCTTCATTCCTGTCGATTCGGCTAACTGCAGGGTCCGCGTGTAAGTGCCAAACGAGTCGGATAACTGGCCTGTATCTTCTTCCAGCTTGGCCCTCTGAATCATGGTCGCCAGCTGTCCGAGCAGATAGGGATTTTTAACCCAGAACGCTTCCGCTCTTCCCTGCATATCCTGGGCCTGTGCCGTGGCGCCCAGTTGCTCATACAGACTGGCCAGATCGGTCTCCGCAAATCCGATCATCACATCCGCCGCATTGATTTTCTCCAGCTGCAGCACCTGCGAGTAGGCCTCGAACGCAGCCTGCATTCTTCCCTGCAGCAGATCGATGCTCCCGATGACGTCTTCGATGTGCAGCACTCCGCGCTGATCCTGCAGTTCCCCCGCCACCGCCATGGCATCATGCTCATCCTGCAGCGCGCCTTCGTAATCTCCGGTCATCTGCAGAAGTTTTCCGCGGTTCTCAAACAAAACTTCCTGATTGAACTGATCCCCGGTCTCAGCAAACAGATGCAAAGCGTTGGCGTAATCCTGCCAGCCTGCGCTGTAATCGGCGAGGTCCGTCTGAATGAATCCGGCCGATTTCCACGCACTGGCCTGCTCCACCCGGTCCCCGCCATCCGCCAGATGAACCGCCCGCAGGGCAACCGCGAGTCCCTGCTCTGGCTGGCCCAGAGTAAAGGCGAGATAAACCGCCTTCCAGGCAAGCGTCCGACGGAGCATCGGGATATCCCTGATCTTTTCCCAGGCAGAGGTGGCGCGATCGTAAGCCGCAAGCGCCTGCTTCGCGTTGCCGGGATCATGCTTTGCCCACAGCGAGTCTGCTTCCGCCAGCGCCTCCTCACCCTCCTCCGCAGTCTTGTCCCCTGCGTTTTCAGGATGAGCAGCGCCGGCCGCGATGCGCACGATCGCCGTTTTTCGCTTGCTCGCGCCGGTAACTTCAAACGCCTGCGGGGTCGCGATGCCTGGCAGAGTCAACCGAATCTCCGCATCTTTTCCCGCCAGGTTAGTCCGCGACAGATGAGCGTGCCCGCTGCCATCCGTCCAGATAACATTGGAGGTCTGCTGGAGCTCCATGATCGTAACTACAGCCGCCGTGCCCACCGGCACAGCTACGGTGAAGCGCAGGCGGGTCCCCGGTGGCACCTCCCGTTCCACGGGAGCGCTCCCAGGCGCAATGGCCAGGGCCGGCACAGCATTCTGATCGGAAGCGGAACTGCCGGGCGGAACCACGACAGCCAACGCAAGAAACATCGGCAGCAGGCAGCATCGGACGTTGCGCGCGCTCCGTTGTCGTGCCCAGAGTCCCTCGCCTGACCGCATGATGCAGGCTATTCTAGAGGATCAATCCCGCTTGCGCCACGAAGATTCGGCTGTTCCGCCGGGCCGAGAGCCACTACCGGCCATCGGCTTTCACCGCCCGTTCATCTTCCGCAATCCGGTCCAGGTCCAGATTGAGCTTAAGCACGTTCACGCGCGGCTCTCCCAGAAATCCAAACTGGCGCCCCTCAATGTGACCCTCCACCAGCGTCCGGACGGTGGATTCCGGCAGATGCCGGGCTGCCGCCACACGCGGTACCTGATACAAGGCTCCCGCCGGCGAGATATCCGGATCCAGCCCCGAAGCCGAGGTCGTGACCAGACCTATAGGCACTTCCTTCCCTGGATTCTGCTTCTGCAGAGCGGCCACGTCCGCATCGATGCGATCGATCAGCTTCTTGTTGGTCGGGCCGTAGTTCGACCCACCCGAGTTGCTCGCATCGTAGCCATTGCCCGCCGCCGATGGCCGTCCGTGAAAATAACGGTCGCTGGTGAAACTCTGCCCGATAATTGCCGACCCGATGATCTGCCCATCTCGTCTGATGAGCTGCCCGTCGGCTTTTCCGGGCATGGTCAGTTCGGCAATCCCTGTCACCAACAACGGATAAACCAGGCCCAGCAGCATCGTTGTAACAATCGTGTAACGAATCGCGATATTCAGGACGCTCTTCATAACTCTCCTTAGACCAGCCGCAGCCCGTTCAGCACCATGTCAATTAGCTTGATCCCGATGAAAGGCACGATAATCCCGCCAATGCCGTACAGGATCAGGTTGCGCCGCAGCAACGCCTGCGCCGACATCGGCTCATACTTCACGCCCCTCAGCGCCAGCGGGATCAGCGCCACGATAATCAGCGCATTGAAGACCACCGCGGAGAGAATCGCCGAGTGCGGCGTTTCCAGATGCATAATATTCAGCGCATTCAGCACCGGAAAGACGCCGGCAAACATCGCGGGGATAATCGCAAAATACTTAGCCACGTCGTTAGCAATGGAAAACGTGGTCAGGGCGCCGCGCGTCATCAGTAACTGCTTGCCGATCTCCACAATCTCGATCAGCTTCGTCGGATTGGAATCCAGGTCCACCATGTTGCCGGCTTCTTTTGCCGCCTGCGTGCCCGTATTCATCGCCACGCCGACATCGGCCTGCGCCAGCGCGGGAGCGTCGTTGGTGCCATCGCCGGTCATCGCCACCAACTTCCCTTTGCCCTGCTCCCGCTTGATCAGATCCATTTTGTCTTTCGGCTTGGCTTCGGCCAGAAAGTCGTCGACGCCTGCCTCTCGCGCGATCACGGCGGCGGTCATGGGGTTATCGCCGGTGATCATAATGCTGCGGATCCCCATCGCCCGCAGTCGCGCCAGACGGTCCTTCAGGCCGCCTTTCACAATGTCCTTCAGGTAGATCACGCCCAGCGCCGCGCTGTTCTCCGCAACCACCAGCGGCGTCCCCCCGAGGCGCGCGATCTCCTCCACCCGATCGACCACCTGACGCGGTACCCGTGAGCCCTGCTGCTCCAGATACTTCGTGATTGCGTCCGAGGAGCCCTTGCGAATCCTCGTTCCCGGCAGATCCACCCCCGACATGCGCGTCTGCGCGCTGAACGGCACAAACGTGCATTGCATCCCCGTCAGATCGCGCCCGCGCAGGTTGTATTTCTCCTTCGCCAGCACCACGATCGAGCGACCCTCCGGTGTTTCGTCCGACAGCGACGCCAGTTGCGCTGCGTCCGCCAGCCGTTCCGTGGTGATATCCGGCGCCGGAAAGAACTCCGTCGCCTGCCGATTGCCGAGCGTGATCGTTCCCGTCTTGTCGAGAAGCAGCGTGTTCACGTCGCCCGCCGCTTCCACCGCCCGGCCCGACATCGCCAGCACGTTGTACTGCACCAGCCGGTCCATGCCCGCGATCCCAATCGCCGAAAGCAGAGCACCGATCGTCGTAGGAATGAGGCAGACCAGCAGCGACACCAGCACGAAGATGGTCTGCGGCGCATGCGAATAGATCGCAAACGGCTGCAGCGTGACCACGGCCAGAAGAAAGATGACCGTGAGCCCTGCCAGCAGAATGCTCAGCGCGATTTCATTCGGCGTCTTCTGCCGCTCGGCCCCCTCCACCAGCGCGATCATGCGATCCAGAAACGTCTCTCCCGGATTCGACGTGATGCGGATCCTGATCCAGTCGGACAGAACCCGCGTGCCCCCCGTCACCGCCGAACGGTCGCCGCCCGCTTCGCGAATCACCGGCGCCGATTCGCCCGTAATCGCGGATTCATCGACAGAGGCGACTCCTTCAATGACCTCGCCGTCGCCCGCGATGAACTGCCCCGCTTCCACTCGGATGACATCGTCCAGCCGTAACTGCGAACTGGAGACGGCCTCCATCGAGCCGTCCGGCCTCAGCCGGTAAGCCATCGTTTCGCCCTTGGCCTTGCGCAGGGTATCGGCCTGCGCCTTGCCTCGTCCTTCCGCCACCGCCTCCGCAAAATTTGCGAAGAGCACCGTGAACCACAGCCACAGCGTAATCTGCAGATCGAACCCGATCGGTTTGCCGTGCAGCGCCTCTTCAACCAGCAGCGCCGTGGTTACCACGCTGCCGACCTCCACCACAAACATCACCGGGTTTTTCATCATTACTCGCGGATCCAGCTTGCGAAGAGCATCGATAACTGCCTGCCGCAGGATTTCCGCGTTCCACAAACTATGCTTGCGTGCCATCTTGATCCTCTCGCTATGAGAAAAGCGTTCCGTGCTGCAGCAGCAGGTGCTCCAGAATCGGTCCAAGGCTCAGCGCCGGGAAGAACGTCAGCGCCCCCACAATTAAAATCACGCCCGTCAGCAGCACCGTGAACAGCGCCGTGTTCACCGGAAAGGTCCCCGGCGACGGAGGTATGCTCTTCTTGCGCGCCAGATTCCCGGCCAGCGCCAGCATGGGGACCATCATCAGAAATCGTCCCGCCAGCATCGTGAAACCCAGGCTGATGTTGTACCAGTGCGTGTTCGCGTTCAGCCCCGCAAACGCGGAGCCATTGTTTCCGGTCGCCGACGAATAGGCATACAGTATCTCCGTCAGTCCATGCGGACCGGCGTTATTCAGGCTGCTCAGCCCCATCTGCGGAGCCAGCGCCGAGATCGCGGTCAGCACCAGAATCACCAGCGGGAAGATCAGGACGTATAACATCGACATCTTCACGTCATAGCCTTCGATCTTCTTGCCCAGATACTCCGGCGTTCGCCCCACCATCAGGCCCGCAATGAAGACGGACAGCACCACAAAGATCAGCATCCCGTACAAACCCGAGCCCACGCCCCCGAAGATAATCTCCCCCAGCTCGATATTGAGCAGCGGAATCATTCCTCCCAGCGGCATGAAGGAGTCATGCCACGAGTTGATCGCGCCACAACTGGCATCGGTCGTAATGGTGGCGAAGAGGGCAGAATTCGTAATCCCGAATCGCGTCTCCTTGCCCTCCATGTTGCCGCCCGCCTGCAGCGCGCTCGCATGCTGGTTCACGCCGTGCAGCAGCGGATGGGGCTGGGATTCCGCCCAGTAGGCCACCGTGAATCCCCCCGCAAACAGAATCGCCATGCAGGCGAACACCGCCCAGCCATGTCCCGGAGAGCCGGTCATGCGGCCCAGCGTCACCGTCAGCCCGCCACCGATGAGAAAAATCAGAAACATCTCAAAGAAGTTGCTGAAGGGTGTCGGATTTTCGAACGGATGCGCGCTGTTGGCGTTGAAGAATCCACCGCCATTGGTGCCCAGTTCCTTAATCGCCTCCTGGGAAGCCACCGGCCCCTGCGCAATGGTCTGCGTCTGATGTTCGACCGTATGAACAACGGTGTAAGGATGCAGATTCTGCACCACCCCCTGGCCCACCAGAACCAGCGCCGCCACAATGCAAAGCGGCAGCAGGATGTACAGGCAGCTCCGCGTGGTATCCACCCAGAAATTACCGATCGTTTTCGATTCGCGCCGCGTAATGCCCCGTACCAGCGCAATCGCCACCGCGATACCGACCGCCGCGCTGAAGAAATTGTGGTAAGCCAGAGCCACCATCTGCGTGAAGTAACTCATGGTGGTTTCCGGCGTGTAGGCCTGCCAGTTCGTGTTAGTCGTGAAGGAGGCAGCCGTGTTCCAGGCGAGATCCGGCGTCACTCCTGCCATGTGCTGCGGATTCCACGGAAGGAATCGCTGCGCCCGCTCGATCAGGTAGGTCAGCAGCAGCGAGACAAAGCTAAACAGCAGCATGGCGACTGTATATTCCCGCCACGACATCTCCTCGTCAGCGTGAACCCCGCACACACGATAGATGAGATTCTCCACCGGGCGCAGAAATGCCAGCTTGCCCTCGAACACCTTCGCCATGTAAATGCCCATGGGCCGGATGCAGACCAGGAGAACGATGAAATAAACAGCGAATTGCACCCATCCGTTCAGGGTCATCTCAGAACCTCTCCGGGTAGAGCAGAGCTACCACCAGATAGCCGCCGATCAGGACGCTGATGATCAGCACGGCCAGAGTTGCTGCATGCATCGTCATCACCTCAGCCTCTCGCACGCCGCGACGTACAAAAGAGCGACGATAAAGAATCCAAACGTAAACGCAACCATCAGAAGGTCCCACATCGCTGTCTCCTTACCAGGATCCCTGTTTCCCGCCGTACCACCACACCAGCCCCATGCCGGCGGTATCCTGATGACCGCTGGGCGAGGCGGGATTGTTAGTGACAAAATAAGGGCGATTACTCCCGTCGTGACGAACTTCCAGAAACACGTCCAAGTTACCGGCCAGAGAATACTTGTAAGTGCCCGTAATCTCCTTCAGGGCCTGGCTTGCGTTGCTGAAGAGGCCGTCAGGATCCGACAGATACTCGGTCCGCACGGCCAGGGCGCCCCGGGGCGTGAGCTGATATTGCGCGTAGGCCGCGCCTCCATCCACATGCGCCGGGGCCGATGACTCGCCCGGACCCGCATTCGCCCATTTCCGCTGAATCACGTAGTCGCCTTCCCCGGCCAACTGAAGTTTGGGGGTTACCTGCCATGTGACATAGCTGTCGAGGATGTGCAGCTTACCATTGGGAGCTGGGCTGATCGGCGCCACGCACAGCCCTGGCTGCACGGGAACCGTGCAGTTCGTGGCCGGCGTTGCATCCGGATTTTCCTGACCGAGATAGCTGTTAATGGTCCAGCTAACCGCCGACACCGGCTGCAGGACTACCCCAAACATCTCGTCCTTATAGCCATTCGTCGGCTCTGTCTGGTTGGTCCCGTTCACGACCCAGTAGTTGGCCGTCAACCAGCGATTCACCGCATAACTGGCACGGGCGCCTTCATGGTAAAACGGCAGGAAATCGAAGTACCAGGAGCGTGAATAGTTCATCTGATCCTTCGCGTAGTTCCCTTCGATTCCCAGCGAGCTCGCCCACTTACCTACATCGACGTGAACCCCGGATCCCAGCGGCACCACATAGGTCCCGTATGCCTGGAAGATGTTGCGATAGATCTCCGGACGCGGCTCATTCGTCGGATTCCCCTGGAGGGTCGCGGTCGCCTGCCCGAACTGCAGGTCCACCCGGAAACCGTACCGCCGTTTGGCACTAACATCCGGCTGCAGATCGAAGACCAAATCTGCCTGATTGATGCTGAAAGCATTGCTCAGCACGTCATACGCGCGCAGGTCATTCACCCGCCCTGCCGGATTGTTGAAGTTATATTCGTAATAGCCATCCAGGTAGTAATTGAGGGTGGCGCCTCCGGGCAGAACTCCTGGCGCTTCACCGCCGGCCGGCGCAGTTTGCGGAGCCGGGTCTGGTTTCACCGGCGCGGAGTGGTCCGCCGTTGCCGGCACAGGCGCCCGCCGTAGTTCCGCGGACGCCGATTCGAGCGCGGCTGCCGCTTGCGGGCCGCCCTGGCCGCCTTCACCTGTGGGACTGCCCCCAATGCGGTGCTCCGACTCCAGCACAGCCACCCGGCGCTCCAGATCCGCCACCATCTGTCGCAGTCGCTCGACTTCTCCGGATGAATCCTGGCTCTGCGCCCGCGCCGGCATCGCAGCGGTCACCGTGAACAACAGAGCCAGAGCAGCCAGAAAGATTCGATTTGCCGTCCCACGCCGTCGACGCACCATACTGCATACAGTGAATCGTCCCGGACGCTAAGTCGGTGTAAGGAACACGTAAGGGAATCGTAAAGTCGTTCGCCAAGACCGTGCCCGGAGATACGTCGGAGTCAGGGCTGCGCCCCACCAGACTCCATCGATCCTTCCGGCATGAAGCGATAGCCCACCCATGGCTCCGTCTGGATATATTCCTTCAGCGTCTCGCCCTGCAGCTTTTTACGCAGCTGCCCGACAAACACACGCAGATACTCCGGTTGCTGGGCCGATTGTGCGCCCCACACTGTTGTCAGCAGCACACGATGGGTCAGGACCTTCCCTGCATTTCGCGCAAACAGCAGCAGGAGATCGAATTCCTTCGGCGTCAGATGCACGGCTTTGCCGCGCACCATCACCGTATGCGCTGCGACATCGATGGCGAAGTCGCCCATCTCCACCGGGCCTTCTCCCGGCCGCTCCGGAGCACGCCGCAAATGGGCGCGGATCCGCGCCAGCAGTTCCTGAGTACTGAACGGTTTCGTGACGTAATCGTCGGCCCCGGCATCCAGCGCTTCGATCTTGGCGTGCTCCTGCTCCCGCACCGACAGCACCAGGATCGGCATGCGGCTGGTGCGGCGCACCCTCCGGCACAACTCCACGCCGCTCATGCCCGGCATCATCAGGTCCGTCACAATCAGGTCCGGTTGCCACTCCTCGATCAGCCGCAGCGCCTCTTCGGGATCGTTCGCGGTCCGCACGTCATACCGCTGCGCGGAAAGCGAGGCGCGCAACACACGCGTGATCTGGACCTCATCGTCCACCACCAGGATTCGTTCGGCTGTGGCTCGATCCGGAGTTATCATCGCCAGTCATGGAAAAGCATACAGCGCGCACCGCCCAGGCGACGTTTCGCTATGCCGTTCTCACCGCCGCCGCGGCCCTGGTGGTTGTGCTCTTCCGTCTCATCCGCGTCAATGAGACCACGGTTGCGCTGGCCTTTCTCATGCTTGTCCTCTGGACCGCTTCCCGCTGGCGCCTCATGTACTCGGTCTACCTCTCCGTCCTCTGCACCCTGTTCTATAACTTCTTTTTCCTTCCACCCGTAGGACGCTTCACCATCGAGGACCCCCGTAACTGGGTCGCTCTGGCATCCTTCCTGTGCTGCAGCGTTCTTGTCAGCCATCTTTCCAATCAGGAGCACCGGCATGCCGAGGCGCTCGAGCAGCGGCGTCATGACGTGGAGCGCCTCTACGAATTCGGACAGCAGTTGCTTCTCCAGGAAGATCTGACCGCGCTCGCGCGCACCACGCCGTCCGTCATTGCCTCCGTCTTCGGCATCCGCGCCGTGGCTCTCTACCTGCGTGAACAGGACGTGTCCTGGACATCCGACCCGGAGAATCGCCTGCCCCCCGACCTCGATCTCCGGCTCACCGCCGCACAGTCGGATTCGGTCCTCGAAGCACCCGCGGGCGTTCGCATCATTCCCCTGCTGCTCGGCATGCGTTCATTGGGCGCCCTGGCCGTCACAGAGACCGGATATGCGCCCGGGATTTACGAATCCATCGGCAATCTGGTGGCGATCTCGCTCGAGCGGGCCGCCGCCCTCGAGCGCACCAGCCGTCTGGAAGCCTCGCGGCAGAGCGAGCGCCTGCGTTCCGCTCTCCTCGACTCGATCACACACGATCTGCGCACGCCGCTCACCGCCATCCGCGCGGCCGCCACCACGCTGGTCAGTCAGCCCGGCCTGCCCGATGCCGAGCGCGCCGAACTCACCACTGTCGTGGAGGAGGAGAGCGCGCGTCTCGACCGGCTCATCGGCCAGGCGGTGGAGATGGCCCAGCTCGATGCAGCCACCCTGCAGATTCGCGCCCAGCCGCAGGATGTGCGCGAATTGCTGGAAACCGTCCTGGACGAGATGCGCTCCCAACTGCGCGGCCGCTCCGTCGGGATTCACGTGCCTGAAGACCTGCGCCCCGTCCCCATGGATCGCGAACTGATCGCCCGCGTGCTGCGCCACCTCATCGAAAATGCTCTGGCCTATGCGCCCGCGCTCTCTCCCATCGCGATCGCCGCCGCTCGCGACAGCGATCGCCTCACGATCACTGTGGCCGATCAGGGTCCGGGGCTCGAAGCCGCCGAGCAGCCGTTCATCTTCGATAAGTTCTTCCGCGGCCGGCAATCGCGCTCTTCGGCGCGAGGCACAGGCATGGGTCTGGCCATCTCCAAAGCCATTGTGGAAGCGCATAAAGGCGGCATCACGGCCGCTAATCGGCCCACGGGAGGAGCGGCCCTCACCTTCTGGCTGCCCCTGGCCGGCGAACCCATCCAAAAATGAAACGACCGGCTCCCCAGGGAACCGGCCCGTGTGCTCCTGACGGTTTCTACCCGACGAAATCCACCTGCACCGGATGCGGAATGATCCCGCGCTCGTGCCCCATCGTCAGCAGTTTGCGGATTGCTTCGCGCCCGTCGTCGCCGTAGTTCAGCGTCCGCTCGTTCACATACATACCTACGAACTTGTCTGCCAGGCTGGTATCCAGGTCGCGCGCGAACTGCATCGCGTACGCCAGCGCCTGCTCGCGGTGGTCCAGCCCGTGCTGGATGCTGTCCCGCAGCGCCTGGGTCACGGTCAGCATCACATGATCGCCCATCGACCGCTTGATCGCGTTGCCACCCAGCGGCAGCGGCAGTTTCGTTTGCTCGCGCCACCACACGCCGAGGTCCAGCACCTTATACAGCCCGCTGTGCGAGTAGGTCAGCTGCCCCTCGTGGATGATCAGTCCTGCCTGGAAGTTTCCTGCCAGCACCTGGGGAATGATCTGGTCGAACGGCACCACCGCCGTCTCCACTTCCGGCGCAAACAGCTTCAGCGCCAGATACGCGGTCGTCAGCGTCCCCGGCACCGCGATCTTCACCTTGCGAATTTCGCTCAGGTCGTACGGCCGGGGCGCCACAATCATCGGCCCGTAGCCGTCGCCGACCGAGCCGCCGCACGCCATCAGCGCGTATTTATCCTGAATGTAGGGATAGACGTGGAACGAGATCGCCGTCACGTCGTAATAGGCCTCGCGAATCGCCCGCTGATTCAGCGTCTCGATATCGCACAGGACGTGATTGAACTTATAACCCGCGACCCGAACCTTGTTCGTGGCCAAGCCATAAAACATAAACGCATCGTCCGAATCCGGACTGTGCGCAACCTTGATTTCACGCGTGGCAGATAAAGCCGGGGCATCCGTGGCAGACGAAGTGGCGCTCAAGTTCCTGGTCCTTTCCATACCGGACGCGTCCCATTTCGATCCACTCTTTCCGCGCGTCCCTCCCCATTCTCCTATAAACGGTTGAGGATCGGTAAAGATTCCCTCCCCTGCAGGACGCCACCCCACGCCGCCGTCTCATCTCCCCCTACAATAGAAGGAAGAAAGCCTCCGCATGCGCCTGCGTCCCAATTGGGTATCCCTTCTCGCCGTTCTACCGGCCCTGCTCCTCGCCCCTCTTGTCGCCTCCGCCGCGCCCGCCGCATCCGCGCCTGCGCCCAGCCTCAGCGCGCCTCATCTCACCGTCACGCTGCTCGTCCCACCCGGACAGCTCTACCCTGGCCAGTCCTTCACCGCCGGCCTCGATTTCAAAATGGAACCCGGCTGGCACGTCTACTGGATTAACGCGGGCGACTCCGGCGAGCCGCCGACCGTCGGGTGGAAGCTCCCTGAAGGCATTACCGCCCATCCCCTCCAGTTTCCTCCGCCGCAGCGCCTGCCGCTCGGCCCCCTCATGGACTTCGGCTATGAGAACCAGGTCGTCTTCCCCGTCCCCTTCCACATCGGCACGGATTTCCACCCCGCCGGCCCCCAGGCCGTCCTCGCTGCTCACGTCTCCTGGCTCGTCTGCCGGGAAGTCTGCATTCCCGGCAAAGGCGATCTCGCCGTCACCCGCATCGCCCTCCCCAAAGCCCCGGCCCTCCCCACCGTCGACACCACCGCGCAGTCGATCATCAACCATTTCCGCGATCGGCTCCCGCAGCCCCTGCCCGCCGCCAACACGGCACGCTTCCGCTCCACCCCCAAGGGTTTCGTTCTCGATATCGCCACCGGCAGCCGGATCTTCGCCGCGCAGTTTTTCCCCCTCGATCAGAACATCCTCGCCAACGCCGCGCCCCAGATCGTGAAACCTCTGCCCAACGGCGTCCAGCTAACGTTGACGAAGGATGAAAACCTGCAGCAGCCGCCGGCACAGCTCAGCGGTCTGCTCGAGCTCCCCGGCGGAGCCGCTTTCATCATCCACGCCACTCCCGGTGCGGCCCCGGCCACTACCGCCGTTGCATCGACCTCCGCCGCCAGCCTTGCCGGTATCGCAGGCCTCGCCTTCCTCGGCGGCATGCTCCTTAACCTCATGCCCTGCGTCTTCCCCGTCCTCTTCATTAAAGGATTGGCTCTGGTTCAGTCGGGCCAGCACGAACGCCATCGCCTCCGCGCTCATGGATGGGTCTACACCCTCGGCATCCTCTTCTCTTTCTGGATCGTCGTCGCCGTCCTGCTCATTCTCCGCGCCGCCGGCCGCCAGCTGGGCTGGGGATTTCAGTTCCAGTCCCCCATCTTCGTCGCCCTCATGGCGATGCTTCTCTTTTTCCTCGGCCTCGCCCTCGCGGGACAATTTGAGATCGGCCTCTCCCTCACCAGCGCCGGCGGATCGCTCGCGCAAAAGCAGGGCTACGCGGGCAGCTTCTTCACCGGCGTCCTCGCTATGGTCGTTGCCACCCCCTGCACCGCGCCCTTCATGGGAGCCGCCATCGGTTACGCGCTCTCCCACTCGGCCATCGTCAGCTTCATCGTCTTCACCGCCCTCGCTCTGGGACTCGCCGTTCCCTACCTGCTCCTTGCCTACTTCCCTGGATGGGCGCGCCTCCTCCCCAAACCCGGCGCCTGGATGGAAGTCCTCAAGCAGGCCGTCTCCGTTCCCATCTTCGCCACGGTGATCTGGCTCGTCTGGGTCTATCTGCGCGTCGCAGGCACCGGTCTCGCCCTTATGGCGCTCCTCGCCGCCTTCCTCTTGCTTGCCATCGCAGGATGGTTCCTCGGCCGCTGGCCCGGCCGCACGGCCCCCGCCGTCATTGCCGCCCTGATCGTAGCCGCCGCCATCGCCGTGCCGGTCTCGATCCTGCACGCCCTGCCCGCACCCTCACAGTCGTTCTCCGGGAGTGGAGCTCCCGGCTCCCAGCTCCCAGCCTCAGGCTCCGCCTGGCAGCCCTTCACGCCCGCGGCCCTCCAGCAGGCCCGCGCTCAGCACCGCCCCGTCTTTATCGACTTCACGGCCAGTTGGTGCCTCTCCTGCCAGGTCAACGAGCGGCTCATCCTCGACCGCTCCGACGTCCAGCAACGCCTCCGCACCTCCGGCGCCACTCTCCTCCGCGCCGACTGGACCAATCAGGACCCCGCCATCACTCAGGAGCTAGCCTCGCTCGGACGCAGCGGCGTCCCCACCTACGTCCTCTATCCTCCCGACCCGTCCGCTCCACCCCACGTGCTCCCCGAGGTCCTCACGCCGGGCATCGTCCTCGACGCCCTCAACGCGCTGCCCAAACCTCAGAACGCCTCTGCGCAGCCCCATCCCTGAGGGATCGGCGCGCCCAGCCGCTGGATCGCCCTGCGATGGGCCAACGGCCAGTAGGAACATTTGGGTGCCCCCTATATGGCGGACTGAGTTGGTTGCCGGGTAGCTCCCAGTGGGCGCCGACTGCCGACGGCACCCTCGATCGGGAATGCCGCCATCCCCAAAAGTCTCTGGATCAGGCACCTTCGTAACCTCCGACGCCCCCTTTGGGGAATATACGCACTCCCTCCAACCGGCCATAGTTGGAAGTCGAAGGGATTCAATCGACCACGGTGCCGGGATCTACCTCAGGCCGCTCCCTCCTCCCGTGCTGGGCATTGACGCTCAGTGTCCTGGCGATCCCTCTTTATCTACAGGGTCAGACCCAGGCTCACCCCCTCACCCCCATCGCGGCCGTGCGCAACCTTCCCTATGCCGAGGCTGCCAAAGGCCTTCCCGTTCGGGTTACCGGGGTAATCACCTTCAATGGCCTCCCCGACACCGACATCTTCCTCCAGGACCAGGACAGCTGGATCTACGTTCTGCCGGACAAGCGCTATAACATCCCGCCCGGCTCCCGCGTCGAAGTCACCGGCATCAGCTCCGCCGGCTACACCACGCAGATTCAGGCCTCTTCCATCCGTATGCTGGCCCCTGGCCATCTGCCCCAGCCTGCATTGCTGGACTACGCGCACGCCCTCCTGCACCAGAACGACTGCCGCTACATCTCTCTCGAAGGCATCATTCGCGCCGCTTCGTTCCAGAGCTCAGGCGGGGTCGGCGTCCATCTGTTGCAGCTTGAGTCCGACGGCAAGATGGTCGATGTCGCCGTCAGAGACTTCCCCAACTTCGATCCGGCCCGCCTCCTCGACGCTCGCGTGCGGGTCGCTGGAGCCGTCGGCGGCACTTTCGATGCCACGGAGGAGCGCATTGTCGGGCTGCGTCTCAACGTGAGTCACGCTTCCGATATCACCTTTCTTCCGCAGCTTCCTTCCGCCTCCTTACCGCCCCCCACGCTCTCCCTGGCGAGCCTGCTGGCCTCCAATGAGAGCCTCCGGCCCTGGCATCGCGTCGTTACCACGGGTACCGTCACTCTCTACGATCCCGGCGAGATGCTTGTCATCCAGGATGGCGCGAACAGCCTTCTCATCTACACGCGGCAGGTCGACCCGCTCTCGATCGGACAGCGCGTCAGCGTCACCGGATTCGTCACCCCCTCCGACGGCGCCACCGCCATGGAACTTGGGCAGTTCACTCCGCTGCCCGGCCGCGGCACCGTCGCCTCCCGGCCCAGCAGCTTCGCCGATGCCATGACCGGCTTTTATACCAACCGGCTGCTGACCCTCGATGGCACCGTTGTCTCCCAGACGCGCGAGAACCATGCCCACATTCTTTTCCTCCGCTCCGGCAATCAGACCCTGCAGGCCGTCTTCCGCAAGCGCACCCAGGAACCGGACCCTATCCCCAACTACGCGCCCGGAACGCGGCTGCGCCTCACCGGCGTCTGCATCGTGCACTTTCGCGGGTTCTGGGGCGAGGTCGAGAGCTTTCAGATCCGCCTTCGCTCCGCAAACGACATTGCCATCCTCCGCCCGGCCTCCTGGTGGACGCTGGGCCACCTTTTCCTCCTCACCTCCGCCGTCCTCGTCGTCGCGCTCATCGCGCTCGCCTGGGCCATGCTGCTGCGCCGCCGCCTGCTCTCCCACGAAAAGCTTCTCCGCCACAAAAGCGAACTGGAAGCTACTCATCTCAGTACCTCCGCGCGCCTGGAGCGCCAGCGCAGTCACATTCTTGAGCTCATCAACAGCTTCCATCCCCTCTCCCAGGTCCTCTCCGCCATCCAGTCCTATGCCGAAGAATTGTGGCCCGAGAGCCTTGGCTACACGCATGTCCTCGCCGACCGCAAGCTCGTGCTCACCGCCGGCTCTCGTCTTTTCCCCGAGGACCTCATTCGCCTGCAGAACATCGACCCTTCCGCCAGCGCCGAACCCTGTGCCCAGGCCGTGCGCTCCCGCTGCGTTGCCGGCGATGCCGACTCGGGGCACATCTGGTCGCGTCCCATCGTCTCCAGCCGTGGCGAAATCCTCGGCACCATGACCTTCGAGAGCCCCGAAGGCACGCCGCTTCTGCTCAATTCCGAAGCCTTTGACTTCGGCTGTAACCTGGCGGCCATCGCCATCGATAACCGCCGCCTTTACGAAGACATTCTTCACCGCTCGCGGCACGATCAGCTCACCGGGCTCCCCAACCGATCCGTGGTCGAGGAGCGCCTTGAGGAAGCCCTCCATACCGCCCAGGTCACTCACACCTTTGCCGCCCTGCTCTATCTCGATCTCGACGATTTCAAGCAGGTCAATGATTCCTATACGCATCGCGTGGGCGATGCTTTCCTCATCGAGGTCGCGCATCGCTTCCGCGCCTGCCTGCGCAGCGGCGATGTCATCGGCCGCATCGGCGGCGATGAGTTTGTCGCGGTGCTGGCCGATCTCGACGGCCCCAACCTCGCCCACACCATTGCCGAGCGGCTCGTGCGCACGATGGAATCGCCCTTCCTCATCGAGCATCACCTGATTCGCGGCTCGGTCAGCGTCGGCCTCGCGGTCTATCCATCCTCCGGCCAAAGCGCCCTCAGCATTACCCATCTCGCGGATCAGGCGATGTACGCAGCGAAACGAGCCGGCGGCAACCGCATCTGCTCCTCGGACCTCCAGGTCCTCTACCAGGCCTGATCGGCAGTCGGCCGTCTTCGATGCGGCTCCTGCTGCGGGCCGCGGTTGCCGATGCCCAAAAGGGATTACCCTGCAAATTCCTGGTCTTCAGCGAAATCGAAGGCGAGCACCGCCAGGGCGCTCCCTCATTTGCGGAAAAGAAGGCTTTGCCAGGAACCCTTCTTCGTCCGCGCACCGGGTCCTGAGCAGATGCACTACACTAGTTTCTTCCGTCCATGAACTCACTCTCCATGCTTCCCGACGACCTCGCCTCTCTCAAAGACGATATGGTCGCCTTCATCGCTGGTCACGGCATCCGCCGCGTCCCGGCCCACGCGGGCGACGACGTCCCTTCCCTGCTCTGGGACGACGACGCTAACCCGGACAGCTGGAAGGACTTTGTCGAAACCGCCAAGGCTGCCGGCGTCGCCTTCATCACCATGAGCGAGGATGTCCTCGAAAAAGAAGACGTCGAGCTCCTCATCGAAGAAGTCCAGGACCAGGACTTCGACATCGAGATGGTCACCGGCTCCTCCGAGCTCGACGAAGCCCAGTCGCTCGTCCGACACATCGGCAAAGTCGGCCGCCTCCAGCTCGGCTTTCCCTGTCAGGGATTTATGTTCCTCTACGAGACCTCGACCCCGTGGTACGACCGGTACCAGAGCCTGCTCGATTCGGTCGAAGGTCTCGGCGATATCGTCTTCGAAGATGAAGACGAAGACGACGAGCCGTGAGCCGCCCTGAGCAGGGATCGTGAACAGTCCTGAACCGGCCGTTGCCGAGAGGGTCGCCTCTCGATCGCGTCCACCACAGCGCTGGATCCTGCGTACGCCGCGCATTGACGAAGCCCAGGCACTGGCCCGCGACGCGCATATTCCGGCGCTCCTCGCAGAATTGCTGCTCGCTCGCGGCATTCGGACGGCCACCGAAGCCGAGCAGTTTCTGCATCCGCGCATCGAGCACCTGCTCGACCCGTATTCGATGCTGGGCATGGATCGCGCTGTCACCCGCATTCAGCAGGCAGTCGCGGCTCAGGAACCGATCCTGATCTACGGCGACTACGACGTCGACGGAACCACGGCCACCGTCCTGCTCAAGACCGCCATCGAGCGCCTCGGCGGCGTCACGCGCTTCCACATTCCGCATCGGCTCCGCGAAGGCTACGGCATGCAGCGCGAAATTCTGGAAACCGCCGCGCGCGAGGGCGTGCGTCTGGTCATCAGCGTCGACACCGGCATTCGCGCCTTCGCCGCCGCGGACGCCGCCGCAGAACTCGGCCTCGACCTGATCGTCACCGATCACCATTTGCCCGAGACCGAACTCGGCGTTCCGCGCGCGCTCGCCGTGCTGAATCCTAATCAGCCTGGGTGCGATTACGGTTGCCGCCATCTTTGCGGCGCAGGCGTGGCGTTCAAGCTGTCCCAGGCGCTTCTCGAGGCATGGGATCCAGAACGCACCCGCGCGAAGATTCTGCCTTCCTTCCTCAAGATGCTGGCCATCGCCACGGTCGCCGACGCGGTTCCTCTGCTGGGCGAAAACCGCGTCTTCGTCGCGCTGGGGCTGGCCGAGCTGCGCCGTCCGGTCGGCGTCGGACTGCGCGCTTTAATGCGCGAGGCTCAAATCGACACAGCGCGCCGTCCGCTCAACACCGTCGATGTCGGCTTCCGCCTCGCGCCGCGCATCAACGCTGCCGGTCGTATGGATGTTGCGAGCGAAGTCATCGAGCTCTTCACCACCCACGACGGCAACCGCGCCGGCGATCTGGCGGCCAAGCTCGAACGGCTGAACCAGGAGCGTCGCGCGGCCGAAGCCGCCATGCTCGCCGAGGTCACCGCGCGCCTCGACAACCCAGGCTTCCGCGACAGCCGCTGCATCGTCATGGACGGCGATAACTGGCATCGCGGCGTCATCGGCATCCTCGCCTCGCGCATCGTGGATCGGACCGGCAAACCGGCGATCGTCATCACCCGTGAAAACGGCGAGGCTTACGGTTCCGGCCGCTCCATCGCTGCCTTTCATCTGCTGGAGGCGATCGAGAGCTGCCACGACCTCTTCACCCGCTTCGGCGGACACGCGCATGCCGTGGGATTCTCTCTGCCCAGCGAACGCATCGACGATCTGCGCACCCGCCTTTGCTCGTATGCCTCTGAGCATCTGCGTGAAGAGGATCTGGGCAATCCGCTCGAATGCCACGCCGAGTTGCCGCTCGACAGTGTCACGCCCGCACTGTATGAATGGCTGCGCCGCCTCGAGCCCTTCGGCATGGAGAGTGCGGAGCCGATCTTCGTCGCCCGTAACGTGCGGGTCGCCGCCGCGCCATTATTCATGAAGGAGAAACATGTGCGGCTGCGTGTCGCGCAGGGACTTACGTTCTCCGCCGTCGGATGGAATCTGGCCGAGCGCGTCCGCGATCTCGCTCTCGGCCCCGAGTCGGTGATCCACCTCGCCTACCGGCTTCGGGAAAACGATCATCCCGAATTCGGCGGCCTGGAACTCGAAATCGCCGGCCTGGAACCTGCATAACGCGGCGCGCGGCTCATCGCATTTTCATCGTCTGCACCTCGACACAGGGACGAGCGCATCTTACTGTGTATCCAGAACCCTTCCGTATTGCGGAGAATTGAGGTCGCCATGACCGCGTCTGTCGCCACTCTCCCGGAAACCCTGAGCGCCGAGGAAGTTCGCCAAATCGACGCGTACTGGCGCGCCTGCAACTACCTCTGCGCCGGCATGATCTATCTCTACGACAATCCTCTGCTGCGGGAGCCTCTCAAGGCTGAGGACATCAAGAAGCGCCTGCTGGGTCACTGGGGATCCGATCCGGGACAGAATCTCGTCTGGGTGCACCTGAATCGCCTCATCCGGAAACAGGACCTGAACATGATCTACATTTCCGGTCCCGGACACGGCGCGCCGGCCATGCTCTCGAATGCGTGGATGGAAGGCACCTACTCCGAGATTTATCCCGACAAGAGCCAGGACCTCGAAGGTCTGCAGAAGTTCTTCCGGCAGTTCTCTTTTCCTGGCGGGATCGGCAGCCACTGCACGCCGGAGACGCCGGGGTCGATCCATGAAGGCGGCGAACTGGGCTACAGCTTGTCCCACGCGTTTGGCGCTGCTTTCGATAATCCCGACCTGATCGTCAACTGCGTCGTTGGCGACGGCGAAGCAGAAACCGGGCCGCTGGCTACCTCCTGGCACAGCAACAAGTTTCTCAATCCGGTGCGCGACGGAGCGGTTCTGCCGATTCTCCATCTGAACGGCTACAAGATCGCGAACCCAACCATTCTGGCCCGCATTCCTCACGAGGAGCTGGAGTGGCTCTTCCGCGGTTATGGATGGAATCCTCATTTTGTCGAGGGCGACGACCCGCACCGGATGCATCAGCTGATGGCCGCCACGCTCGAGCAATGCCTCGACGAAATCCGCACCATCCAGCGCGATGCCCGGGAGACAGGCAAGCTCACGGGCGGTGCGGCGGGATGGCCGCGCTGGCCGATGATCGTGCTGCGCTCGCCCAAAGGCTGGACCTGCCCAAAGGAAGTCGATGGCCACAAGGTCGAGGGTTTCTGGCGCGCGCACCAGGTGCCGATCCTCGAAGTCGCCGAGAACCCGAAGCATCTCCGCCTGCTGGAAGAATGGCTCCGCAGCTACCGGCCGGAGGAGCTTTTCGATCCGCAGGGGCGCCCGGTTCCGGAATTGCGCGCTCTGGCGCCGGAGGGCCGCCACCGCATGTCGGCCAATCCTCACGCCAATGGCGGCGTTCTGCTCCAGCCTCTGCACATGCCCGACTTCCGCGACTACGCCGTGAAGATCAAAAGGCCCGGAACGGATTATGTCGGCGGGACGGAGGTGCTGGCGCACTTTCTCCGCGATGTGATGAAGGACAACCCAACGAACTTCCGCGTCTTCGGCCCCGACGAAACCGCGTCGAACCGGCTGCAGGCGATCTATGAAGCCAGCCCCAAAACCTGGATGGAGGAGATCAAGCCTGAAGACGCAGACGGTACCGAGATCGCGCCGGACGGCCGCGTGATGGAGATGCTGAGCGAGCACACGCTGGAAGGCTGGCTCGAAGGCTACGTGCTCACCGGACGCCACGGCTTCTTCTCGACGTATGAAGCCTTTGTGCACGTGATCGACTCCATGTTCAATCAGCACGCGAAGTGGCTGGAGGAATCGAAGAAGGAGCTGCGCTGGCGCGCCTCAGTTTCCTCGGTCAATCTGCTGATCACCTCGGTGGTCTGGCGGCAGGATCACAACGGCTTTTCGCACCAGGATCCCGGCTTTCTGGATGTTGTCGCCAACAAGAGCGCGTCCGTCACCCGCATTTATTTGCCGCCTGACGCCAATTGCCTGCTGAGCGTGGCCGACCACTGCCTGCGCAGCCAGGACTACGTCAACGTGATCGTCGCGGACAAGCAGCCGCACCTGCAGTATCTCGACATGGAGGCTGCGATTCTTCACTGCACCAAAGGCATCGGCATCTGGGACTGGGCCAGCACCGATGACAACGACGAGCCCGATGTGGTTCTGGCCAGCGCCGGCGACATCGCGACCATGGAGGCCCTCGCCGCCGCCGCGATTCTGCGTGAGCATTTTCCGGACCTGAAGCTGCGCTTCGTCAACGTCGTGGACCTGTTTCGTCTTCAGCCGTCCGCCGAACATCCCCACGGCCTCAGCGATGCGGACTTCAATTCCCTCTTTACCAGCAACAAACCGGTGATCTTCAATTTCCATGGCTATCCGCTGCTCATCCATCGCCTCACCTACCGGCGCGACAACCACGACAATATTCACGTTCGCGGCTACAAGGAAAAGGGCAACATCAACACGCCTCTGGAGCTGGCCATCCTGAATAACGTGAGCCGCTTTAATTTGGCGATGGACATCATCGACCGCGTGCCACGCCTGCAGAATATCGGCTCGCATACCCAGGAATGGCTGCGCGATCAGATCACCGACAGCCTCAACTACGCGCATGCCAATGGCATCGACCGGGCCGAGATCCGGAACTGGACATGGCCGCAGTGAAACCGGACGCCGACCTGATCCTGGCCATCAACAGCGGGTCGTCGTCTCTCAAATTCGGCCTCTATCGTCCGCCCACCGCCGAAGAAGATCCCCTGCCGGTGCTCACCGGCGGAGCGATCGGGATCGGCCACAGCAACGGCCGGCTGCAGATCAAGGACGCTCAGGGCGCTGTCCAGATCGATGAGGCGTATCGCCTCGATTCGCAGGGGCACGCGCTCGCGGAGATCCTGAAGACGATCGACCGAACCTTAAAGAGTCGGCCCACGATGATCGGTCACCGCATCGTGCATGGCGGTCCGCACCTGCGCGAACACCAGAGAATCACCGAAAGCCTGGTTCGAACACTGGAGGCGGCGGTCCATTTTGCGCCGCTCCATATCCCTCCAGCCGTCAAGCTGATCCACGAAACAACGAAGCTGCTGCCCAGGGTTTCGCAATACGCCTGCTTCGATACCGCTTTTCACCGCACGATGCCGGAAACCTCGCGGCATTATCCTCTGCCCGAAGACCTCTACAAGAAAGGCGTGGAGCGCTTCGGCTTTCACGGCATCTCCTACGAGTCGCTGCTGTACCGACTGGGCGACGACCTGCCGGACCGCGTGGTTGCCGCGCATCTGGGCGCCGGCGCCAGTCTGGTCGCGCTGTTCCGCGGCCGCTCCGTCGATACCACGATGGGCATGACCCCCACCGGCGGCATTCCCATGGCCACCCGGCCCGGAGACCTCGATCCCGGCATCCTTCTCTATCTGCTGCGCACCGAGAACCTGACCGCCGATCGGATGGAATCGCTGCTGAACCACGATTCCGGCCTGGGCGCGATTGCCGGCGGGGAGTCCGACATGCGCCTGCTCGAGGACTGTGCGGCCAAAGGCGATGCCCGTGCCCAGCTGGCCATTGAGATCTTTGCCCAGGCGGTGAAGAAGCAGATTGGCGCCTACGCAGCCGAGCTGGGCGGCCTTGACCGCATGATCTTCACCGGCGGCATCGGGGAGCATAACGCCCGAATGCGGGACCGGATTTGCGAGGGGCTGGACTTCCTCGGCCTCACCAGCGGCGACCCGGAGCAGTGCGCGAAGGTGCTGGTAATCCCGGCTGAGGAGGAGCTTCAGATCGCCAGGATTACTGCCCGGCTGCACCAGGGATCCGGTACTTCGGTCACCGGCCGCGGTTGACGCTGCTTCTGCCTGGCACCAATAATAGAGATTCGCCTTCTGCGTCCTGACGGTTCTGACAAATCACCGGCAGCCGTCTTTGCGCAGCAGGTGACCTGGTTTTATCGTTTGCCGGACTCAGGAAAAGAGAAGGATGGTACCGTGATCCATCGCTCCAGGTTTGCTGCATGAGTAGCACGCTCGCGGGTCTTCCCGAACGCCGCGCCGCCAGTTTCTGGCAATCGACGAATGGCAAGAAGGCCGTGATGGCCGTGACAGGAGCCATCCTGTTCCTGTTCATCATCGGCCATTTGCTCGGCAATCTGCAGGTCTTCGACGGCCGCGCCCGCCTCAACGCCTACGGAGCCTTCCTGCATAACCTGGGCGAGCTGCTCTGGATCGCCCGCGGCGGGCTGCTCCTCGCCGTGGGCCTGCATATCTGGGCGACCGTACAACTGTGGTCGCATAATCGCAAAGCACGGCCGGTCGATTACAAGGTGAAGAAGTCGGTGGCTTCGTCCTACGCGGACCGCACCATGTACTGGAGCGGCCCCATCATTCTGGCCTTCGTCATCTTCCATCTGCTCGAGTTCACCGCCGGCGCCATCCATCCGGAATCGCAGTTCATCGACGGCGACGTCTACCACAACGTAGTCGCCGGCTTTCAGGTGTGGTGGGTTTCGGCCTGGTACATCTTCTCCCTGATCTTGCTGGGCTTTCATCTCCGACACGGCATCTGGAGCATGTTCCAGTCCCTCGGCCTCAATCATCCGCGACACACTCCCGTGCTCAAGCAGGCGGCGCTGTGGATCGCGATCCTCATCACGGTTGGCTACATTTCGATTCCCGTCAGCGTTTTGGCGGGGTGGGTTCGATAGATGAAACTCGACGCAGGAATTCCTTCCGGCCCCATTGACCAGGCATGGGACAACGCCCGCTTCGACATGAAGCTGGTCAATCCAGCAAACAAACGCCGCCATACGCTGATCGTGGTCGGCTCCGGGCTGGCCGGCGCTTCGGCCTCCGCCAGCCTGGGCGAACTCGGCTACAACGTTCTTTGCTTCTGCTTTCAGGACTCGCCGCGGCGCGCGCACTCCATCGCCGCGCAGGGTGGCATTAACGCGGCCAAAAACTACCAGAACGATGGCGACAGCATCTACCGCCTCTTCTACGACACGGTCAAAGGCGGCGATTTTCGCGCGCGCGAAGCCAACGTCTACCGGCTCGCCCAGAACAGCGTTCATATCATTGACCAGTGCGTCGCCCAGGGCGTTCCCTTTGCCCGCGAATACGGCGGTTCGCTCGAAAATCGCTCCTTTGGCGGCGCTCAGGTTTCCCGCACCTTCTATGCTCGCGGCCAGACCGGACAGCAGCTGCTGCTGGGCGCGTATCAGGCGCTGGAGCGGCAGATCGACGCGGGCCAGGTCACCATGTTCCCGCGCACCGAAATGCTGGACCTGATCGTCATCGACGGCCAGGCCCGGGGCATTGTCACCCGCAACCTCATCACCGGCAAACTGGGCGTGCAACTCGCCGACGCCGTGATCCTGGCGACCGGCGGTTACGGCAATGTCTACTATTTGTCGACCAACGCCAAGGGCTCGAATGCCACGGCCATCTGGCGTGCCCACAAGCGTGGCGCTCTGTTTGCGAATCCGTGCTTCACGCAGATTCACCCCACCTGCATTCCCGTCTCCGGCGATTACCAGTCCAAGCTCACGCTGATGAGCGAGTCGCTGCGCAACGACGGCCGCATCTGGGTTCCGAAGAAGAAGGGCGACAAGCGCAAGCCCAGCGAGATCCCCGAAGAAGAGCGCGATTACTACCTCGAGCGCAAATACCCGGCCTTCGGCAACCTTGTGCCCCGCGACGTCGCCTCACGCAACGCAAAAGCCGTCTGCGACGAAGGGCGCGGCGTGGGTGAGAGCGGCCTCGGCGTCTATCTCGACTTCTCCGAAGCCATTCAGAGGCTGGGCGAGGAGACCATCCGCGAGCGCTACGGCAACCTCTTCGATATGTACCAGCGCATTACGGATGAGAATCCGTACAAGGTCCCGATGCGCATTTACCCCGCCATTCACTACACCATGGGCGGCCTGTGGGTGGACTATCAGCTCCAGAGCACCATTCCCGGGCTCTTCGTGCTGGGCGAAGCGAATTTCTCCGATCACGGCGCGAACCGGCTCGGCGCCAGCGCCCTCATGCAGGGGCTTTCGGACGGCTACTTCATCATTCCCTACACGGTCGGCAACTATCTGGCCACAGCCAAACGCGGCAAGGTGAGCGATGCGCACCCGGAGGTGCAGGCGGCCGTCACCTCCGTGCAGCAGGGCATCGATAAGCTGCTCTCGATCCGCGGCAAGCGCACCGTGGATTCTTTCCATCGCGAGCTGGGCAAGATTATGTGGGACGACTGCGGCATGTCCCGGAATGCGAAGGACCTCCAGGAGGCCATTGGCAGGATCCGGGCATTGCGCGAAGAGTATTGGCAGAACGTGAACGTTCCCGGCTCCGGCGATGATCTGAACCAGAGCCTCGAGAAGGCCGGGCGTGTCGCCGATTTCTTCGAACTCGGCGAGCTGATGTGCATCGACGCGCTGGAGCGCAATGAATCCTGCGGCGGCCATTTCCGCGAGGAATATCAGACGCCTGAGGGCGAAGCCCAGCGTGACGACGAGCACTACAGCTATGCCGCTGCCTGGGGCTATACCGGCCCCGGTAAGCCGCCCGAGCTGACAAAGGAACCGCTGGAGTTTGCCTACGTCCATCCCAGCCAGAGGAGCTACAAGTGAAACTGACCTTAACCATCTGGCGGCAGAAGAACCCGGGGACCCAGGGCAAGTTCGTCAGCTATCCGATGAACGACGTGAATCCGGAAATGTCGATGCTGGAGTGCCTCGACGTCCTGAACGAAAGGCTCATCGAAAAGGGCGAGGAGCCGGTTGCCTTCGAGCACGACTGCCGCGAAGGCATCTGCGGATCGTGCGGGTTCATGATCAACGGCATCGCTCATGGGCCTCTGCCCGGGACCACGGTCTGCCAGCTCACCACACGCCACTTCAAGGACGGCGACGAACTGACCCTTGAGCCCTGGCGCTCCGCATCTTTTCCCTTCATCAAAGATCTCGCCGTAGATCGACGTTCGCTGGATCGCATCATCGAATCCGGCGGATACATCTCGGTTTCGACCGGCAATGTACCGGATGGCAACGCCATTCCGGTGGGCAAGGAAATCGCGGATCGCGCCATGGATGCGGCCGCCTGCATTGGCTGCGGCGCCTGCGTGGCGGCCTGCCCGAACGGCTCGGCCGCGCTGTTTACCGGGGCCAAGATCGCCCATCTCGGCATTCTGCCGCAGGGTAAGGAGGAAGCCGATCGCCGCGCTGTCCGCATGGTCGGGCAGATGAACGCCGAAGGCTTCGGCAGCTGCACCAACATCGGCGAGTGCACCGGCGTCTGTCCCAAGGAAATCCCACTGGAAGTGATCGCGAAAATGAATCACGATTACCTCTGCGGGGCGTGGAGAGAGCGGCATCAGGCCATCACCACCATTGCGCCGGTCACCGACTGGGATTTCGCGAAGAAATAGCCAGCCAAACCGGATCACCCAGGACGCCAGGATCCTGGCTGCCGTGCGCCCGGAGATTTCGTTCGCCGGGCATGTTGCTACAATCGTCTACCGGATCTTCCCGGGAATCCATGAAACCCTGGCATCTGCCTGTCCTTGGCGCGATTCTGCTGCCCCTCGTCGCGCAGGCTCAATCCTCCAACCTTTCAAAGAATGCGCCTGTGACCCACAAATCCACCGTCGCCAGCGCGGCTGCCGTGCATCGCTCCGCCATCGTCGTCGACACCCATGCCGACACCTCGCAGCGCATGCTGGACGAGCACTACGATCTGCGCCAGCCGCTCGACGGCGGAGCGCTCAACTTCGCCTCTGCCCAGGCCGGCAACCTTGGCGCGGAGTTCTTCGCCATCTGGGCGCAACCGACGCTCTACAAAGGCCAGTACGCGCGCCGGACGCTGGAACTCATGGACGCCGTTCGCCAGGAGGCGCTCGCGCATCCTGACCAGATGATGATGGCGTATGCGCCTGAAGACATTCTCAAGGCTCACCGCGAGCATAAGCTGGCGGCGCTGATGGGCATCGAGGGCGGACACTCCATCGAAGACTCGCTCGGGCTGCTGCGCGACTACTACCGGCTCGGCGCGCGGTACATGACGCTGACCTGGTCGAACTCGAACGACTGGGCGGATTCTTCCGGCGACGAAGACGATCCAAAGGTTAAGCACACCCAGGATGGCCTGACCGACTTCGGCAAGGACGTCGTCTACGAGATGAACCGGCTCGGCATGATGGTGGACATCTCGCACGTGTCGGACAAGACTTTCTACCGCACGATCATTACCTCGCGTGCGCCGGTGTTCGCCTCGCACTCGGCGGCGCGGGCGCTCTGCGCGTCGCCGCGCAACCTGACCGACGACATGCTCCGGGCCGTGGCCCGCAGCGGAGGCCCCACCAGTCAGGGTGGCGTGGTGATGGTGAACTTCTATTCCGGGTTCATCAGCGATGCGTGGCGGAACGCCTGGAAAGAGCAGACTCCGGAGCGGCAGGCTGCCGAAAACGCGCAGATCGCGCAGTGGAAGGACGCGGGCAGGACCATCACCTATGCGATGACGGATGCGCTGGACAAGCAGTGGGCGGCAAAGATTCCGCGGCCGCCGCTCAGCATGCTCATCGATCACATCGATCACATTGCCAAAGTGGCGGGAATCGACCACGTTGGGCTTGGTTCCGATTTCGACGGGATTCCTTCGTCGGTGGAAGGAATCGATTCCGCCGCGGACCTGCCGAAGATCACTGCGGCGCTGATGGCGCGCGGCTATTCGGGCGAAGACTGCCGGAAGATTCTGGGGCTGAATTTTTTGCGATTTTTTACGGAAGTGCAGGCGACGGCGAAGCATCTGCAGGCGGAGCCGGATCAGCGGCCCGTTGTCGGTGGTGCGTAGGGATCAGTTCCCTGTCTTGGAATTGTCGGCCAGCTGAGCGGCGCTGGCGAACTGCTGCATGGTCTCGCGCAGATAGCGGTGCGGGTTGACCGGCGTGTTGTGGATGCGGACCTCGTAGTGCAGGTTGGGACCGGTGGTGCGGCCGCTCAGGCCAACGTAGCCGATCACCTGTCCTATGCTCACCTGCTGGCCGGTCGTCACGGCGAAACCGGAGAGGTGCGCGTAGAGGGTCTGGATGCCATTGCCGTGATTCAGGGTGACTTCCCGGCCATAGCCGCTTTCCATGCCCGCGTTCTCGACTACACCGTCGGCGGTGGCGCGCACGGGCGTGCCAAAGCTCACGCCGATATCGACGCCAGTGTGGAACTCGCCTTCACCGACTCTCAGTGGATCTTCGCGCTCTCCAAAGGAACTGGTGATGGGACCGATCACGGGCCACAGTTCCGGAGCGCCGGCCAAAGAGGCCCAGTCTTTCACGCCTGCCGGAGTGAGGCCCAGATCGAAGGACTGGATACGGCCGGAAAGAGCGTTATTGCGCAGCATGGCGAGCTGGTCCAGCGACTGCGTATACGCCTGCTCGCTCAGGGTGCCGGAGTCGGAGCTGCCGGGGACAACGGCGGCTGTCGCAGCTTTGGCCATGCGATTCTGGCGAAGGCCGTAAAGGGCACTGACTTCGCTGGCCAGCGAGCCGAGCGAAGCGGCCTGTAATTCCTTTTCGTGCGCGACAATCTGGAGCTGGTTGTAATCCACGCGCAAGGCTTCGCGCTGGGAGCGCAGCTGATTGAAGCTGGCGGTCTTGAGCATCATGCGGGTGTAGGAACCGGCGAGTCCGGTGATCGTAAAGGCACCCACTATGGCAGCGGCGATGAAGACGCCGGCATAGTGGAGAGGGACAGGGATTTTGCGGAGAGGTCCGTCCTTCTCGCGAGCAACAAAGATGATGTAGTAGCGTCTTCGCAACGTCTGGCTCCGGAAAACGTCCGGATGAACTCCTGAATTCGCAGGCCCGCAGGCAGAAGAAGTCAGCTCGAAAACCGACCCTCTGCACCGTAACAGCCTGATTTTGCGGCGTCAATCTCCGAATTGGGGATCGTTCAAACGCCAGTAACCTGAGAACCGCCGCTGGACTCCGCGACTGATGCGGCTCTTGTGAATCAGATGCTGGTTGTATGTTACCAAAACGGTTGCGTTTTCAAAGAATGGCCAGTGCGATCGGGATCGCGGCCCGCTGCGCAAAACAGACCCCCCACCGGGGGGGTGGGGGCTGAGGCAAGTCACAGAATCTATTAGAGTTCCCTGAGGGCTGTTTTGGCATGCGGCAAGTTGATGGAAGCAAGCCACTTATCGAGTGAGTTTTGGGCGTCGAGTGAGTCCTGGGCGTCGGGCGAGTTTCGGCGGCGGGTGCGGGGGATGAGGGGGACGGGCCTCTGGGTGGCGCGGTGGTTGTGGCGACTGTGGGTGAAGCAGTTGTCCTGTCCGCGCAGGGCGTGGGAGCGGCAGGGCGCGCCGGATTGGGTCTGGTAAGCGCAGGGCCGGGGGAGCAACGGGTGGGGGTGGTGTCCGGTGCAGAAGAGCTGGCCGGGAAGAGCGCGGATCGGGCAGCGGCGGCGGCCGTGGATGGCGGTACAGAAGCGTGGCATGGAGCGACCTCCTGGGGTACAGACGGCGGCTTCCCCCCTCTCGCCCAGGGCAGACGAGAAGGATGGGCACCCATGAATCGTGCGCAACCGTGAAGCGCGACCGTGAAAAAGCCGCCTTGCGGCGGCTGTTTTTGGACTCGACCCCTCTATTTTCAGAATACCAAGTCCGGATGGATTTACTGCCAACGTCCGGCGTGTATTTTGGCGTGGAAGTCCTTGTGTATCAGCGATGGTTACGTTCGTCAGGGCGGGAGGGGGGTTGACAGGATTTCCACAGAAGGGGGTATTTTGCCATGTTTTGGCGGGCTTAGTGGCCCTGGAGCCACTGGGCGTAGGGATAGAGGAGGAGGAAGACGACGAGGGCGAGGGCAAGGATGTCCGCGTAGAGGAGGAGGAGGACGCCGCCGTGGTAGAAGCTCCATCGACGGCGGAGGCAGCGGATGGTTTCCCAGGTGCCCCAGCCGGTGAGGGCGGTGGGGACGAGGAGGAGCGGCGAGGGACGGATATTGGGGAAGCCGCCCAGGACGAGAGCCAGGATCACGCTGCCGATGACGAGCACGGTCCCCCGGATCAGGGAGCGGCACCGTATATTGAAGACGGCGTACTGCATGGGGTCAACCGAGGATATGACTAATGTACCGAATCCGGGGGCGACCCCGGCGGGCAGCGGCATGGCAACGCGCAACCCCGGCGGCCAGAGGGCGCGGGACAGGGAAGGCGCGGCCGCGAAGCGCGAGCGGATTGTGAAGCGGGTGGCGCGCGAGCTGCGCGACGGGTTTTACGTCAACCTGGGGATCGGGATGCCGACGCTGATTGCCAACCATGTGCCGCCGGGGATCGAAGTCGTGCTGCAGTCGGAGAACGGGATGCTGGGGGTGGGGCCGTATCCCGAGGCAGGGATGGAGGACCCGGACCTGATCAACGCAGGCAAGGAGACGGTGACGGCTCTGCCGGGGGCGTCGTACTTCTCGAGCGCGGAGTCGTTTGCGATGATCCGCGGGGGCCACGTGGATCTGAGCGTGCTGGGGGCGATGGAAGTGGATGAGGAAGGCACGCTGGCGAACTGGATGATCCCGGGCAAGATGGTGAAGGGGATGGGCGGGGCGATGGACCTGGTGGCGAGCGCGCGGCGGGTGATTGTGGCGATGGAGCACACGACGAAGGACGGAGCGCCGAAGATTCTGAAGAAGTGCACGCTGCCGCTGACCGGGGTGCGGGTGGTGGAGACGATTGCGACGGAGCTGGCGTGGATTCGGGTGACGCCGGAGGGTTTGGTGCTGGAGGAGATTGCGCCGGGGGTGACGGTGGAGGATGTGCAGCGGGTGACGGAGGCGCGGATTAGGGTGAGCGCGGGATTGCGGGAGATGGCGGGGTAGGGGGGCAGCGACGGGGGAGCGTGGCTTGATGAACGCTCTGTTTATTCAGGTTGTCGTCGTGTAAAGCGAGTGAGGGTGAAGTTCGTAATGTTTCACCCTTTCGTGAACTAATTGTCCGTGGGTTCACCATCGGGTTGTCCCACGGCAGATGTTCGAGGAGCCTCAGTCAAGTACTTTCAGTCGTTCGATCAGGGTATCCGGTCTCGGCGCGCGCTGCGTCTTACCCCAGTTCGCGAATCGTATCAGAGTACCCGTGCGCCATCCGTCGAGCCACGACCGAAGATCCCTTTCGATGACTGTCGAATATTGCATCGCCTCCTCAAAGAGCCTCTGGTAGGAGACAGTCCTCTCCTGATTCAGTAATTGCATGACAACAGCACGCGCATTTTGCTTGCGCCGGTCATTGAAATTTCGGAATCGCCTCTCTCGGTACGTTTCGGTGGGCGCGAGGAGGAACCCTTGACCGCTACTGGCTTCATCCCGCCTGCGCTGCGCTGCGGCACGGCACTCATGCATGAACGGAATTGCAACCTCTTCCGTCTTCTTGAAAACCTCCAAACCTTTGAAGTGCCGAGTTCCGTAAACCAAATGATAATGAATGGCATCGCGATCGGGCATCAGGATGGGAATCGCACATGTAAACGCAAAATTGCCGGCACGTTTTACTTCCGCGGCGTAGGTGTTCACGAGCTCATCGTCAAGTTCTTCTCCTTGCAGCAAACGCAAATCATCGACATCGGCACCCAGAAGATCCTGAAAGGGCTTAGTCGGATCGTCCAAGAAGCGCCTTACCCATGAACTCATGAAATTAATAAGCACCTCGCCTGGATTCAGCTGGAGTATTGGGCGGATGCGATCAACCCGCACTTCGCTCCATCCAGTCGGGTCCATAAAGACAAACGGGAAGCTATTCTTGGAGCGCTTTGCAAAGCTCACGACATCCTGAACGTGATCGTTAAAATCCCAGCGCTGGGTAATGACCTCCAGATCGCCAATACCGTCTGCATACGCCTTGAGTAGGGCGTATCTCTTTGGATCGTTTTCAATTAGGAGAGCTCGAAAGTGCTTGCATCTGCCACCTCTCCGGCACTCCCTGAACACAGACAGTGCCTTGTGGAAAGACGTATCGGTCAACGCCTCGTCCTTCGCCTCCCAAGGACCAGCCATACAATCGACATACACAATTTCGTCATATCTACTGCCGACGATCGGAGCAAACGCT
Organism: Acidobacteriaceae bacterium; assembly: GCA_036269135.1. Lineage (GTDB taxonomy): Bacteria > Acidobacteriota > Terriglobia > Terriglobales > Acidobacteriaceae > Palsa-343. The sequence continues at coordinate 204,193 of DATASQ010000050.1, forward strand.
TGGAGATACCGCTCAAGCACGCGATGCTTCACCTGCGTTTGCTCGCGGTCGTGGTAGAACTCGTTCATTGACAATTAATGGCCACTAATTCGTCCAATGCGTATCTGGCGGCAAGAACTTTCCGTTTGTTCGGGTCTAGAACGGCTGCCCGCTTTACCTTAGGAAATTCATCGTGCACTTCTCCATCAAGAATCCTTCCATGTTCCTTCTTGCGGATGCCACCCCACTGCTTAAAGAAGAAGGGAATGGCAGAGTCTGCACACTGGTCCCGTATCGAGCGGACCCACTCTGGACGGATTGGTCGGGCACCAGGTCCGCTCTCGCCACCGACGATTACCCAAGAAACTCCCGTAAGGTCGAGTTGTCCTAAGTCCTCGAGTAAGGGCTCGATAGAAAGAAAACGGATCGATGCTGGAGTATCCTGCAGTTGGCGGAGACGCGGCAGACCGTGCTTCTTGTTTTCCACGCTGACTCCCCACCAGATGTGGCGCATCTTCGCAAATTTTTGGAGTCGCCCATTAAGCAACAAAGACAATCGCGGGGCTCTTTTCGTAAGTACCTGAAATATGTGCCACGGAGCATGCCCCATTACATTACAGACCTGTTCTATGTATTCGTCCGACACTTTTTCATGGAATAAGTCACTCATTGAATTAACAAAAATCATTCGAGGGTCGGACCAGCGCAGCGGATCTGCCAAGCGTTCGGGGACTAATCGCAGATCGAATCCTCTCTCGTACGGGTGACCTGGCACACCGCGGAAGCGCTCCGCAAATGTCTCCGCGTAGCAGTGCTTACAGCCAGGGCTGATCTTCGAGCATCCCCGGACAGGATTCCAAGTCGAATCCGTCCATTCAATGCTTGATTGCGAACTCATTGGCTGCCTCCGGACAATCCTAGTGTATATGTTCGCCGTTATTTCGCCCTTACGCTCTATTTGCAATCTTGATTCGCTGTCGGGGACCATCCAGATGCCATCGCCGGTGTGGGCCCTGTATTCGCGCGTCTGCAAGGCGGAGCGGCTAACGGGGCGTCTCCGGCGTAAGCGATTCCTTGCGTTAGCCGTATCCGGCCAGGTGGGCTCAGCGCTAACCGTAGGTCAGGTCTGTGCTTTGGCCGATCTCGATGATGTAGCCGTCGGGGTCGCGGATGTAGCAGCGGATTTCGCCGTACTTGGGGATGGGTGCGGTGATGAACTCGGCTCCGCGACTTTTCCATAACTCGTAGCATGCGTGAATATCCGCAACCCGGAAATTCATGAAGCTGTTGATGTGATTCGGGTCGGGGACGCTGAGGGTGACGGACGGCTTATCGGGAGTGGGGCCGCCGCCGAGGTTCATGATCATCCAGATATTCGCGAGCTGGAGGTAGGCGGGCGCGTTGCCGTCGCCGAGGCTGAGAATGCGCGCGCCAAAGACCTTTTCGTAGTAGCGGGCGGATCGCTCGACGTCGTTCACGGTGAGAAAATGCGCGACGCTGATCCCTTCCCGCGGGGGCATTTCATAGCTGTTCTGTCCGATTTGTACGGGGCTCATGGACCGCTCCTTTCGCTACCGGTTGGTACCGAATCTGTGTCTGCGGGCCGCACCCTTTTGTCGACGCCGGACTTCCCTGCCGCGGCCTGCGTCCGGGGGGCGCTGGGGTGAGGCGGAGTTACACGCCAATCGGGTGAGCGGCTTGCCGATTGTATTTTTGGGGCCGTGGAGGCGGGCGGGACGCCGCCTGAGACGAGGCAAGCCTACCACAGAGAGGGGATACGGGGAGTTAGCGCTCGTTCTTATTGCCAGGAGTCCGCGGAGGCGCCGGGCAGCCGGACTGCGTGCGGGACGGGATCGAGGGCGGCCGGCGCTGGTTCGGCGAAACCGGCGAGGAGGACGGTGGAGGCGAAGAGGAGAGTATCGAAGACGTAGTTGAGGCCTTCGACGGGGGCGGAGTGGAACTCGTTGGCGAGGAGGGGCAGGTAGAAGCAGGCGGTGAGGAGCAGGAGGACGAGGCCGGTGCCGGCGGCGGCGAGGCGGAGGGTGGGGCGGAAGAGGAGTCCCAGGGCGCCGAGGAGCAGGGCGATGCCGACGAGATCGGCCCAGAGGACAGGGGCGGGGATCCAGGCGGGGGTGAGCTTTTCGAGGGGAACGCCGGTGACGTAGTGGGGGAAGAGGAAGTGCTCGATGGCGTAGAAGAGCATGATGGCGGCGAGGAGGGTGCGGCCGGTACGCATGAGGATGGGGCCGGGGTCGAGGCGGGTGGTTCGGGCGGTGGTTCGGGCGCGGGGCCAGAGACTGCCGGAGAGCACCATGGCTCCGGAGGCGAAGGCGGTTTCGCGGAGGGTGAGGGTCCAGAAGATGCGGCTGTGGAGGTTGGCGGGGAGGTTGGGCAGGTCGATGGTGGCGACGATGATGAGGAAGAGCAGAGCGAGGAGAGCGGCGGCAGGGCGCACGCAGCGCCAGGCGATGCAGCTGAGGGCGGCGGCGAGAAGACAGAGGCCGACGAAGTAGGTCCAGAAGAGCGGGGCGGGGAGCCAGTGGGGCACGATGGGGGCGAGATCGCGGGCGGCGCTGAAGTGCTCGGCGGCAAAGGCAGAGAGGGCGGAGGCTTCAAACACGGGGCCGAGGACGATGAGTTTACCGGGGCCGTGGGCGGCGAGGAAGCGCGGGCGGGCGAGGAGGCCTCCGGCGAGCAGAGCGGCGAGACCTGCCGTCATCATGGCTGCCACTTCGACGGTCACGGGGCCTCCCTGGGATTGAGCCCGCATGGATCGGCGCGGGCAGAAGGAATTCTATCGGCAAAGGATTCATGATTTCGCGTTCGGGGGAGAAGTCCATAGCCAGCGTGTCTTGCTGGAGACTGCGGAGTGGTCATGGCGGAAGAGCGGCGGCTTGGTGGTGGATTGCGCCGGCTCTTTCAGAGAGGGAGCGGCTGACGTATAAAGGTCTGTCGCCGGGAGGATGGCATGCAGAGACGAGAATTTCTTGCGGGCGCGGTGAGCGCGACCATGCTGGGGGCCGCGGGACGAGCGGAGGCGCTCTTCCCTGCGGCTGGGGACGCGCCTGCTTGGCCGCATCCGCAGCGGATGGCGGTGGGGCTGCTGATCCAGCCGGCCAATGGGGCGGAAGAGAGCATCCGGCGCGTGCACGCGATGGGGATGACGAACTGCTTTCTCTCGATCGATGGGTATCTGGGAAAGTACTCGAAGGGGCTGGCAGAGCAGCTGCGGGGGCTGCTGGAGAAATACAGCGTGACGCCGACGGCGGCGGAGGTGGTGGGACCGGGGCCGCTGGTGTGGGATTTTCTGCAGGGACCGTCGACGATTGGGCTGGTGCCGCGGGCGACGCGGACGGCGCGGATGGACGCGCTGAAGCAGACTTCGGATTTTGCGGCGCTGCTGGGGATCCAGCAGGTGCAGACGCACTGCGGATTTTTGCCTGAGGACCCGGCGGATCCGCTGTACCCGGAGGTGGTGGCGGCGATCCGGGAAGTGGCGCAGCACTGCGCGGGCAACGGGCAGATGTTTCTGATGGAGACGGGGCAGGAGACGCCGACGACGATGTCGCGCGCGATCCTGGATGTGAACCAGCCGAACCTGGGGGTGGGGCTGGATACGGCGAATCTGATTCTGTACGGGAAGGCGAATCCGGTGGATGCGGTGGACATCATTGGCCCGCACGTGCGGAGCATTCACGCCAAGGATGGGCGGTGGCCGACCGATCCAATGAAGCTGGGGGAAGAGGTGCTGATTGGGAAGGGGCTGGTGAATTTCAAGGAAGTCTTCACCAAACTGCATCGGCTGGGGTATGCGGGGACGGTGACGATCGAGCGGGAGATTTCCGGGCCGCAGCAAATTGAGGATGTGCAGCAGGAGAAGGTGTATCTGGACCGGGTTTTGGCGGGCGTACTTAACGAGTCGGCATAAAGGATCGGGGCAAAGGGCATGGACAGAAGGGATTTCATTGGCGGCGCGGCCGCATCGGGGATACTGCTGCTGAACTCACGGACGGCTTTCGGCACTGAGGCGAACTCGGCGGTGCGGCTGGGATTGCTGGGATGCGGGAACCGGGGCACTTCGGTGGCGACGTCGTTCGCGAAGAACACGCCGGCACGGGTGGTGGCGCTGGCGGATCTGTTTCCGGATCAACTGGCCGCGGGGAAGACGCATTTCGATGCGGTGAACGCGGCGCTGGGCGTGCCGGGGATCGATCCGAAGCTGATGTTTCGCGGGTCGCACGCTTATGAAGAGCTGGCGAACTCGAAGGATGTGGATGCGGTGCAGATCTCGACGCCGCCGTGGTTTCACGTGCAGCATCTGGACGCGGTGGTGCGGGCGGGCAAGCATGCGTACTGCGAAAAGCCGCTCGGCGTGGATGTGGCGCAGACGCAGCAGGCTCTGGAGATCGGCAAGCGCGCCGAGGGGCGGCTGAGCCTGGACGTGGGCTTCGAGGTGCGCAGCGCGCCGCCGATCGCAGAGGTGGTGCGGCGGATCCATGCAGGGGACATTGGGCGGGTCGCGGCGATTACGGCACATTATTTTGCGCCGGATGCGGTGAGCCACAGCGGGACGGGCTGGTCGGCGGACGAGTTCCGTCTGCGCAACTGGCTGTGGGACCTGGTGCTCTCCGGGGACATCATCGTGGAGCAGAACATCCACGTGATCGACCTGTGCAACTGGATTCTCGGGAGCCATCCAGTGAAGGCGACGGCGACGGGGGGACGCAGCGTCATCACGCACCCGGGCGACTGCTGGGATAACTACCAGGTGATCTTCACCTATCCGAACGACGTACATTTGAGCTTTTCCTCGACGCAATGGGGCAAAGGCGGGTGGTTCGACGTGACGGAGGAGATTTTCGGCGTAACGGGGATCGCGGAGGCGCCTTACTCGGGGCCGGTGCGCATCATCGGGGAGAAGGCGTGGAGCTGGGGCGAAGGCGGCAGCACGGCGGCCGGGACGCCGGCGCAGTTCGCAGCCAATGGAGCATTCAGCGACAACCTGGAGTTCGCGGATCGCGACAAGGACCGGGCGTATATCGAGAGCATCACGTCGGGGAAGTTCCACAATCAGACGGCGGACGGGGTGCAGAGCGCGCTGAGCGCCATGCTGGGGCGGATGGCGGGACGGACAGGGCAGACGGTGGCCTGGGAGGATCTGCTGCAGCATGGGGAGAAGTACACGATGAACATCGATATGGGCCAGTTTGGGTGAGGGAGCGGGGAGCCTGGAGCTGGGAGCTGGGAGCCTGGAGCTGGGAGCGGGGAGCTGGGAGCTGGAGGCGGAGCTGGGAGGCGGAGCTGGAACCGCTTGCGCGTGATGAGCGAGAATCGATCTGTGATTTGCCGCTTATTCCTCTTTTTTCTGCTGACTTTTTCTTTCACGCCGGGAACGCCTGCCCTGGCCGCTTCCCTGCCGCACACCCCAGCATCTCTGCCGCACCTGAGGCGGCATCCGGTGGTCGCGCTGACGTTCGACGACCTGCCGGCGGCCGGGGGGCTGGGGGCGGGGGCAACGCGCATCGAGATTCTGACACGGCTGGCCGGGGAGCTGAGAGCAGCGCACCTGAAGGGCGTGTACGGGTTTGTGAACGCCGTGGATCTGGACGACGATCCCGACACACAGGGGGCGCTGCGGGCGTGGATTGCGGCCGGGATGAATATCGGCAATCACACGTGGTCGCACCCGACGCTGTCCGACGTGACGGCGGAGGACTTCGAGCACGAGATCGCGCTCGACGAGCCGGATCTGCGCAAATATGCCGGGGGGCGCGACTGGCACTGGTTCCGGTATCCCGATCTGGAAGAGGGCGACACGCTGGCGAAGCGGGACAGCGTGCGCGCCTGGCTTCAGGAGCACGGCTATCGCATTGCCGAAGCTTCACTGACGTTTGAGGATGACGACTGGAGCGATCCTTATCTCCGCTGCGTGGCGAAAGGCGATGCGGCCGGCATTGCGTGGCTGAAGCAGAGCTACCTGGACAACGCCGCGGAGTTCATCCGGGTGGGACGCGAGGAGGAGCAGATCGCGTTCGGCCATGAGATTCCCAATGTCCTGCTGCTGCACGCGACCGATTTCACCACGACGATGCTGCCCAGCCTGCTGGATCTGCTGCACCGGGAGGGCTTCCGTTTCGCATCGCTGGCGAAGGTGGAAAGCAACCCGGCGTATAGGCTGGATCCACATGCGGGGCTGGTGAATGGAGGGCCGCTTCCCAACCTGTTTTTGAACTCGCGGCATCTGCAGTATCCCCCGTTCAGGCCGGAGCCGGTCAGCGAGCTGAACGCGGTGTGCCGGTAGGCTTTGGCAGGGGCCCTTCACGGCTGCGGAGCGGCGGGATTGAAGGCGCGGCGGTAGCGGGGCAGCCTGGGCACGCCGTATGATGGCCCGGCGGCGGGATTCCGGAATGCGTCGAAACAACGCGCGACCGGGAATGCGTCATCTGAACCGGCGTCATCTTACAAAATTGAGGAGAAAGCATGGCAGACCAGAATGCACAGCAGAACAAGAAGGCAATCAAGGAACTGATCGACGCACTCAACGAGGATCTGGCGCGGGAGTATCAGGCGATCATCGCGTACACGGTGTACAGCAACGTGCTCAAGGGAGCGCAGTGGATGAGCATTGCCGGCGAGCTGAAAAAGCATGCGGGCGAGGAGCTGCAGCACGCGCTGATCCTCGCGGATCAGATCGATTATCTGGGGGGGATGCCGACGGCGACGCCGAAGGCGGTGAAGTTGTCAGAGAAGGCGGAAGAGATGCTGCGCTTCGATCTGGACAACGAGACGGTCACGATTAAGAACTATCGCCAGAGGGTGCGGCAGGCGGAGGCGCTGGGACACTATGCGCTGGCCGAGCAGCTGCGGCAGATCGTGACCCAGGAGCAGGAGCATCAGCACGATCTGGCGACGGCGCTGGGGATCGAAGTGCCGAAGGTGCTGGAGCAGGGGGCGTAGGCTCGGCTCCGGCGGATGGCGAAGGGCCGCGCGAGAGGGATGGGTCTCGCGCGGCCCTCACACGTTTTGCATATAGCGTTCGCGGGCGCGGCGAAGCAGGCGCTCCTGATCGGCCTCCAGCGTGTTCCAGGTGCCGAGCTGCCAGGTGGCGAGGCGGATCTGGGCGACGTGTTCGAGCGTCTCCATTTTGCAGAAGGCGTCGAAGAGGCTGGTGCCACAGACGACGGCTCCATGATTGGCCAGGAGCATGGCATCGTAAGCGGGAATGAAGGGACGCAGGCTGCCGGCGACTTCCTCGGTGCCGGTGGTGGCATAGGGGGCGAGGGGAACGGGGCCGAGGATCATGGCGGCTTCCTGGGAGAGCAGCTCGTCGAGGGCATGGCCGGCGCAGGCGAAGGCCGTGGCGATGGGCGGGTGGGCGTGGATGACGGCCTGGACGTCGTCGCGCTGGCGGTAGAAGGCCAGGTGCATGCCGAGCTCGCTGGTGGCGTTGCGCGCGCCTTCGAGGCGATGGCCGTCGAGGTCGACGATCACCATATCCGAGCGGCGGAGCATGTGCTTGCTGGCGCCGGTTGGGGTGACCAGCAGGGTCCGGTCGTCGAGGCGCACCGAGAGATTGCCGGCGGTGGCGGGGGTGTAGCCGAGGCGATAGAGCCAGCGGCCATAGCGGACGAGCTCGCGCCGCAGATCCTCTTCCCTGTCCAGGCTGCAGCCGTCCGCCACTTCACTTCTCCATGAGGTTTTTATCGTCATCGTCACCTTCGTCTTCAGGGTTGCAGGATGTTGAAGGGCGGCTGAACGGGGGGAGCGGCGGGGGGTGGAGTGACAGCGTCGCGGAGGGATTTCCAGCGCTTGCCGAGACGATCGGAGGCCATAAACACATGGCCGGCGGTGAGGGCACCGACGAGGGGAAAGTGGCCGACGGCGGCCAGGCCCATGGAAGCGATGCAGCCGCACTGGGAACAATCGGGTTCGCCGCCGAACTGGCAGGGGGTGATGCGGGTGGTGAGGTCGGCGGAGATGGTCTGGGTGGTGCGCGCAAAGATGCAGTCGCCCGGGCTCGTGGGCGGTTGCTCCAACTCGCGCAGGACCGGCTCCGGCATGTCGAGAAGAGGATACTGCGGAGCGAGACGCCGGAATGTATCGATGATCACCGCTCTTTGACGCGGTGAAAGGATCTCGGGATCGGTGGCGCCGCGCTGGGGGGTGAAGAGGCTGAACCAGATCTTGGCGATTTCGGGGCGGGCGCTCCAGAAGCGCAGGAATTCCTCGATATAGCCGGGGCGGTCGGCGATCTGAGCGGTGACGGTGCAGTGGATGGTGACGCGGGCGCCCTGAATGCTTTTGAGGATGCGTTCGTAGGTGGCGGGCTTGCGGCGGACATCATGCTCGGCGGGGAGACCGTCGATGGAGACGACAACGTTCAGCTTTTTGTACTGCTTCCAGGCGGCGGGAATGGTGCGGAAGGCGCTGGTGACGACCTGGGTATGGATGCCGCGGGCTTCGATTTGCGGGATCAGCTGTTCGAGCTCGCGATAGCGAACCATGGGATCGCCGCCGACGAGGGAGACGTGGAGGGGCTTGTGCTTGTCGAGGAGGGCGAGGATGCGGGCGACGAGCTCGTCGCCTTTGTAGTCGGAGAGCTGGCGGAGCTCGGTCGAGCCGCCGAGGTGGGCGGCGTCAAAGGCATAGCAGCCAGGGCAGCGCAGGGGGCACTCTTTGGTGATTTCGATGGAGAGCGAGGGGGCGCGGCCGGTGAGGATCCGGGCCCAGGCGTGGACGACTTCGGACTTCTTCATGAACGCTCCGCAACAGCCGCGGGGGGCTGCGAGTGAAAGGCTGGGGACAGCGGCGTGGGGGCCGCGCTTGCGCAGTGGCTGAGATGCAGAATCAGATCTGGAGCGGAACCAGAAATGCGCCGGCGGATCGGTGAAAAGGGGGATCGGCGGAGGCGGCGGCTCTTAGGACGACCCGCGGCAGATAGAAGAAGAAGAGGCTGCGCCGGAACGGCAGGGCGAGGAGGCGGCCGAGCGCGAGCAGGTGGCGAATCTTCTGGCGGCCATGCTGGGCGCGCAGGAGCACGAGGCAGAGGCAGCTGACGATGACGAAGAGGCCGAGCTCGAAATCCTGGCCACCCTGAAGAAAGTGGTCCCAGGTCCAGAGCTGCTGGGTGATGGGCATGGTGAGCAGTTCAAGGAAAGCGAAGCCGATGAGGAGACGGCTGAGATCGACGCAAAGCTGCGTTCGATTCGCGAAGGCGAAACGCCAGGGCCAGAGGAGGATCGCGTTCCACTTGAACATACCGTGCTGTCCTGATTGTACGTCGCATAGCGCGGGAAAGCACCCTGGGCACGGGGGGGAGGGGAATTTCGTGGAGCCGCATTCGTGGCGGCGGGACTCGCAGCGGGGGGGCGGGATTTCGCCGGGAGCGCGGCGCGCGGAGCATTACGGCCGGCAGCGGAAGGGGTTCCGAAGGTGCGGCGCGGCGGCGAAAATCGCTGGGGGGCGGAGGTCCATGGGGCGTAGAATCTGGAGCGCACCGCGGTTCAGGAAGCGAGCGCCGCTCGGCCGGACCGCGCAGACAGGCAGAGGAGGTGCGGTATGCGGTGGATGCGAGCGACATGGGTGTTGACGGCGGCCGCGGTGGCGGTCTCTCTGGCGGGATGCGGGCGGCACAGCAGCGCGGAGCACTATTATCTGGTCGCGTCGAATACCCGGCTGCCCTACTGGCAGTCGGCCTCGGCAGGGCTGGACAAGGTGGCTGCCGAATACAACGTGCATGCCGACCTGCGCGGGCCGGATACGTTCGATCCGAAGGAGCAGGTGGAGGATTTTCGCGCGGTGGTGGCGAAGAAGCCGGACGGGATTCTGGTGTCGGTGATCGACCCGAAGCTGATGCAGCCGGAGATCGACGCCGCCATCGCGGCGGGGATTCCGGTGCTGACCGTGGACTCGGATGCGCCGACCAGCAAGCGGCTGTACTTCATCGGGACGAACAATCGCGAGGCGGGACGGCTGGGGGGGCGGGCGCTGGTGCAGAAGCTCAATGGCAAAGGCAACGTGGTGGTGTTCACCATGCCGGGACAGCCGAACCTGGACGAGCGGCTGGCGGGATATAAAGACGTGCTGGCCACGGCGCCGGGGGTGCATATCGTGGACGTGGTCGATATTGAGGGGCAGGGCACGGTGGCGTTCGACAAGACCGAACAGGACATCGCGAAGACCGGCGCGGATCGCGTGGATGGTTTTGTGTGCCTGGAGGCTTCAGCCGGCAAAGAAGTAGGCGAGGTGCTGCGGCGCGCGAACCTGAAAGATCGCGTGGTGATCGCGATGGACGTGGACAACGCCACGCTGCAACTGGTGAAGGAAGGGGTGATTGCGGCCACGGTGGCGCAGAAGCCGTTCACGATGGCGTATGTGGGGGTGAAAATGCTGGACCAGCTGCACCACGATCCGCTGCCCTCGATGACCAGGAACTACGCGGTCGATGCGCAGTCGCCGATACCCGCGTTCATCGATACCGGGTCGGCGCTGGTGGATGCCGGCAACGTGGATCAGTATCTGCAGGCGACGCCGGGACACTGAGGCGGATCGCGCCTGGGGAGGAAAGGCCTTCACCGCAGAGGACACAGGGGGCACAGAGGATTCGGCGAAGGGGTCTGTGTTCTCTGTGGTGAACGGAGGCGCCGCGGTTCACTCCACACGGAGGGCGGTCATGGGCTCGACGCCGGCGGCACGGCGCGCCGGGATCACCGCGGCCAGAAACGCGGCGATGGCCAGAACGACGGTGGCTCCGATGAGGATCACCGGATCCCAGGGGCGGACGTTGTAGAGCAGGCTGGCCATGAAGCGGCTGCCGAAGATGGCGGCTGGCATGCCGATGGCGAGGCCGATGGCGGCCTGCAGGAAGGCGCTGCGGAGCACCAGCTGCACGATGCCTTTGCGATCGGCGCCGAGAGCCATACGGATACCGATCTCCCGGGTGCGCTGCGCGACGGAATAGGCGGTGACACCGTAGAGGCCGATGGCGGCCAGGGTGAGGGCGAGGAATCCAAAGACGGTGGTGAGCTGAACCAGGATCTCCTGTTCGAGGAACTGGTCCTTCACCTGGTCGGCAAAGCTCTCGAAGGTGAGCACGGCGAGGTTGGGGTTGATCCGGGTCAGGGCGTGGCGCACCTGGGATTCGAGGCCGGGAACGAATCCGACGGTCTGGATTTCGACAGCGCTCATCTCGAGGTGGGAGACATCCTCAAACATCTTCTCGGAGGTGTCGTCGTACTTCGCCCATTGGTCGGCCGGCAGGTAGAACATGGCATGGATGTGACTCGTCGGGTCCCAGTACTGGGTGTCTTCGGTGATGCCGACGATGGTGAAGTTGCCGGAGTATTTCTGGTCGAGATCGCCGAAATGGTGGCCGATGGCGTCGCCATTTTTGAAGAAATGCTTTGCGAAGGTCTCGTTGACGACGGCGACGGCCTGAGAGGTGCGGGTGTCGTCGTCGGTGATGCCGCGGCCGGCGATGATTTTTGTGCCGATGTTGTCGAAATAGTGGGCGCTGACACGATCCCAGGAGGCGCTGTTGAAGTTGCTGCCCGGGGGAGCCGGCGCCTGGCCCTCGATGTAGACGCCGTTGCCCCAGTTGTCGCCTTCCATGGGGCTGTAGAGGGAGTACGTGACCTCTTTTACGCCGGGGATGGCGGCCAGGGTGTCGTGGAGCTGGCGGAAGAAGACGGGGGCCTGGTCGGCTTTGTACCCGGCCATCAGCGGATCGATGTGGAGGATGTAGCGGTTGCGGGTTTCGAAGCCGAAGTGCTGGTTCTGGAGGTTGGTGAGGCTGCGGATGAGGAGTCCGGCGGCGCAGAGCAGCGCGAGGGAGACGGCGGCCTGGAGCACGACGAGGATTTTCTGAGTCCAGAGGCCGCTGGATCGGGTGGAGCGGTTGGCGCCGCGCAGAGCCTCGATGGGATCGGCGTGGGCGGTCATCCACGCAGGAGCGACGCCGAAGAGAACGCCGGTGATGAGGGAGACGGCGAAGGCAAATCCCAGCACGGTCAGCGAGGGCGAGGCATTGATGGGGATATAGCTCTTGCCGGAGACCATGTGGATGAGCAGGCGCGCGCCTCCATAGGCGACGGCCAGGCCGGCGAGACCGCCAAGGACGGCAAGCACGATGCTTTCCGTGAGAGCCTGGCGCACGAGACGGCTGCGCGGCGCCCCCAGCGCGGAACGGACGGAGGTCTGCCCTTTGCGCGCGGTGGCGCGGACCAGCATGAGGTTGGCGAGGTTGGCGCAGGCGATGAGCAGGACAAAGGCGGAGATCCACATGGCGAGGTGGAGGCCGTCTTTGAAGCTCTCCTGCATCTGCTGCACGCCGCCGCCGCCGGGCGCGAGGTGGAGGGTCTGTTTGGGGATGAGGCTGGCGTCGCGCTTCTCGACTTTGCTGATCGGGCTGAGCAGGAACTGGCGCAGCTCCACCTGGAGCTGGGCTTCCATCTGCTTCAGGTTGGCGCCCGGCTGCACGCGACCGATGAGGTTGAGCCAGTCGAATTCGGGAGAGTCGAGTACGTTGAAGCTGCCGTTGGTGAGGAGGGGTGAGTCGCTGAGGGGAATCCAGAAGGAGGGCGGATCGCTGGTGAGGCGCTCGCCGAAAAAGCCGGGCGGCGCGATGCCGACGATGGTGAAGGCATTGCCGTTGATGAGGAACGTGGCGCCGACGATGGAGGGATCCTTGCCGTACTTCTGCTGCCAGGTGCGGTAGCTCATGACGGCGACGGGCGCGGCGCCTTTTTGGTCGTCGGAGGGCTGGAGAAGGCGGCCGGCCCAGGCGCTGAGGCCGAAGGTCTGGAAGGCATTGCCGGAGACGAATTCTCCGCCCAGGGGCTGGGAGGAATGATCGGTGCCGGCGCGGCGGACACCGAGAGTGGAGCGGCCGGCCTGAAAGGCAGCGAGACTGGAAAAGCCGGGGGTGTGGTCGCGAAACTCGCGGTACTGCTCTGTGGAGAAGAGCGACCAGTCGTCCTGCATGCCGCCGTTGATGCAGCAGTTCTCGGTGTCGCCGATGCGGATCAGCTCACTGGGTTTCGCCACCGGGAGCGATTTGAGCAGCACGGCGTTGATGAGGGTGAAGACCGCGGTGGTAGCGCCGATGCCGAGAGCCAGGGTAAGGATGGCGGTGAGGGTGAAGCCAGGAGTCTTGAAGAACTGGCGCAGGGCATAGCGAATGTCTTCCAGCATCAGGACAGAAGGCCTCCGAAGTGTAGAGATACGGTATCGCAAAGCCGCTGGTTCCGCGAGAGGAAGAAAACGGCCGGGGAACGAGAGCCGTCAGGCCCAGGCATCGACGGTGACGTAGCGGGTGGCGCCGGGATTCGCACCGGGCGGATGGCCCTGGAGGATGAGCCGCGTGGCTTCGACGGACTGCGAGCGGTCGGCGCCGAGAGCGAGATGACCGCCATCGTGGAGGAGCAGGTTGGAGCCGCGACGGCGTCGCTGATTGCGGGCGATACCGCGCTCGAGATACGCGACGATGCGGTCGGCGGTGATGTGGAAGCGCCAGTCGAAACCCATGGCGTTCCAAAGGACGGCGGTCAGGCCGAGAGCGCGAGCGGCGCGGAGGACGTCGGGGCGGCGGGCGCCGTGCGGGGGGCGAAAGAAACGGACGGGCGCGCCGAGGATGTCTTCGAGAGCGGCGTTGCAGCCGGCGAGTTCTTCGCGGACGCGGCGGGGACTTTGGATCGCCAGCCAGGGATGAGTGACGGTGTGGTTGCCGATGAGGTGGCCGGCGGCCTGGATTTCGCGAACGAGATCGGGCCGGCGGCGAATGTGACGTCCGATGAGAAAGAAGGTGGCGCGGACCCGGTGCTGCGCGAGGAGATCGAGCAGGCGGCCGGTCCAGGGGTCATTGGGGCCGTCGTCATAGGTGAGGGCGAACTCGGCGGGATTGCGGCCGGCGACGAGGGTGCGGCCAAAGAGCTGCGATTGCGGATCCAGGGCCGCATACGTGCAGCCGCCGGCAGCAAGGCCGGCCGCGGCGCCGGCGGTGGCGAGAGCGAGGAGCATCTGCGAACAGTGTAAGCGGGTTCGGTCCACGGGCCGCGTTTCTCTTCGGCACGGAGAGGCCGGAGGGCGCGAAGTGAGAGAAGGGGCTCAAGGAAAATGTCTGGGCTCTCCGCGCTGAAAGGCGGCGTCGAGACGACCGCGCCGGGTTTTCTTTGAGAGCCGAGCGTGGTATGTTCGACCTTTCTTCGCTGCAGGCATTCTCGACGATGGCCAAGCTTTTCGAACAGCCGCGCTTTATCGCTGTGGAGGGCCCGATCCGGGCCGGGAAATCCACACTGGCCCGCGTTTTGGCGGACACGCTGCATGCCCGGCGGATCGCGGAGCCGGAAAACAATCCATTTCTCGATCGCTTTTACCAGGCGCAGCCGGGCATGGGCTTTGCCACGCAGATGTGGTTCCTGACGGAGCGGTACGAGCAACTGCACGGCATCGAAGACTTTTCGACGCCGGTGGTCGCCGATTATCTGTTCGAGAAGGACAAAATCTTCGCGTACATCAACCTGAGCGATGCGGAACTGGATCTGTACAACCGCTATTACCAGATGTTCCGTACCGAGGTGCCGACGCCGGAGCTGGTGATCTATCTGCAGGCCAGCCCGGAGGCGCTGCAGCAGCGGATCCGGCGAAAAGGCGTGCCGGGAGAGCGAGCCATCAGCGACAAATACATCAAGCAGGTCGCGGAGGCGTACGAGCACTTCTTCTTCCACTATTCGGCCAGCGATCTGCTGGTGGTGAACACGAGCGACATCGACTTTGTGAACAATAACCGCGACCTGCAACTGCTGCTGAAGCGTCTGGCGGAGCCGGTGCACGGGACACAGTATTTTCTGCCGCTGGGGTGAGAGGAGCGGGAACCGGGATTAGAGTTTAGGGATCAGAGTTTAGGGATTGGAGTTTAGAGTTTAGAGTTTAGGAAACGGGGGCGGTGCCCCGCTGAGACGGCGTTGAGAACCCTGCGTAATCCGCTGTTGGCCGTGATGGTTGCTCTCCTGGTGGTGGCCGTGTGCCATTCATCCGGGCAGGGCGACTCCATGACGTCTGCGGAGCGACACCAGGCGATCGCGCTTTTGCGGCACGCGTATGCGGCGTTTAACCGTGGCGACGTGGACGCAGCGGTGGCGGGGTTCGATCCACATATCGACTGGCGGGAGCCGGTGGAGTTTCCCGGCGGCGGCGCTTATCGCGGGCGGGCGGCGGTGGCGGGGTATCTGGCCAACTCGCGCGCGGACTGGGCCGAGGGCGCCAGCGAGCCGAAGAAGTTCATCGTGCACGGCGACCGGGTGGTGGTATTGGTGCACGCGCATTTTCGGGTGAAGGGCGCGAAGACCTGGAACGATGCGCATCTGGCCGATGTGTACACCTTTCGCGACGGCGTGCCGGTGGCCATGCGTGCCTTTGCCGACCCGGACATGGCGGTGCGGTGGGCCGAAGCCAGGACCGATTCTTAAGTCAGGACGGCGAGCCTGATCGCCGGAACCAGCGGACCTGCCAGGACTTCTCTGCGGACTGAAAAAGGTAAACGATGAGGATTGCCATCAGCGGCTCCAGCGGGTGGCGGAAGCGCGCATGCACCGTGACGAAGTAATACGTCCACGGGATGAGCAGAAAAGCCCAGAAGAAGAGCCAGGCGGCGGGGATGCGGCGGCGCAGCGCCAGAACGAGGCCGAGGAGTCCCGCGATGCTGGTGAACTGAAAATTGAGATTGCGGCCGTAGGCGCCGACAATTCCTTTGACGAAGCCTTCTTCCTGCGCGTGAGGCACGCTGAACCAGAAGTAGTAAAGGCGGCGCAGGCTGAGATCGAGAAAGCGGAGCGGATCGGCGGCGATGATTTTCCTGGCCTTGTCGCCGCGCATTTTCGCATAGGCGATCTCGCCCATCTGCTTGTAGAGGCGGAGCTGCTGCAGGTCCTGGAAGGGGTGGTCGTACTCCATCAGCAGGCCGGTGGCGCCGGGGCCGTTGCCGAGGTAGAGCTCGACGCCGAGATTTGCGCGGAGCGGGACGAAGCGGTGGAAGACTTCGTAATTGCGCACCGTCCAGGGCGCGAGACATCCGATGAAGATGAGGGCCGCGAGCGTGGCAGAGGCGATCTGCCGCGGCCAGACCTGACGGCGGGGGAAACCGGCGAGGATCCAGAGGCCGCAGGGCGGCAGGAAGAGGCAGATGGACGGATTGGTGAGCGCAATGAGGCCCCAGAGCAGGCCGAAAAGGCACCATTCGCGGAGGGTGGGCGGGCGCGGGTCTGTCTCACGCTCGCCGATGCGGCGCATGCGCAGCGCGAGTACGACCACCCAGGTAAAGAGCCAGGCGCTGAGGGTCATCTCCCATACCCATTTCACGGCGTACTGCATGGCGGCGGGATAGAGGGCCCAGATCCACGCGGACCAGAGAGCGACTTTGCGGTTGAAACAGCGCGCGGCGATCTCCCAGATGAGCGGGATCATGAGCGCGTTGAGCACGCAGTCGAAGGCAAGAATCACCCACGCGGAGAGCGCGGAATAGACGCCGAAGAGACGGAAGTCGCCGGCGAGAATCCAGGGATAGAGCGGAGGAACCCAGGCGGTGGGACCGGTGTGGCCGCGGAATGGATCGGCAAATCCGTAGCCGGTGACCAGAGCGCGGGCGATACGGCCCATCTCATAGCCGAAGGCAAAGTCGTGATCGTAGGGGCGCATGTGCCAGGTGCGCGCGAGGGTCATGTAGGCGATGCGCAGGAAAAGGGCGATCCAGAAAAGCGTCCAGGGAGCGCGGGAACGCGGGTCGGGGTCGAGCGCGGCAGGGGGCGTTGCGCGGGCATTCGTCATAGGGGGCGCACGTCCTGGCCGGATTCGTCGAGGTCGTTATTCATGAGGGCTTCGGGCGTAAGGGCTCCGGCGCGGCGCAGGTTGGGGAAGAAGACCGCCCAGAGCCCGGTGATGACCAGCGAGCCGACGCCGCCGATGACCACGGCGCGCACCGCACCCCACCATTGCGCGGTGAGGCCGCTTTCAAATTCGCCGAGCTCATTGGACGCGCCGACGAAGAGGGAGTTGACGGCGCTGACGCGTCCGCGCATGGAGGGCGGGGTGGCCAGCTGCAGCATGGAGGAGCGGATGACGACGCTGACCATGTCCGAGGCGCCGACGAAGAAGAGCGCAGCCAGCGAGAGGGGCAGGCTGCGGGAAAGTCCAAAGAGGATGGTGGCGGCGCCGAAGATGGCGACGCAGGTGAGCATCTTCGCGCCGGCGCCACGGTGGATGGGCCGGATCATAAGCCAGAGGGAAACCACCAGGGCTCCCAGAGCGGGGGCGGCGCGCAGCATGCCGAGGCCGCGGGGGCCGGCGTGGAGGATGTCCTGCGCAAAGATGGGCATGAGCGCGACGGCGCCGCCGAGGAGCACCGCGAAGAGGTCCAGCGAGATGGAGCCGAGCAGGACCTGGGTTTTGGCCACGTAGCGGAATCCGGCGAGGAGGACGTCTTTCGAGACGGCACGGTGCTCCATGCGTCCGGGGCGCACGCGGAGCGAGAGGATGAGCACGAGGAACCAGAGAATGCAGCCGAGCATAAATGCATAGACCAGGGCAGCTCCATGCAGATGCCCGCGCAGCGGCAGGGTGAAGAGGATGCCGCCCAGGGCGGGGCCGACGATGTTGGCGATCTGGAAGATGGCCGATCCCCAGGTGATGGCGTTGACGAAGTGCTCGGCGGGGACCAGGTGGGGGACCAGGGCGGTGCTGGCGGGCCCGGAGAAGGCGCGGCCGGTGCCGACGAAGAAGAGCACGACGAAGATGGGCCATACCTGGTGAATGCCGATCCAGGCAAAGCGCAGAAGCGCGACGCTGCAGAGCGCCTGGAGCGCGTAACAGACGAGAATGACCTGGCGGCGGTCGAAGCGATCGGCGACGTGGCCGGCAGGCAGGATGAAGAGCAGGCCGGGCAGAAAGAGGACGAGTCCGGTATAGCCGAGGTCGATGGCTTTGTGGGTGATCTCATAGACCTGCCAGGCCACGGCGAGCGCCTGCGCCTCGGCGCCAAGGATGACGACCACGCGGGCAAGCTGATAGCGAATAAAGTCGCGGTGGAGGAACGCGGCAACGGCCTGGGACATGCCTCTCCAGTTATACCGGCACCGGCGTAACGGGGCCACCGTGCCGGGCACGACAGGATGCCGGCATCCCGCGCAGGAGACGGTACTCTGGAGGGTGGACACTTCCCTGCCCTCGGCCGCCATGGCCGCCGCCAATCCCGCCATCGAGATTCTCGAGCCGCATCCTGAGCCGCACATGGGTCTGCGGCCGGTGCGGGCGGTGGCCGCGGTGTGCCTTTGCGGCGTATTCGCCTTCCTGAACCTGTATTCGACACAGCCGCTGCTGCCGATGTTCGCGCACCTGTTCCACGCGAGCGAGCCGATGGTGGGTCTGACGGTGAGTGCGTCGACGCTGGGCGTGGCGCTGGCCGCGCCGATCTTTGGAATGCTGACGGAGCGGCTCAGCCGGAAGCGGGTAATCCTGGTCTCGCTGGTGGCTTTGGCCGTGCCGACGCTGCTGGCGGCAACGGCGCCGGGGCTGCCGGCGCTGATCGCATGGCGTTTTGTGCAGGGGCTGGCGCTGCCGGGAGTCTTCGCCACGATCATCACCTACGTGGGCGAGGAGTGGCGGCGCGAATCGATTGCGCTGATGATGAGTCTTTATGTGAGCTCGACGGCGATGGGCGGTTTCCTGGGGCGCTACCTGTCCGGCGTGATCGCGGATGCACTGAGCTGGCGGTGGAGCTTTGTGGTGCTGGGCTTACTGACGCTGCTGGGCGCCGCGCTGGTCGCGCGCTGGCTGCCGCCGGAGTCGAAGCGACCGCACGCGGCCGGGGGCGAGGCCCACTGGCTGCGGGTCGCCGCGAGCCACTTCCGCAACACGCGGCTGCTGGCGACGTTCACAGTTGGATTCGGGATGCTGTTCACGCTGGTGGGGACGTTCACCTATGTGACGTTCTACCTTTCAGAGGCTCCCTTTCACCTGTCGACGGTGGGACTGAGCAATCTGTTTGCGATTTACCTGGTGGGACTGGCGGTGACGCCTCTGGGCGGCTACCTGGTGACGCGGATTGGGATGCGGCGCGGGATTCTGCTGGCCATCGTGCTGAGCATGGCGGGGAGCGCCATTACGCTGAGCCACACGCTCTGGATCGTGATTCTGCCAGGACTGGGGCTGGTGTGCACGGGAGTGTTCATCGCGCAGTCCACAGCGGCGAGCTATCTGCGAGTGGCTGCGCCGGCAGGCGGACGGGTGAGCGCTGCCGGGCTGTATCTATCCTCCTACTACATCGGAGGCACGGTGGGCGGCGTGGTTCCAGGATGGGTGTGGCGGGTGGGCCGCTGGCCGGCGTGCGTGGAGCTGACCGAAGCGGTGCTGGTTGTCCTGGTGGTGGTGGCGCTGGCCGGTTGGAAGAATAAGGGCTGGAGCACCCAATAGATTCGGGGGCCGGCCGGTCTATTCCTGGACCACCGCTTTCACCAGGTTGCGAGGCGCATCGACGTTGACGCCGCGCTGGGTGGCGATGAAATACGCGAGCAATTGCAGCGGCACGACTTCGAGGATGGGCAGCAGGAACTCGTCGACCGCCGGGACGGTGACGGAGTAACGGCTGAGCGCGGCGGCTTCCTCGTCGCCTTCAACGTGGATGGAGACGATCTCCGCGCCCTGGGTATGCATGTCACGCATCAGGGCGAGAGTTCTCTCGTAGCGCAGGGTGGAATCGGGGTCGTTGCGATCGCGCGTGGCCAGCATGACCAGCGGGGCCTCCGGGCTGACGAGCGCGTTGGGGCCGTGCTTGAGCTCGCCGGCCGGCAGACCCTCGGCCTGGACGTAAGCGGATTCCTTGAGCTTGAGCGCGCCTTCGCGGGCAATGGCGTAATGGATGGCGCGGCCCAGATAGAGGAAGGTGCGGGCGTTGCGCAGGCGGCTGGCGATGGACTCGATTTCCGATTCCCAGCGCGGGAGATTGGTCGCGATCAGCTGGGGCAGTTGTTCGATCTGCTCGCAGTGAGCGGAGACGGCCTGGGTGGTCATGCGCCCACCAAGGCGCGCCAGAAAAAGGGTGAGGAGATAGAGGACGCTGAGCTGGGTGGTGAAGCTCTTGGTGGCGGGAACGGCCACTTCTTTGCCGGCCAGCGTGGGCAGCGAGGCGTCGGCTTCGCGCGCCATGGAGGAGCCCGCGTTGTTGGTGATGGCGACCGTCTTCAGGCCGCGGGCTTTCGCTTCGCGGAGCGCGGCGAGAGTGTCGGCGGTCTCGCCCGACTGCGAGATCACGATCACGCCGGGATCGTGGAGCGTGTGCGTGGAGCGGTACATATATTCGCTGGAATATTCGACATCAACGGCGAGGCCGGCGTAGTCCTCCAGCATGATTTCTCCGGCAAGCCCGGCGTGGCGGCTGGATCCACTGGCGGCAATGACAATGCGCTGGCGTCCGCGGAGGGCTTCGGCGACGGCGGTAAAGGCTGCCGGGTCCAGTGAGCCTCCGGGCGCGTAACGGGCCAGGGTGGCGGCGAGCGATTCGGGCTGCTCGTAAATTTCGCGCAGCATCGCGTGGGAAAAAGTACGGTTTGCAGACATTACCTTGATCTTAGCGGAACCAGAGGCAACAGAGAACGCAGAGCGGACACCGAGGTACCCCGTGGGAAGGGCGCACAACTCTGTCTGGGCTCTCTCTGGTCCTCTGCGGTGAAGGTTCTGCTTACGCCCTGCGCCAGCGCAGCACGGGCTTGCGCGCGGCGGTGGTTTCGTCGAGGCGCGAGACGCGCGTGGAGTGCGGTGCGTCGAGGACGATCTGCGGATTTTCGTCGACCTCGCGGGCAATCTGACGCATGGCATCCACGAAGAGGTCCAGCTCCTCCCGCGATTCGCTCTCGGTGGGTTCGATCATCAGCGCGCCGGGCACGATGAGCGGAAACGAGACGGTGTAGGGATGGAAGCCGTAGTCGATGAGGCGCTTGGCAATGTCGCCGGTCCGGACGCCGTTCTTCAGCTGGCGGCGATCGCTGAAGACGACTTCGTGCATGGAGGGTGTGGTGTAGGGCAGCTCGTACAGATCCTGGAGCTTGTGGCGGATGTAGTTCGCATTGAGGACGGCGTCTTCGGTGGTCTGGCGCAGGCCGTCGGGACCATTGGCCAGAATGTAGGCCAGCGCGCGGACGAACATGCCGAAGTTGCCGTAGAAGGCGCGGACGCGGCCGACCGACTGCGGGCGGTTGTAGTTGAGATGGAAACGGCCGTCGCTGTCCTGCTCGACGACCGGGACCGGCAGGAACGGCTCGAGGATCTTTTTGCACGCGACCGGGCCGGAGCCGGGACCGCCGCCGCCATGCGGAGTGGAGAAGGTCTTGTGCAGGTTCAGGTGCATCACGTCGGCGCCGAAATCGCCGGGACGCGTCTTGCCGCAGAGAGCGTTCATATTGGCGCCGTCCATGTAGAGGAGCGCGCCTTTGGCGTGGAGGATGTCGGCGATGCGGTGAATTTCATTTTCAAAGACGCCGATGGTGGAGGGGTTGGTCAGCATGAGCGCGGCGGTGTCTTCGGTGACGGCCTGGGCCAGCGCTTCGATGTCGATGCCGCCGTTCGCATTCGACTTGAAATTGACGACGTCATAGCCGCAGATGGCGGCAGTGGCCGGGTTCGTGCCGTGCGCCGAATCGGGAATAATGACGTGGCGGCGCGCGTTGCCTTTCGACTGATGCCAGGCGCGCGCCAGCAGAATGCCGGTGAATTCACCATGAGCGCCGGCGGCGGGCTGCAGCGTGATCGCGTCCATGCCGGTGATCTCGAGCAGGCACTGGCGCAGGAGATGCATGATGGCCAGCGAGCCCTGGGAGAGATCCTCAGGCTGGTAGGGGTGGGCGTCGGCAATGCCTTCCAGGCGCGAGACGAACTCGTTGACGCGCGGGTTGTACTTCATGGTGCAGCTGCCCAGGGGATACATGCCGAGATCGATGGCGTAGTTCCACGTGGAGAGACGCGTGAAGTGGCGGATGATCTCGATCTCGGAGAGCTCGGGCAACTCCGCGCTGTGCGAACGCGCGGCGTCGCCGAGAAGGGCCGCTGGATCCACTTCAGGAACGTCAAGCGGCGCGAGGCGGTAAGCTTTCTTGCCCGGCGCGGACTTTTCGAAGCTGAGGCCCTCGTTCTGCGTGAGGTGCGCGGTGACTTTGCGCGGTGTGCCGGTAAATTTCTCTGTCGGAGTCGCCATCATGGATCCTTATCGCGCGGCCGCCGCGGCGGGCGTTTGGGCCAGCACCGAAGCGGCCTGGTCGATCTGCTCGCGGGTGGTGAGTTCGGTCGCGCACCAGAGGGTCGCATTGCCGAGTTCCGGATACCAGCGCTTCAGGGCGACGCCGCCGATGATTTTGTTTTCGAGGAGGCGCGCGTTGAGTTGCTCGGGCGACTCGTCGGTTTGCAGGACAAACTCGTTGAAGCGCGGCGAGCGGGCGAAGAGCAGCGTGCCCTGGGAGCCGAGGGTCTTTGCGGCGTAGTCGGCTTTGGCCAGGTTGTGCAGCGCCAGCTCGCGGATGCCCTCTTTGCCATAGACCGTCATGAAAACCGTGGCCATGAGCGCGACGAGCGCCTGGTTGGTGCAGATGTTGGAGGTGGCCTTCTCGCGGCGGATGTGCTGCTCGCGGGTGGAGAGGGTGAGCACGAAGCCGCGGCGGCCCTGCTTGTCCTTCGTCTCGCCGACGAGCCGGCCGGGCATCTGGCGGACGTACTTCTCCTTCGCCGCGATGACGCCGCAGAAGGGGCCGCCGTAGCTGGGGGCGACGCCGAAGGACTGCGCCTCCATGATGACGATGTCGGCTTCGACCGGCGGACGGACGATGCCGAGCGAGGCGGCTTCCGCAATGGCAACGACCAGCAGCGCGCCCTTTTTTTGGGCGATCTGCGCGATGGCGGGAATGTCTTCGACGACGCCGAAGAAATTCGGGGACTGCACGAGGACGCAGGCGGTCTGCTCGGTGACGGATTGCTCGAGGGCGGCGAGATCGAGGCGGCCGTCGTCGCTGTAGCCGATCTCCTGGGTGGTGTGGCCGGAGGCAGCCTCGCGATGCTGCGCGTAAGTGTGCATCACCTCGCGATATTCGGGATGGACGGTGCGGGCGACGATCACGCCGTCGCGTCCGGTGACGCGCATGGCCATCATCGCCGCTTCCGGACAGGCGGTGGAGCCGTCGTACATCGACGCATTGGCGATGTCCATGCCGGTGAGCTCGCAGATCATGGTCTGGAATTCGAAGATGGCCTGGAGCGTGCCCTGCGTGATCTCCGCCTGGTAGGGCGTGTAGGAGGTGAGGAACTCGCCGCGCTGCACGATGGCGTCGATGAGCACCGGCCGGTAGTGCCGGTAGACGCCGGCGCCGAGGAAGCTGGCGTAGCCGTTGGCGTTGTGCGCGGCGGCGGCCTTGAAGTGGTCGACGATCTCGGATTCGCCCATCTGGCGCGGGATGTTCAGGTCGCGCGTGAGGCGGTATTCCTCGGGGACGATGGCAAAGAGGTCATCGATGGACGACGCGCCGATTTCGCGCAGCATCGCCGCGCGTTCGGCGTCGGATTTAGGTAAGTAGCGCATGAGATTCAGAGCGAAGCGTATAGCGGTTAGCGTACAGCGTGAAAAGCCGCCCGGCGGAAACCGCGCGGCGCGCTAGTGGCCGGTTTCTTCTTTCGCGTAGGACTCGTAGGCGTCGGCGGTGAGCAGCGTATCCAGTTCGGATGGATCGCTGAGTTCAATTTTCATGATCCAGGCGGCGTGGGCGTCGGCATTGATCTTCTCCGGAGAGGCGATGAGCTCTTCGTTGATGGCCGTGACGGTGCCGGTGGCCGGCGCGTAGAGGTCGGAGACCGCCTTCACCGATTCGACGCTGCCGAAAACCTTGCCCTTCTCCACCTTGTCGCCGACTTTGGGCAGCTCCACAAAGACGATGTCGCCGAGGGAGTCCTGGGCGTGAACGGTGATTCCGACCGCCGCAGTCCTGTTGCCGGTTTCGATCCATTCATGCTCGCGCGTGTAGCGGTAGTTCGTGGGATAAGCCATGACTTTGCAGTTCTCCCTCTTATTGTACGGGCTGTTTTTTGGGCTTTCTGTAAAACGGGATCGGCACCACCCGCGCCTTCACAGGATTATTGCGGATTTCGACGGCGAGCTCGGTGCCGATCTCGGTCAAGGCGCGGGGCACGTAGGCCAGCGCGATGTTCTTTTTCAGGAACGGCGCGGGCGACCCGCTGGTGACCGCGCCGATGGCATTGCCCTGCTGATCGAGCACACGGTAGCCGTCGCGGGCAATGCCTCGGTCGATGATTTCGAGGGCCACGAGTTTGCGCTCGGGACCGCCGGCGGCCTGAACCTTGTGAAGCGCGTCCGATCCGAGGAAGGGACCTTTTTCCAGCTTGCAGAAGCGGTCGAGGCCTGCTTCGAAGACGTTCATCGACTCGGAGATTTCGTGGCCGTAGAGGGAGAGCGCCGCTTCCAGGCGCAGCGTGTTGCGCGCGCCCAGGCCGCAGGGCAGGATGCCGAATTCCTTCCCTGCCTCCATCACTTCATTCCACACGCGCTCGCTGGTGGCGACGTCGGAGGGGATGTAAATTTCGAATCCGTCTTCGCCGGTGTAGCCGGTGCGGGCAATGAGGGTGTTGGGCAGGCCGCAGACGGTGCCCCAGGTGAACCAGTAGAACTTCACCTTCGACAAGTCGGCGTTGGTCAGCTTCTGCAGGGTCTCCTGGGCGCGCGGACCCTGGATGGCGAGCTGCGTGTAGTAGTCGCTGTAATCGCTCACGTGGCAGTCGAAGGCGCGCGCCTGGGTGCGAACCCAGTTGTAGTCTTTCTCGCGGGTGCCGGCGTTGATGACGAAAAGGTAGTCGTTTTCGCTGAATTTGTGGACGATGATGTCGTCGACGAAGGTGCCTTCGGGATACAGCATCGCCGAATACTGCGCCTGCCCCACCTGCAGACGGGCCGCGTCGTTCATCGAAATGTGCTGAACGGCGTCGAGCGAGCCGGGGCCGCGCAGCTGAATGTCGCCCATATGGCTGACGTCGAAGAGACCGACGCCGGTGCGGACCGCCATGTGCTCGGCGATGAGGCCGGAGTACTCAACGGGCATATCCCATCCGCCAAAGTCGACCATCTTTGCGCCGAGGCGGCGGTGCGTGGCGTTAAGGGCGGTTTTGCGAAGCGCGGGGGGGGCGGAGACAGAGGCGTCAGGCATAGGATTTCCAGGGTAGCGCGAACTTTTAACGTTACAACCCGCCTGGTTGCGGGTCAATCGGCGACCAGCGATCGGGACTTACGATAGAAGCGTGCCCGAACCTCTGTTCCCCGCGGCGATTGCGCTGGTGCTCCTGCTGGCCGTGCTGCTGGCGTTCGGCTTTGGGGGCGAAGCCTGCCGGCGTGCGGTGCAGCGGCTGCCGGTAGCGGTGCGGATCGCGCTGCCGGCCCTGCTGGCGATTCCCTGGACTTTGGTGGCAGCGGGAGCCGGTCATTTTCATCTGCGATGGTTCATGGTGTACCTGCTGGCCCCGGTGGCTGTGGCCCTGGTGCTCGAGGCTGCGTCGAGACTCGATCCGGAGCAGCGCGGGCACTGGCTGGATTTTCTGGTGCTGCTGCCGCTGGGGCTGGCCGTGGACCTGCGCTGGCTGGAGGCCGCGTGGCCGGCGCACCTGACCGCCCTGGGCAAGCTGACGCTGCTCGATGCGGGGCTGTACGGGTTGATGGCGGTGCGGCAACTGAGCGGGGTGGGGTTCGATTTGCGCCTGCGGGGGGCGCGACGCCGCGATCGGTCTGCGCGAGTTCCTGTTCTACGCGCCCATTGCCATTCCTCTCGGCCTGGTTCTGGGGTTTCTGCACTGGCATCGGCACGTGCCCCATCCCTGGCTGGTCGCTCCGCTGTGGATCTTTAGCTTCTTCGCCGTGGCGTTGCCGGAAGAGATCTTCTTCCGGGGATGGATGCAGAACCTTCTGGAGCGCCGGATGGGGCGGACGCCGGCCCTGCTGGTGACGGCCTGCGTGTTCGGACTGGCGCACTTCAACAAGCGCACTGCGTTTTTTAACTGGCGATACGTGCTGCTGGCGGCGATTGCCGGCCTTTTCTACGGGCGCGCGTGGCGGCAGGACCGCCGGATCGGCGCGTCGGCGATCACCCACGCCACCGTCGACAGCCTGTGGGGCGCGCTGCTGCGCTGAGTTTGCGTTACACTGGCGGGCGGCTTCAGGAAAGCATTGAAAATCACGGGAAAAGGAGCGGTTCCAGTGTCGATTTCGAAGATTGGTGTAACCGCATTCATTTTGCTGGCGCTGGCCGGCGCCGCACTCGGGCAGGATCCTACGCTGGCGGCGACGCCGCCCATGGGCTGGAACAGCTGGAACCATTTTGCCGGCAGGGTGACGGCGGCGGATGTGCGCGCCGCGACCGACGCCATGGTGGCCGACGGGATGCGCGATGCGGGCTACATCTAC
The DNA here is from genome assembly GCA_036269135.1 of Acidobacteriaceae bacterium. Taxonomy (GTDB): domain Bacteria; phylum Acidobacteriota; class Terriglobia; order Terriglobales; family Acidobacteriaceae; genus Palsa-343. The sequence continues at coordinate 230,654 of DATASQ010000050.1, forward strand.
GTGAATATCGACGACACCTGGGAAGGCCCGCGCAACGCTCAGGGCGAGATCACGACCAACAGCAAATTTCCGGACATGAAGGCGCTGGCGGATTACGTCCATTCCAAAGGCATGAAGCTGGGCATCTACTCCGGGCCGGGACCGAAGACCTGCGCCGGCTATCCCGCCAGCTACGGCCACGAGCAGCAGGACGCGGACACCTACGCGCAGTGGGGCATCGATTACCTGAAGTACGACCTGTGCAGCTACATGGAGATTATGCGGAAGGAGGCCCCGAACGATCAGGCGAAGCAGTTCCAGATGATGCGCCAGGCCTACGAAACAATGCATCAGGCGCTGGTGAAGACGGGGCGGCCCATCGTGTTCAGCCTGTGCCAGTACGGGCTGGATCACGTGTGGACCTGGGGGCCTTCGGTGGGCGGCAACCTGTGGCGCACCACCGACGACATCAACGATACCTGGCAGCGCATGGCGGAGATCGGCTTTAGCCAGCTCCCGCTGGCGCGGTATGCGGGGCCCGGCCACTGGAACGATCCCGACATGCTGGAAGTGGGCAACGGCGGCATGACGGACACGGAATACCGGACCCACATGAGCCTGTGGGCGATTCTGGCGGCGCCGCTGCTGGCGGGGAACGACCTGAGCCGGATGACGCCGGCGACAAAGGCCATTTTGCTCAATAAGGAAGTGATCGCCGTGGATCAGGACAAGCTGGGCAAGGAAGGCAGCCGGGCTCTGGCCATGGGCCTGACCGAAATCTGGACCAAGCCGCTGAGCGGCGACGCCCTGGCCGCGGGATTATTCAATCGCGACACGGAGGCGCACTCGGTCACGCTGCACCTGAAGGATGTGGGTTTTCCGGCAAGCGCAAAGCTGCGGGATTTGTGGGCGCACAAGGATGTGTCCGCGACCGACGGCGCTTACACGGTGACGGTGCCCGGGCATGGCGTGGTGCTGCTGAAGGTGAGCCGCTAAGCAGCGGGTCCCCCTGGCCGGCGGAAGGATAAGGCTCAGCGAGGGGAGCGGTGGATCGTGGGCCGCTCCCCCGTTGCCGTGAGGCCGTGCCAGCGGACCGCGGCGGTACAATGGAAGTGTGAAGCAGAGAGTGTGGGCTGGCGCAGTGCAGCCCAGATGTTGACCCCATCCCGGACATTCTCCGGGATTTTTCTTTCAGACTGGATTTATATCTTTCATGTCCCCACAAGCTAGTTCGACCGAACGTTCGACCCTGCGCGAAGCGACGCTGGACGCTTTCCGCCGCTGGGGGTATCTGCAGGCGCAGCTCGATCCGCTGGAACAATACCTGCAGCCGGTGGCCGTGCCGGAGCTGGATCTCGACAACGAATTTGCCGCGGAGGCGCGGCGCGTGTACTGCGGCACGATCGGCGCCGAGTTCATGCACATCCCCGGCCGCGAGCGGCGCGCCTGGATCGCAACGAAACTTGAAGGCGATGCGCCGGCTGTCGATCAACAGCGGATTCTGGAACGGCTCGCGCGAGCGGATCTGTTTGAGCAGGTGATTCAGGCCCGCTATCTGGGCACGAAGCGGTTTTCGCTCGAAGGCGTCACGGCGCTGATTCCCTTTCTCGACGAGCTGCTGAACCGCGCGGCCGATCTGGGTGCGCAGCGGTCCATCATGGGCATGAGCCATCGCGGACGACTAAACGTGATGGTGAATACGCTGGGCAAGTCGCCCGTGGATATCTTCGCCAAGTTCGAGGACGTCGATCCGCGCAGCATTCTGGGCGGCGGCGATGTGAAGTACCACGTCGGCGCGACGGGCGAGTTCCCTGCCCGCAATGGGGGCACGGTGGCGCTGCACCTGGCGTCGAATCCCAGCCATCTGGAAGCCGTCGACCCGGTCGCGATGGGGCGCGCGCGCGCCTGGCAGGATCGCTATGGCGCGGACGGCGTCAAGCGCGTGCTGCCGGTGGTGATCCATGGCGACGCCGCCTTTGCCGGCCAGGGCATCTGGGCCGAGACCATGAACCTTGCCGGGATTGACGGCTATTCGGTCGGCGGCGGCATTCACATTGTGGTGAACAATCTCATCGGTTTCACCGCGGAGCCGGCGGAGACCAACTCGACGCGATTCTCGACGGACCTGGCAAAGCGCCTCAACGTGCCCATCTTTCACGTGAACGGTGAGGATCCGGCAGCCGTGGTGCGCGTGGCGGCGCTGGCGGCGGAGTATCGCTACGCGTTTGGCTCCGATGTGGTCGTGGATCTCATCGGTTATCGGCGGCACGGGCACAGCGAGGTCGACGATCCCACGGTCACGCAGCCGCTGCGTTACGCGCGTATCAAGGATCGCGCGCCGCTCTTTGAGATTTACGCAAAGCAAATCGGCGCGGACGTGGCGGCGCTTTCGCAACAGCTGCACGCCGAGTTTGCCGATGCGCAGAAGAAGGCCGCGACCACGCGCAGGAAGCCGATGCTGGTGCAGATGCCGGCATACTGGAGCCGCTACCGGGGCGGCGCGTGGAAGCCGGAACTGGAGGTCGATACCGGGCTGCCACGCGAGCGAATTCAGGCAATCACCGACAAACTGACGCGGTATCCGGACGGATTTCACATCCACCCAAAGATCAAAAAGCTGCTGGAGCAGCGCGCGGCGATGGGGCGTGGCGAACACGCCTTCGACTACGGCATGGCTGAGGCGGTTGCGTTTGGATCGCTGTTGCTGGAGGGGACGCCGGTACGCCTGAGCGGGCAGGACAGCCAGCGCGGCACCTTCAACCAGCGCCACAGCGTGCTCATTGACATTGAGAATGAGCAGCACCGGGCGCCGCTGAATCATCTTGCGCCCGAGCAGGCGCCCTTCAGCGTCTATAACTCGATCCTGTCCGAAGCGGGGGTGCTGGGCTTTGAGTATGGCTACAGCCGCGATTATCCCGAGGGCCTGGTTTTGTGGGAGGCGCAGTTCGGCGACTTTGCCAACGGCGCGCAGATCGTCATCGACCAGTTCATCGCCGCGGCTGAAGACAAATGGGGGCTGCTGAGCGGGCTGGTGCTGCTGCTGCCGCACGGATACGAGGGACAGGGGCCGGAGCACTCCAGCGCGCGCGTGGAGCGGTATCTGCAGCTCGCGGCGCGGGACAACATCCAGGTCGCGCAGCCTTCGAACGCGGCGCAGTATTTCCATCTGCTGCGGCGCCAGGCGCTGCGCGCGTGGCGGAAACCGCTGGTCGTGTTCACGCCCAAGAGCATGCTGCGGCACCCGGACGCGCTGTCGCCGATCGAGGACTTCGCGCGGGCGCGCTTTTTACCGGTTATCCCGGAGACGGAGATTCAGGATGCGGAGCGGCTGCTGATCGCGACGGGCAAAATCGGCCATGAGCTGCGCATGGAGCGCGCGAAGCGGAAGGATTCGCGGACCGGCATTCTGTTCCTCGACCAGCTTTATCCCTGGCCGGAGGCGGAGCTGAAGGCTGCACTTGCCGAACATCCGCATGCACGGGAGATTGTCTGGGTGCAGGAAGAGCCGGCCAACATGGGCGGGTTCGGATTTGCGATGCCGCGGCTGCGGCGGATCGCGGGCGATCGCCCGGTGCTGAGCGTGAAGCGCTCCGCGGCAGCGAGCCCCGCGACGGGATCGGCCAAGGCGCATGAGATGGAGCAGAAGACGCTGATCCAGCTGGCGCTGGGGGACAGAGTTTAGAAATCAGAGTTTGGAGTTTAGGACCCTGGCGCTCAAGGACAGAGTTTAGGGAGCAGGGATTAGAGTTTGCAAACTCGATGCATGGCTGGGTGAGAGCGGCACCTGCGTAGAAAAAGAGCGGCCCGTTCCGGGCCGCTCCGCTAATCCCTAAACTCCAATCCCAAACTCTAGTCTTTCCCGTGCCAGTGCATCTCCCAGCCCAGGTAGCGGGTGGCCGCTTCGAAGACCGGGCTGGCGACGTTCGAGAAATTCGCGGCGACGTGGTGCTCGAAGCCTTCGGTGCAGATCTTATGCAGCAGCTTCTGCAACTGCGGAATCTTCGCCACGCCCGCGCCGCCGAAGGTCTCCAGCGGATCGTTGGTGAACTCGCCTTCGCCCACGTAGCCGCGAATCTTCCCCTTGTAATCGTCGGTGGAGAAGCGGACGTAGCTCATCGGGCCGGCCTTCACGCGGCCCACACAGGTGCCGAAGGTGTTCTCCTTGCCGACGGTGCCGGCAATGATCGCCTGGAAGTCCATGACCACGTCGGCAAAGAAGTGCTTCGGCAGATTCGAGCAGTGGAAGCAGACGCACTTGTTCTCATCGTCGCCGTAGTTATTGTTCCAGTCCAGCAGCGCGCTGGGGGTCTGGCTGGCGAGAGCGAGCGCGTGCATGGAGACGGTGCCCATCACGTCGGTTTCGCAGGCGGCCGGCAACAGGCTGTCGCTCATCATGCTCATGACCGTGCAGGGCACGACGCCGAAGTTTTCCTCGAGCGAGGTCCAGCACTGGACGGCCGAGACGGTACAGTGCGTGTCTTTCATGAAGCGCTCGATGGCCACGCCGAGTTTCGACATCTTGAGCAGCGCCGCAGCCGGCACGCTCTCGGTGGGCACATAGGCCTGGATGGCCTTCAGCTTCGCCTGTACGTCGGTGTCCTCGTCCTTCATGCGGTTGATGAGGCCGAAGATGTCCGAGAGGTCCAGCGTCACGACGGAGATGCCGTAGCGCTCCAGCAGCTTTTCGCTGTACCGGACCGTGTTAAACGCCTGCGGGCGCGCGCCGATGGCGCCGATGCGCAGCTTTCTCAGGCCGTTGGTGACGCGGCAGACCTTCGTGAACCAGTCCAGATCCTTCGCAAACTCGTCGGAGCTGGGCTGGACGGTGTGCTTCGCCGTAATCGAGTAGGGGATGCCGTACTGCATCAGGTTATTGCAGGCCGACATCTTGCCGCAGAAGCTGTCACGGCGGTCGGTGATCTTCATATCGTTGCGGCGGTCGGGGGTGGCCTGCACCAGCACCGGCACATCCAGCTTCGAATAGCGGATGGAGTCGGCGATGCCGCGCTCGTCGCCGAAGTTGGGGAGGGTGACGACGATGCCGTCGATCTCGTCGCGATGGGCGCGGAAAAGATCGCCACAGCGGATGGCGTCATCATGGGTTTCCACCGAGCCGAATTTCGACTGCTCGGGCGTGAGCGTGATGGCTTTGATCCCGGCCTTGTGCAGCACGGCCAGCATTTCCTCACGGCCTTCTTTGGCCAGATGATCCGGAAAAAAGCCGCGGTTTCCGACGATCACTCCAAAAGTCAGATCCTTTTTCATAGTCAATACCTTCTTGTGTGTGGCGAATGGTTAGCGATGATGACGAAAGCGAATCGTGTAAAAGAGCCCCATCACCAGCATGAGGGCCCCCCACCAGATCGGCGCGTGGAGATAAGAAAGAACCGGCGGATGCACCAGCGGATGGCCCAGCTCCCAGAGACCGGTGGCCAGGATCAGGACGCCATAGCTGAGAAGCAGGAGCCCGGAGAAGAACCAGATGGAGGTGTGTCCGCGCATAGGAATCCGCCTTTACCAGAAGATGATGTTGAGAGCGACAAAGACCACGCTGACTGCCCCGGCCCACACGAGAGGCTTCTGGTACCAGTGTTCGTCGTGCTCCTCGGGGATCTTCGAGGCTCCGTAGACCAGACCTTCCAGTTCCGCGATCGGGCGGGGCTTCGTCATCAGGCTGACGACGACGGTCACGACCACGCAGACAATCAGGGACCACAGCGCCCGATACATATCGGCGGCCATGGCTTTTGCGTCGGCAGAGAGCGCCACGTAGCGCAGAGCGCTGGGGTTGAAATGCACCCACAGGAAGAGGCTGATCGCCGTGCAGGTGCCCGCCAGGAGTCCCCAGAAACCGGCCGGCTTCGTCGCGCGCTTCCACAGCATGCCGAGCAGCACCGTGCCCAGCAGCGGCGCGATGAAGAAGCTGAACAGCGCCTGCACGTAATCCATGATGCTGGCTGCGTGCTGGACCAGATACGCCGTCCCGACCGAGATGAGCACGCCGATGAACGTGCACCAGCGGCCCATGGCCACGTAATGGCTGTCGCTGGCCTTCTTGTTCAGGAACGCGCCATAAATGTCATGGGTCCACACGGTCGCAAAGGCGCTCACGTTGCCCGCCATGCCGGACATGAAACCCGCAATCAGCGCGGTCACGCCGAGGCCCAGCAGACCCGGGCCGCAGTAGCGCACCAGCATGAGCGGCAGGACCTCATTGTAGCTGTGCTGGCCGGTCACCACGGCGACATCCTGGGGAACCAGATGAAACGGGAGCACGGAAAGCGCCAGCAGCCCCGGCAGAACCACGATGAACGGCACCATCATTTTGAAGCCCGCGCCGATGATGGGGGCCATGCGCGCGGAGCGCAGGTTGCGCGCGGAGAGGACGCGCTGCACCACCAGGAAGTCGGTCGTCCAGTAGCCCATGCTGATGGCGATGCCCAGCCCAAAGACCAGCCCGGTCCAGTGGATGCCCATCGGGTTGTCGCGGAAGTGGCCGGTGGTGCTCCACAGATGCGTGTACTCCATGCTGCCCATGCGCGCGGCAATCTGATGCTTGAGGTTGGTCCAGCCACCGGCCTCGATGAGGCCCAGAATCGGAATCAGCAGGGCGCCGAGCCAGATCAGGAGGAACTGCAGAATCTCGTTGAAGATGGCCGACCGCAGACCCCCGAGGGCGACATACACAGCCACGGTGATCGACGAGACCCAGATGGAGAAGTTCAGGTCCCAGCCGAGGACGACTTTCATCACCAGGGCCATGGCGTACATGTTGATGCCGCTCATCAGCACCGTCATGAAGGCGAAGCAGACGGCTGACAGGCCCCGCGCTCCGTCGCCGTAGCGCAGGGCCAGATACCCCGGGACGGAGTTCACCTTCGAGATGTAATAGAACGGCATCATCACGATGCCGAGGAAGAGCATGGCGGGAATGGCGCCGATCCAGTACCAGTGGGTGGCGAGGATGCCGTACTGGTAGGCCGAGCCGGCCCACCCCATCAGCTCGAGCGAGCCCAGATTCGCGGAGACGAAGCTCAGGCCGGCGATCCAGGCCGTCATTTCGCGTCCGGCCATGAAGAATTCTTCGCTGGTGTTGGAGGAGCCCTTCAGGTAGAAGCCGATGTAAATGACGAACCCGAAGTAGATGGCGATGACCGCGATGTCGATGCCGGAGAGATGAACCAGAGATTGCTTCAGGGGCGTCTGAAAGAACAGGGCCAGGGCGGCTGGGCTTGCGATGGACATGCGTCGAGGTGCCTCGAGGAGCTAGTCGGTTCGGGAACCGGAGCGGGGAGATTCCGGTTGCGGATTAGTGTTGCCCGTAAGTGGCCTTCGCCCCGTGCTTACGGAAATAATGCCGATCCAGCAATGCCTGGGAAACCCCGCGACCGTCAGGGTTCAGTGTCGCGGTGTACCAGGCCACGCGGGCCACGGCTTCGAGCACCACAGCGTGATAAGCGGCCTCCATCGCGTCCTTGCCCCAGGCGAAGGGCGCGTGGCCGGCCACGAGCACGCCGGGCATGGCCTGCGGATCGAGAGTGCGAAAACGGCGCACGATGGCCTTACCGGTATTCAGAACGTAGTTGCCGCCGATTTCCAGGTCGGAGAGCTCCTCGGTCACCGGCACCGGTCCGTAGAAGTAATCCGCATGGGTGGTGCCGTAGGCGGGAATCTCCCGGCCCGCCTGGGCCCACGCGGTCGCGAACTCCGAATGGGTGTGGACCACGCCGCCGATGGACGGGAACTCCCGATACAGCTCGAGGTGGGTGTCCAGGTCCGATGACGGCTTGTAGGCGCCCTCCACGATCTTGCCGTTCAGGTCGCTGACCACCATGTCGTCCGGGGTCAGATTTTCGTAAGGGACGCCGCTCGGCTTGATCGCGACGAGCCGCTGCTCCCGGTCGACACCGCTCGCGTTACCGAACGTGTACAGCACCAGACCGCGCCGCACGAGTTCGAGATTGGCTTCCAGCACCTGCGCTTTGAGTGTGTCCAGCATGAAGAGTCAGGCTACATCGAAGCTTCCCCGAGGGGGAAAATCTCGCGATACGCCGCGGCAATTTTACTAAATCGAATTAGTCCTGTCTGTATTTCATAGCAAATTTTCGGTACGCCCCGTACACTGCACGGTCAGGCCATCCCCGAGGCTGATCTGCCATGAGCCGCCGGCTCTCTCACAACGCGTCAGGGCGCACGAATTCCAGATCCCAGGACAGCGCTGTTCCCGGTCCATCGGCCGAAACGCGGCGGAGCCGCCTGCTGGGACTTCTGATCGGGGATCTCAACAATCCCTTCTTCCCCGAGCTGATCCACGCCTTCGAGGATCTGGCTACGCGGCATGGCTACGAAATCCTGTCCTGCTCGACCGGCTATGACACAGAGCGGACCCGCCGCAGCATCCGACGCATGCTGGAGCTGCGGGTGGAGGGAGCGGCGATTCTGACCTTCGGCAGTGAAGGCCCGCTGCGCGGGGAAATCCTCCGGCAGCTCAGCGCCATCCCTCTGGTCGTGATCGATGACGCGGTTCGCAGTTCGCGCGCCTGCGCTCTGACCATCGATTATCGCCGCGGGATGCGCGAAGCGGTGCAGCATCTGGCCAACCTGGGCCACCGCAGGATTGCGTATATCAGCGGGCCTCTGGGAGAACGCTCCGCCCAGCTCCGCCGCGAGGCCTTTCTCGCCACAATCGAGGAGGCGGACTGTATGTGCCGGGAGAGCTGGCTGATCGAGGGGAATCACACGCTGGAAAGCGGGATGCATGCCATGGGGCACATCCTGGGCCAGAAGGCACTGCCCACGGCGGTGATGTGCTCCAACGACGTGATGGCGTTCGGCGCGAAACGAGAGCTGCATCGCCGCGGCATCGACCAGCCCGGCTGCATCTCGGTCGTCGGTTTCGACGACGTGTTGTTCGCGGAATTCGCCACGCCGCCCCTGACCACCATTCGCATGTCGCGGAAGGCTCTGGCCCGCGCGGCGGTGGAGGCGCTGCGCAGCCTGATCGAATTACCCGGAGAGCCGGTGCCGGGGATTCTGCTCAAAGTTCCGACAAGCCTGGTGGTGCGGCAGTCGACCGGCTATGCGCCCCGGAGCGCCGCGCGAGCCGAGGCGGGAGCGGCCGATTCCCTTGCGGCCGCGCGACGGCCCCGCGCCTGAACGCTATTGGGCCACTGTGAGCTGAATGGGCACGCCGGGATCCACCCGGGATCCTGCTCCCGGGCTTTGCGCGATGACCGTGCCCGGAGCCACCGGCGGTTGCGGCGGCCCGCCGATGACGCCCACCGGCGACAGATGCACATCCTCTTCCTTGACCGGAGCCAGATGCAATCCGGCATGGGCGACGGACCAGGCGGCGGCGGTGAAGCCCTGCCCCACCAGCTGGGGCATCACCAGGCTGTCCGGCGGCTGCGCATCCGCCGGCGGAGCCGAGACCAGCATGTTCATGACCGGAGCTTCCACCCCGGAGGCGTCGGGCTCGGGACTTTGCGCGAAGACGACGCCCGGCTGCGCATCGGGCCACGGCATGAGGGCCACGATCCCGGTGGTGAGACCGGCGCGACGAATGTCGATTGCCGCGATGCGCTGATCCTTACCCAGCAGATTTGGAATTGCGATCTTCTGCGGGCCCAGGCTCTCCGTGAGCCATACCCGCCACCCGCGCCGCACGATGGCGCCCGCGTTTGGCGACTGGTTGGACACGCGTCCGGCCGGCACTTCCGCCGAATACAGGCGGTTCTCCACGTGCAGCGTCAAACCCAGCGAAGCGGCCCGTTGCCCCGCCTCGGCCACCGTCATTTCCCGGAAATCGGGAATCGCGATTTCCGCCCCGTGGATGGCAAAATGCATCGTCAGGATGGCCGACGTCATGGCCACCACCACGAGCAGCAGCACCACAAAGATGAAGCGAAAGAATCCGATCATGATTCGTATTCGACGGAGTAGTCGATGGTCGCCGCCTTCTCCAGCATCTTCGACACCGAACAATATTTATTTTTCGAGAGGGATACGGCGTCTTCAGCTCCTTTTTTTGAGACGGCCCCGCGAATCCTGTAGGTCAGATGGATGTGGGTGAAGACCCGCGGCGGCGCCGGCGCCTGTTCCGCCGTGGCCGTCACCGTCAGGCCCTCCAGCGGCTCGCGCTTCTTTTGCAGAATGCTGACGACATCCACCGAAGTGCAGGCGCAGAGCGCGGCCAGCACCATCTGCATGGGGCTGGGGCCGGCTGCATGCTCCGCCGATCCGTCGAGCATCACCGTCCGACCGCCGTCGGACTGCACTTCGAAGCGCTCTTCTCCCCGCCAGGTCGCAGTTGCGTTCACATCTCCCCCTTATTGCCGGTGCTGGTTGTCCGACGCCGGCTCGGGATGAATCAGCACCCGGTCCACCTCCGGACAATCCAGCTTGAAACGATGTTCCAGCTCGGTAATCGATTCATGCACCCGGCGCATCTCCATCCCGTCCGGCAGGGTGCAGTGGCAGGTCACGTGGAGGCGTTCCCCGACACGGTCCACGTTGACCTCATGGATATCCATAACCTCGGGGAGATTGGCGGCGGCATCGCGCAGGTGTTGCTCGATGCGCCGATCCTGCGCGACCCGCACCGGGGCCTCGATGGTGGCCATCTCACTCTCGATGTGCGTCAGGACGGAGCCCACCTGCGGCAGCTCGCCGCGGATCTGCTGTTCCAGGCTATAGACAAAGCGATGCGCCTCCAGCAGGGGCATGGACTCACGCACTTCGATATGTTGCTCCACGTGCAGACCGTCGGGAAAGGACTCGATGCTGACGTCGTGCAGCAGCGCGTTGTTGCGGGCGGCCACCGCCCGCACCTGGTCGAAGACACTCTCGGCGACGGTGGATCGGGGAATGGTATGGATGACGACATCGGCCCCGGGCAGAACGCGCTGCACCGCGACGGTGGCCTCGCCCACCAGGTCTTCGGTGCGCTGGAAGGTCAGCTGCCGCGGGAGCGAGAGGGTGAGATCGGCAAAATAGGCGCTGCCGGAGCGCCGCACGCGGGCCTGATCGATGCCCAGGACGCCGCGCGTTCGCCGCACCTCCTCGATCATCTGCGTGTGGATCTCCGGCGATACGGCATCGGTGAGCGCTCCCACCGCGCGCCAGGCGAGGCGCCAGCCAAAGGTCAGAATCATGGCCGAGACCATAATGGCCGCAACCGGATCGGCATAGCGCAGCCACGGGATGTGCGCGACGGCGCCCAGCCAGGAAGCGGCGAGTCCGACAATGACCGCGGCGCTGGCCCAGATGTCCGACGCGAAGTGCAGGGCGTCGGCCTCCAGCGCCTCGCTGCCATACCGTCGGGCAACCCGGCGCAGCCGGCGCGAACGCCACAGGTCCACGATGATGGAGGCGGCCATGACCACGAAGGGCCAGTTCGAAAACCGCAGGGCCACGGGATGTAAGAAGATCCGCGAGAGCGCCTCGGCGGTAATGGCCAGCGCGGAGGCCGCCATCAGCCCGGTTTCCACAAAGGCGGAGATGTTTTCGACTTTGGCGTGGCCGTAGGGGTGGTTCCAGTCCGCGGGGCGATCGGCAACCCGCACCGAGAGCAAGGTCAGGGCCGAGCCGGCCAGGTCCAGCCCGGAATGCACCACGTCGGACAGCACGCCCAGACTGCCCGTCAGCAGGCCGACGAGCAGCTTCAGCGCCGTCATCAGGCAGGCCGCGAAAATCGAGACCAGGGCAGCCCAGCGCTTTTCCGCGCTGGCCCCGGCAGAGCCCGAAATGGCCGTGGTCGACATCCTTATCTTTCAGCCTACCGCTGACCGTGCCGGCATACCGGAGAATCTCACGCAGGGCGAACCCCGCGCCACAACCCGGCGATGCCGAAGCTGTACGGCGTCCAGGAAACATCGGTGAAGCCGGCGCCGCGCATCATCTCCAGCATGACTTCCGGCGCGGGAAAGCGACCCACCGATTCCGGCAGGTAGGCATAGGCCGCGCCCACGCCGGAAATTCGCGCGCCAATGGCCGGCAGAATGCGCCGGAAGTAGAAGGCGTACAGTTTGCCGATCCAGCCGCCCGGCTCGCTGAAATCGAGGATGCCCAACCCACCGCCCGGCGCCAGCACGCGAAAGAATTCCTCCAGGCCGCCCTGATAACTGCTCAGGTTACGAAAGCCGAAGGCCGTGGTGATCAGGTCGAGCGACCGATCCCCCAGAGGGAGATGCAGTGCGTCGGCTTCCAGCACCGTGGCGCGTTTCCCCGCCAGTTTTGCCCGGGCCCGCGCCAGCATGGCCGGGGAAAAGTCCGCGGCCAGCACCGGTTCCCCGCTCGCCGGACGAAGCCGGAGCAGGGCCAGAGTCATGTCGCCGGTCCCGCAGCAGATGTCGAGGACCCGCGCCTCGGGTCGCGCCAGAATGGCCCTGAAGCGGCGCGCCGTCCGCCACCACCACAGGCGGTCTACGTTGCAGGAAAGCACGTGATTCAGCAGATCGTAGCGCGGGGCGATCTCGTCGAACATCGCCCTTACGGCCTGCGCGGAGCTGGCCTCGTCGCGCGCGCCCGCGGGCCGCGATCCGGGAATGGGGCCTGAGGAAGGCAAACGTCAGCATATCGCAGCCGGGATTGCGCCGCAGCCGAGGCCCTCTGCGTCCTGGTGTTCCTCTGGTGGCTGGCCTGGCCGTCTTCCACCGGGAACCATCCCCCTCGCGGCTGCGTAATAATGTTGTCGGACGCGAGGCAATCGCCATGGCGAAATTCCTGCTCTTCTGTATCCTTCTCGTTTTCTGCTGGCCGCTGGCTTTGCTGGCGGTCATTGCGTATCCCATTGTCTGGGTTCTGCTCATTCCCTTCCGGCTGCTCGGCATCGCGGTGGGCGGGGTGCTGGAGCTGATCCGGGCGATCGTCTTTCTGCCCGCCCGGCTGATCCGCGCCGTTTAGACGCCCCTCGCGCACCCGCCCCGACACCTCGTAAACTGGTGCTATGGCAGGCATGGTTCTCGACGGCAAGGCGTACGCAAAAGAAATGGAAGCGGAGCTTTCGGTGCGCGTGCACCGGCTCCTCGAAAGCAACGGCGGGCTGCCGCCCATCCTGGCCACGATTCTGGTGGGCGACGATCCGGCGTCAGCCACCTACGTCCGCATGAAGGGGAACGCGTGCCGCCGCATCGGCATGGAATCCCTCAGCATTACGCTGCCGGGCACCACCACGACCGAAGAGCTGCTGGGCGCCATCGACGATCTGAACGCGAATCCCCGGGTGCGCGGCATCCTGCTGCAGCACCCGGTCCCCGGGCAGATCGATGAGCGCGCCTGCTTCGACCGCATCGCCCTCGACAAGGACGTGGACGGCGTCACCGCGCATGGCTTCGGCCGCATGGCCATGGACGAACCGGCTTACGGGTCGGCCACGCCTGCCGGCATCATGCGCCTGCTGCGCCGCTATGCAATTCCCCTTGTCGGACGCGAGGCGGTGGTTGTCGGACGCAGCCCCATCCTCGGCCGTCCCATGGCCATGATGCTGCTGGCCGCCCACGCCACGGTCACCATCTGCCACTCCCGCACCAGGAATTTGTCCGACGTTGTCGGACGCGCGGAGATTGTCATCGGCGCCGTGGGCAAGCCGGAGTTCATCCGCGGATCCTGGATTCGCGACGGGGCCGTGGTCGTGGATGCCGGCTATCATCCCGGCGGTGTCGGCGACATCGAGCTGCCTGCCGTCATCGACCGCTGCTCCGCCTATACGCCCGTTCCCGGGGGCGTCGGACCTATGACCATCGCCACCCTGATCGCGCACACCGTGGAGGCCGCGGAGAAGAGGGCGGACAAGGAAAAGGCCGCACCTGTTCCGGCTGCGGCTCGCTGAGCTCAGGGTCGAAGCTCCGTCGGTTGCGCGGCTACCACGAAGGGTGGCTGAAGAACGAAAGCTGCACGTACGCCGCTCGATTGATGGCGACGACCGGCTGCGTGGGATCCCCGGTTCCCCACTCATCGTGGTGCGGCTGAAAGAGGTTCTGCCCGACCAGGGCAAAGCGGAAGTTCTTTCCCAGCACACGGCCCAGACGGAGATCCATGGTCTGGTACGCGCGTACCTTTTGGGCCGGCAGCGCGCTGACGAAACGGTACATCTGGTCGAACTCGAACTTGTCCGGAAGGGTGATCATCGACTGCGCCCCCACCATGTGCTTCGGACTGGACTTTTCATACGTGGAAACCGAGCCCGTGGAGCTGATGTCGGACGTCGGGCCGTTGGCATGAAAATTCGAGTTCAGATAAGAATAGCTGGTATTCAGGCGCCACCACGAGGTGAGCGCGGCCTGGGGCGCGATCTCGAAGCCGGAAGTCGCCCCTCCGATCTGGTTCTCGTATTCGATGGTGACGTAGGTATCGCCGCCCACGGTGGAGAGCATGGGGGCGCTGAAGCTTTGCAGCCGGGAATACTGATTCCAGAAAGCGGCAAGATCCAGAAAAACGCGACTGCCCATCAGCGTGCGGTAGCCCGCCTCGTAGCCAATTACGTCTTCCGACCGGAAGTGGTGATTGCCGGCCACGCGAATGAACGTTGCGGGGCCGGCCGGACCGGTCAGCTGAAAATCTTCTTCCAGATCGGACGGCGTGGTCACCGCCCGGCTCACGCCCATCCACGCCGACTGGTGCTCCGACGGGGTCCACAACAGACGGCCTGAAGGCTGAATATCGAAGCCGCTGAAGTTGTTGTGCTGCAGTTTGGCGCCCGCCGTCAGAAAAACCCGCGATCCGAGGGGAATCTCGTCCTGCAGGAAGCCGGTGTGGTTGTGGTCTGTGGCGGACGCCGGGATCAGGGTTTCGACCGGGGTGACGCCGACGATCTGGTAAGGGCTCCAGTGCAGACCGCCGCCCCAGGCAAACTTCTGGCCGCCCGGCAGATGCAGGTGCTGCACGAAATCAATGTCGAGGGTATTGCGGGTTTCCCCCAGCAGGATTCCCGTACGCACCGTGCGGTCAAAATAGGCTTGCAGAGTAAAACCCGTGCCGCTGGTATTCTCCTGCTCCCAGCGGAAATTCACGTCGCCGCCCGAGGTTTGATCCACGACCGGCGAGGTTCCCACGATATGCGGAGAATCGCCGCCGTAGATCGTCCCTTCCAGGAAGTATCGATCGCGCCCCTCATTGAGATCCGTTCGGAAGCCGAAGCGCTCCTGGTGCCAGGCGTCGTCGTCGATACCGTCGGTGTGATATTCGTGCGCGCGCTGGAAGCCCGTGCCGTAGAAGCGGTAGCTGAGATTTCCGTGCTCACGTCCGAACTGCAGGGTATCGATCGTGTGATCCTGCGTTCCGGCCAGCCCCGCAGCCATCACGCCGCGCGTCTCGGAAGCCTTTTTGGCGATGATGTTGATGACGCCATTGGCCGCGTTCGGTCCCCAGATGGTACCGCCGGGGCCGCGGATCACCTCAATGCGGTCGATATTCTCCAGCGGGAGGTCCTGCACGTCCCAGTACACTCCGGCAAACAGCGGGGTGTAGACGTTTCTGCCGTCGATGAGCACCAGCACGGATTTGGAGAAGTTGTTCTGGAGGCCGCGAATGCCGACCGCCCAGGTGGTGGAACTCAGGCGTCCGACCTCGACCCCGGGAACGAGACGGAGCGCGTCGGCGATGGAGGTGGCGCCCGATCGCCGGATATCGTCCGCCGTGATGACATACACCGCCGACGGCGTGTCCCACAGCTCCGTCGGCCATTTGTTTACGGTCGTGACCTCAATATTGCCTAATTGCTCCAGCGACAGCGACTTGAGCTGATTCCGGCTGTCCATCGAGCGCGGCGGGCTGAGCGAAGAGAGACCGAGCGCCTGGCTGGCGGGCGACAGGCCGAGGAGAACCAACACGCAGACCGCGAGCAGGCGGCCAGAACCTGGGGATTCCAAACGCACTCCGTGGGCAGGCAAATTGCGGGAATACTCGTTCCCCGGGCTCTCGGAAGCGTGCACCGGAACCCATCGCAACACGACATTCACTATACGATGATCAGGACCCCTGATGGCAAGTTGCTCAGTGACTGATGAGGAACCGGGACCAGGACCGCAGCGGCAGGATCAGGCGGCCGCTTTGCTCACCGCTGCTCATGCCTGGCGCCGGTGCCCGTCCAATTACGGACCCAGGGCAGCCGCTCCCATGACCGGTTTGTAATCCGCAGGCAAGTTCCGCGCCCGGAACCGGGAGTACCCTTGAGCACAGAGAATCCTGCATGAGCGTTATGGATGTCGCGGTGGGGAACACCGCCGCGGGTCATCGCGCATACACCGAATACGTGAATTCGCAGTGGGCCAGGCTGCCCCGGTGGCTGGATATGGATGCCGGCCGCGGCGAAACGCTGCGCACGTTCGACGGTTGCACCCTCTTCGATTCTCTTTCCGGCAGTCATGTCCGCAACGCCGGCTACGATGCTCCCCCCTTTTTGAGGAGAACGCATGCGACTTCTTGTTGTTGAGGATGACACCACGATTCGGGACTTCCTCACCCGCGCTTTGGCTGAATCCGGTTTCCGTGTGGATGCCTGCGCGCAGGGCAGCCAGGCGGAAAAGCTGGCTCTGGAAGGCGTCCACGATGCTCTGGTGGTGGACCTCACCCTGCCCGACATCGACGGCCTCGAACTCATCCAGCGCCTTCGCTCCCAGGGCGTTACCTCGCCAGTTCTGATCCTCTCCGCCCGCCGCTCCGTGGACGAGCGCGTTCTCGGGCTGGAAAAGGGCGGCGACGACTATATGACCAAGCCCTTCGCGGTGGCCGAGCTGCAGGCTCGCCTCCGCGCTCTGCTGCGCCGCAGCACGCCGGGTCAGGCAGAAACCACGCGCCTGCGGGTCGCCGATCTCGAAATTGACCTCATCCGGCGGGAAGCGCGCCGTGCCGGAGTCGAGATCCAGCTCACTCAGCAGGAGTTCGCCCTGCTCGAATATCTGTGCCGCAACGCCGGACGCGTTGTCACCCGCGCCATGGTCCTCGATCATGTCTGGAAGATGCGCATCGACACATCGACCAATATTGTGGATGTACATATCCACCGTCTGCGCAATAAAGTAGATCGCGAATCGGATCGGCCCCTCATCCGCACCATTCGCGGGGTCGGTTATCTTCTGCGGGATTAACCTCAACGCATGTTTCGTCGCGTCAGCACTTCCTTTTATCGCACCGCCGCCTG
Organism: Acidobacteriaceae bacterium; assembly: GCA_036269135.1. GTDB lineage: Bacteria > Acidobacteriota > Terriglobia > Terriglobales > Acidobacteriaceae > Palsa-343. The sequence continues at coordinate 247,770 of DATASQ010000050.1, forward strand.
GCGCCTTGCCCTGCGCAGCACCCTCGTGTTTGCCGTTGGCAGCGCCGCCATTTTCTGGGTGATGTACATCATGGTGGCGCGCACGGTGCGCGAGCGCGGAGATTCGTGGCTGATGGGGGAAAGCGAAACCCTCCGCCAGGTGGCGCTGACCACGCCCCGCGACGCGCTTTACGACCGCATCGTTGAGGAAGTAGCCGAGCTGGCCACTCAGGAACTCTCCTGGGGCAGCCATGGCCAGCATGTCAGCGGCAACACGGTCTTTTTCGCTCTGACCGGCGACCCGACGCACCCGCCGCTGTGGGTGGGTCCTGACGAGAGCCGAGAATTCCTGGACGCGCTGCAGGCCGCCGGGATTCCGCCGCGCAGCCCGGTCTCGCTCCACGTGCCGGGATGGAACGTGCCATTCCGCGTCGTCTCGGTCGGGATGGGTCCCGGACGGGGCCGGCTGTATCTCGGGCTGCTGGACTCCGGAGCCATCGCGCTGCTGCGGCGGCTGCTGGTCCGCTTCTTTCTGGGCTGGCTGCTGATGGTGGCCCTGGGCTTCCTGGCGACCCTGTTCGGCCTCCGCCGCATGCTCAAGCGCGTGGATGCCATCACCGGCGCCGCCGCCAGCATCCGCACCGGCGATCTGAGCACCCGGGTGCCGGCCGGCCCGCAGCAGGATGAAGTCGCGCGGCTGGCGCGTACCTTTAACAACATGCTCGACCGCATCTCGGCGTCGGTGAACCAGCTGCGCACGCTGACCGATTCCGTGGCCCACGATCTCAAGAGTCCCATTACCTCGGTCCGCGGCAGCCTGGAAATCGCGTTGTCGCTCGAGGATCGCAACCAGGCAGCCGAGCTGGTGGCCAGTGCGATCGAGCACCTGGATCGCCTCTCCGCGGTCATCACCACCTCGCTCGATGTGGCCGAGGCCGACGGGGGCGCCCTGCGCCTGCATCGCGAACCTGCCAACCTCAGCGAGCTGGTGAACCGGGTGGCGGAACTCTACGCTCCCGCTTTCGTTGATCGCCAGCAGCGCCTGGCCATCTCCGCATCCACGGCCGCGCCGGTCTCGGCCGATGTGACGCTCTGCAACCGCATGCTTTCCAACCTGATGGAGAATGAGCTGCGCTACGCAGGCCCCGGCGCCCGCGTTTCCTTCGATGTCTCCGCCGAAAACGGCATCGCCCGCATCACACTGGAAGACGACGGCCCGGGATTCGCCCCTGACCTGCTGCCCCGCGTCTTCCAGCGTTTCGTCAAAGGAGGCGATTCGGAGGGACATGGACTGGGTCTCGCATTCGTCAGCGCGGTGGCCGTCGTGCATGGGGGGCGCGCCATGGCACGCAATCGCACGCAGGGAGGCGCTCAGATCGTCGTGGAGATTCCGCTGGCCTCGGACGAGGCCGAATCATATTCGTCGCACAATCGCCTTACATCTCTGTAACTCCTGGCAACTTCAGCCTTCAAACTCCGTCCAATGGAAAAGCAAAGCCACTGAACCTCGTCCCTCCCCGCTTCGGTCAGCGGTGGGAACATCGATCGATCCAAAGAGAGCTGCATGCACATACTTGCTACTTCCACGGCGTTTCCGCCGCACTACTACAGCCAGCGCCAGGTCGTCGACGCCCTGCTGGCTTACTGGGGACACGACGCAAAGATCGGCGCCGTCCTCGAACGGCTCCACATGCGCACGGGTGTGGACGGACGCTACTTTTCGCGGACGCTCGATCAGTACGCTGCTCTGGATACGTGGGGCAAATCCAACGACGTGTTTATCGAGGTGGCCCAGGAACTCGGCGAGCGGGCGATCGACTGTGCCCTGAAGATGGCGCGCCTCCGCCGTGAGGACATCGGCGCCATCTTCTTTGTCACCGTCACCGGCGTTGCCAGCCCATCGATTGACGCGCGCCTGGTCAACCGCATGGGCCTTTCGCCGCACATCCGCCGCAATCCCCTCTTCGGCCTCGGCTGCGTCGCCGGCGCTGCCGGCCTTACCCGCGCCGCCGATTATGTCCGCGCCTATCCCGATCAGGTCGCCGTGCTGCTCTCGGTCGAGCTTTGCTCGCTCACCTGGCAGCGGGACGACATTTCCGTAGCCAACCTTATCTCGTCGGGACTCTTCGGGGACGGCGCCGCCGCTGTTCTGATCGGCGGCGACAAGGTTCCGCGCCGCGGGCCGCGCATTCTCGCCAGCCACAACGTTTTCTATCCGAATACCGAAGACGTGATGGGCTGGAACATCTCCGAGAAGGGCTTTCGGATCGTCCTGTCGCCCGATGTTCCCAGGGTGGTGCGGGAGAATCTCGGCCGCGATGTCGACGCGTTTCTTGCCACACAGGGCCTCACCCGCGGCGACATCGGTTCATGGATCATGCACACGGGCGGTCCGAAGGTGCTCGAGGCCACGGCCGAAGCGCTCGGCGTGCCGCGTGAGGCGCTCGATGTCTCCTGGGAAGCGCTGCGCCGGGTCGGCAATCTTTCCTCGGCGTCGGTGCTCGTCGTCCTCGATGAAATCATGAAACACCGGCGTCCCGCGCCGGGCACCCGCAGCATTCTCGCCGCCATGGGCCCGGGCTTCTGCGCGGAGATGCTGCTTCTGGAGTGGTAAGGAGTCTGGCTGTGGGATCCAGCAGCTGTGATGTATTGATCGCCGGCGGCGGGCCCGCGGGGCTTTCCGCGGCCATCGCGCTGCGACAGCGCGGCGCCGATGTTCTGGTCGCCGATTCGCTGCAGCCGCCGATCGACAAGGCCTGCGGCGAAGGCCTCATGCCGGCCTCGCGCCGCGCTCTGACGAGTCTGGGTGTGGAGCTCACCACCGACCACGGCGCGGAATTCCAGGGCATTCTCTTTGCCGGTCCCGAAGCTCACGCCGCCGCGGAGTTTCCACGCGGTCTCGGCCTCGGCGTCCGCCGCCCGGTCTTGCATCGACTTCTGCTGCATCGTGCCGAAGAGCTCGGCGTGCGCTTCGCCTGGAAGTCGCCTGTCGTTTTCAGGTCACAGCAAGCGGCACACATGGGCGGGCAACCGTGCCGATATGGCTGGCTGGTCGGGGCCGATGGCCATGCCTCCCGGGTGCGTTCCTGGGCCGGGCTCGACGCGGCCTCACTGCGCAGCCGCCGCTTCGGGTTTCGCGCTCATTACCGCGTGGCGCCCTGGAGCCACTGGGTGGAGATCCACTGGGGTACGCTCGGCCAGGCGTACATCACGCCTGTGGGCCCTCAGGAAATCTGCGTCGCCGGCGTCACCCGCCATCCCGGCCTGCGCCTGGCACAGATCCTTGCCGGCCTGCCCAGCCTCAACGACAGGCTCGCCGGCGCCCATACCGCGACCCCCGAGCGTGGCGCCCTTACCCTGACCCGGCGTCTGCGGCGGGTCACCCGCGGCAACGTCGCTCTTATCGGTGACGCCTCCGGCTCCGCCGATGCGATCACCGGCGAAGGGCTCGCCATGGGCTTCCGTCAGGCGCTTTTGCTCGCCGACTCGCTGGCCGCAGGGACTCTCGATCTTTATGAAGCGCGCCACGCCAGGATCCTCGCCCTTCCGCAGCGGATGGCCGGGCTGATGCTGCTGCTCGATCGCCTGCCCAGGCTGCGCCAGCGCACTCTCCAGGTTTTTGCGCATCGACCGCAACTCTTCCGCGCCATGCTCGCCGTGCACGTCGGCGAGCAATCCCTGCCGCATTTCACGCTGCGCCACGGTGCGGAGCTGGGCGCTCTGTTGCTGGCCCCTCGCTTCGCGTAATCGACGAGTGAGAATTGCCCGGCTGCACAGAAATTCGTCCAACGTACAATTGTGCCTTCGGGAAGCGCTTGTCCGGAACCGGGTTGCGTCGGACAAAACTGTACGCGCTGGACATGGATCGCAGCGACAGTCGGGGCGAATCGTGGGAGACCAGGAACTCTTCATGGGCACAGAGGAACTGCGAGCAAGGGTTCTCAGGACACAAAGGCCTCTTTCTCTCAACACAATTCACGTTTGGCGTGCGCCGCTCTCCAGCATCACCGCTCTGGCGGACGAAATGAGGGCCCTGCTGTCTGCCGATGAACGAGATCGGTCAGACAGGTTTCGCTTTCCGGAGCATCGAGATGCGTTTATCGCGGGACGCGCTCTGCTGCGCATGATTCTGGGAGCCTATTGCAGGTGCGCACCGGAGGATCTGCGTTTTGCGCATGGCGACCAGGGCAAGCCCAGGATCGACGAGGTGGGGAGCCGTCTTCCGCGAACGGTTGCGTTCAATCTGTCTCATTCAACGAAGGCTGTGCAGATCGCGGTCGCCGAAGACGGAGCGCTCGGCATCGATGTTGAGGACCTTAGCCGGGCATTCGATCTCGACGGGCTGGTGGCCGAATGCCTGACCGATGAGGAAGCGCGGCCGCTCAGCCGTCTCAGCGTCGCCCAACAGCGAAAAGCGTTCCTCCGCTACTGGGTGCATAAGGAAGCGTTTCTGAAATGTGTCGGGACGGGCTTCTCTGTCTCGCCGAAGGACGTTCGCGTTGCGTTCGACGACAGCGGCCGCTCCGAGATGCGTTGCACGCATGCGATGGCCGACGCAGTCCTTTTTGGCCGCGACCTGGAAACCGAACCTGGCCATCTGGCGGCGATCGCCAGCGCCAATCGAGAGTACGCCCTGCTGTCCTTCGTGCTGTGAACCCGCGCGGCCGCCGCGGTTGCTAGAACTCTACCTCTTCGCGCTGACCGGCGGCGACCACTTCCTGGTCGGGATTCAGAGCCCAGCGCATCAGGCGAATGCGCTCCGCCAGTTCCGCCGGTGTGACCGCTTCGAAAACGGTGCGCACGTCAAGGTTCACGCCAAAGCGCTCGCGAATGCGGGAAAGCACCTGGGTACCGACCAGCGAATGGCCGCCCAGTTCGAAGAAATTGTCCTGCGGACCGACCGGCACGCCGAGCAACTCCTCCCACACCTCGATGACGCCGGCTTCCACATCGTCCTGCGCTCCCTCCGCGGAGTGCCGGCGAACGGTTTGGGCGATGGGACGCTCCGTTTCTGTCTGCAGCATCGCCGGCGATGACGAAGCCTGATGGCTCGATGCCTGCCGCCGCCATTCGAAATCGCGCGTCGATACGATGATCTGCGGGAGGGGCATGGTGAGCAGCCGATCGAAAACCAGCGTCGCCTCCTGGGGCCGAATCGCGTATCGATCGAGTTGCTTCATGTATTCCTCGAAACCGGCCGGCACTTTCGCATTGGCCGTCATGCCTACGTCCCGCCACCGGTCCCAATTCACCGATATGACTCGCGTCCCGGAAGGATTGTCGTGGACCGCTGCGAATCCATCCAGCCACGCATTCGCTGCGCTGTAATCCGCCAGGCCGAGGACGGGAATAATGGCGTTGAACGAGGAGCAGAGCAGAACAAAATCTGATTGTGGCCGCCCGAGACAGGCTCGAATCCACTCGCCTGCCTGGACTTTGGGCGCGAGGGTCGTCCGCACCTGATCCGGTGTGCTGGCCCGAATAATTCGGCTGCCGGGTAAGCCCGCTGCGTGGATGATGCCATGCACAGCGCCATGCTGCTGCTGCAGATCCGCCAGAATTTTCTGCATGGCCACGCTATCCGTGGCGTCCGCCTGCAGAGTCAGCACACGCCCGCCAGCGTCGCGGATGGACCGCAGGCCTTCGATCTTCCGCTTCAGTTCCGGAGCGGTTGCGGGAGACGCGAGCCGCGCGTCCCACTCCTCCTGGGGAGGCACAGGCGTTCGCGAGGTCAGCACCAGAAGGCCCTGGGTTCTCTGCGCGATGTGTCGTGCCAACACCAGTCCGATGCCGCCGGTGCCGCCGGTGATCAGATACGTTCCGTTCTGGCGCAGGGAGAGCGCACCGGGCGAATTCTCTTCTCTCTTCGTCAGGGGGAACGGTTCGTAGATTGGCTGCCATCGCATTGTGCCGCGACAGGCCACGGTTTCGTTGGCGCCTGGCCGCCGGACTTCTGCAACGACCTGTGCGGCAGCGTCGGGCCGGCCGATCTCCACATCGGCTATGCGCACCGTGCAATGAGGAAGCTCCACGGGAACCACCCGCCAGAAGGCCGCGAGAGCGCCTCCATCCGGAGAGCTGATTTCCTCACCCACCACGCTCCAGGCGCGATCGACCGCAATCGTGAAGGCGATTGGGTCGGTGCGCTGCGAGTCGCCGACCGCCTTCACCAGGAACAGGGCGCGCGCGAGACTCCCCTCGATCCCCTCGGTATCAGGCATGACGAGGATCCGCCTCGGCCACAATTCCCGGGCCAGCAATTCCTGCATGAGAGCTGGGTAATCATCCGCGCGTCCGAATTCCATTTCCCACGTGTCGGTGCTGACGCTGCGAAGCCCAGCGCCGCTGCGGATTGCAAGCACGCGGCCTGTCGCGCGCAAGCCTGCGACCACAGCTGCCGCGCGCTCGCTGTCGTCCGCGAAGACAAGAGTGACACCGTCGTCGTCGGACCGGTTGGGCACGGACGGGATGCGCTTCCAGGAAGGAACGTAAAACCAGTCGGCCGGATCCTGCCTCGTCTCGGCGGCGGTTGCAGCTGCTGCCGAAGACAACTTCGCCGGCTCGACGTAGTAGCGTTGCCGTTCGAACGGATAGGTCGGGAGAGAAACGCGCAGGCGCCGCTGGCCGGCATACACGGCTTTCCATTGCACCGTTACGTTGCGCATCCATAACTGCCCCAAAGCCGCCAGCCAGTGCTCGCGATCGTTCTCCGCGGCCAGCGCGTGCCGCATTGAGGAGATCACGGGGCGCTTCGTTCCCGATTGCGCGCGGATCAGCGAGCTCAGAGTTTCTCCCGGGCCCACTTCCAGCAGAAGGGCCTCGGTCTCCTGCAACAGAACTCGCGCGCAGTCGGCAAAGCGCACAGTGCGGCGCAGATGGCTGCCCCAATAGGCGGGATCGGTCGCTTCCTCCGCGGTAATCCACGTGCCGGAAACATTCGACAACCAGGGCAGAGCGGGCTCCTTGCGTTGCGTTTTGGCGACCCGTTCCACGAAGCTGTCCACCACCGGATCCACCATCGGAGAGTGGAACGCATGGGAGCTCCGCAGCCGCGTAAACCGCACGCCTTTCTTTTGCAGCGCTGCTTCCAGTTGCGCAATGTCGGCTTCCGCTCCGGAGGCGACCGTCTGGTTTTCCGCGTTGATCGCCGCAATCGAGACGCCCGCCGGCAGCAGGGGCGTCAGATTGAACTCCGACAGGCTGACCGCCAGCATCACTCCACCCGGCAGCGACTGCATCAGGCGGCCGCGCTCCGCGACCAGGGCCAGCGCATCCTCCAGGGAGAAGACGCCGGCCAGGCACGCGGCCACGTATTCTCCAATGCTGTGCCCGATCATGGCCGCTGGCGTAATTCCGCACTGCATCCACAACTGAGCAGTCGCGTATTCGATGGTGAAGAGGGCCGGCTGCGTGATCGAGGTCTGCCGCAACCGCTGCTCAGCCTGCTCTTCCTCGCCGGGCCTGGGATACAGTACGGTCCGGAGGTCGAAGCCCAGCGCCGGCTCGAGGGCAGCACTGCAGCGGTCCACCGTCTCGCGAAACAACGGCATGCTGTCGTAGAGATCACGACCCATGTGAACGTATTGCGCTCCCTGGCCCGGAAACAGGAACGCCACGTTGGCCGGATCGGCGGGAGTCTCGTCGTTACGCAGCTTTCGCATCTCGGGCGCACTCGCTCCGCTGCGCAGTAATTCTTGAAGCTGCGGAAGGTCGCGCGCCACCAGCGCCTGGCGGCACCGGAAGGCTTGCCGCCCAACCGCCAGCGTGAAGGCGACATCCGCCGTCTTCGCCTCGGGTGTCCGATCCAGAAACTCCAGCAGCTGTGCCATGCGAGCATCGAGCGCGCCGGGTGTTTTCGCAGAGAGCACCAGCAATTCGCTTTGCCGGGAATCGCCGGAGACCCGAGCCGGCGGTTCTTCCAGCGAAACATGGGCATTGGTTCCGCCGATTCCAAACGAGCTCACTCCGGCGCGCAATGGCTCGTTGCCGTCATATTTCTCGACGGCCGTATTGACGTAGAAGTGCGTCTTCTCCAGCTCGAGCAGTGGATTGGGCCGTTTGAAATGCAGGGTAGGCGGAATCGCCCGGTGGCGCAGGGCGAGCGCGGTTTTCATGAGCCCGGCAACGCCGGCGGCCGCATCCAGATGCCCCAGGTTCGTCTTCAGCGCTCCCAGCGCACACCGAATGTCGCCGTTCGAGATGGATCCAAAGGCCCGCGCCAGCGCTGTTACTTCGATCGGATCGCCAACCTCGGTACCGGTCCCGTGCGCTTCGACGTAGCGTACCGACGCCGGATCGAAGCCCGCCATCTCCATCGATCTTCGGATGACGCGCTCCTGCCCCTCCACGCTCGGCGCGGAGTAGCCCACCTTGGCCGCGCCGTCGTTGTTGACCGCGGCCCCGCGCAGAACGGCGTAGATGGGATCGCCGTCCGCCAGCGCATCGTCCAGCCGGCGCAGCACCACCACGCCCGCGCCCGCGCCGGGAACGGTTCCCGAGGCATCCGCGTCAAAAGCCCGGCAATGTCCGTCGCGCGAAAAAATCATGCCCGGGGTATAGACATAGCCGGGTACCTGCGGCATGGGAATGGACACACCGCCGGCCAGCGCCATATCGCATTCGCCGCGGAGCAGACTCTCGAAAGCCATCTGCACCGCCACCAGCGAGGTGGAGCAGGCGGTCTGCACGCCCACCGCCGGACCCCGTAGATTCAATTTGTAGGCAACGCGGCTGCACAGAAAATCTTTGTCGTTGGAAACCATCGCCTGGTACCAACCCACCGAGGCGAGGAGTTCGGGATGGCTCATCAGATTGACGGGAGCATAGGAATTCATGCCCGCTCCGGCGAAAACGGCAATGGCCCCCGGAAAGGCAGAGGGATCGCAGCCTGCATCTTCGAGCGCCGACCAGGCACATTCCAGAAAGACGCGCTGCTGCGGATCGATGATCTCGGCTTCGCGCGCGCTGAAGCCGAAGAACGCCGCGTCGAAAAACTCCGGATCCTTCATCTGGCTGGCGGCGGGCACGTAATCAGGATGGGCGATCAGCGAAGGATCGACGCCCGCCGCCTGCAGCTCTTCCTCCGCGACCAGGCGGACCGACTCCCGGCCCTCGACAAGATTCCGCCAGAATTCGCGCACCGTGTCGGCTCCGGGAAATCGTCCCGCCATACCCGTCAGCGCTACGGCTGCCAGTTCCCTGTTTCGGCTCATCGGTTCAATCCCTGTCGGCTGGCGGCTTCCGCGCCGGCTCGGTCGATAAAGCTGCTCAGGGCCCGCACGTTGGGGTACTGGAACAAGGCAACCAGCGGAATCGGCTTGTCGAGGCGCTGATTCAGCGCGGAGTGAACGCGCACCATCTGCAGCGAGTGCGCCCCGAGGTCGAAGAAGTTCTCGTCGGCGCCCACGCGATCCACCTGGAGCACCTCCTGCAGCACCTGGGCCAGGATCTGCTGCGTGCCCGCCGCCGGAGCGGCGAATGCCTCCTCCTGTCTCTTCATCATCTCCGGGTTCGGCAGAGACGAGCGGTCCAGCTTGCCGTTGGGCAGGCGCGGCAGCTTTTCCAGAAAGACAAAGGCCGCGGGAATCATGTAGTCCGGCAGCGTCTCGCGCAAAGCGTCGCGCAGCACCGCCGGCGCAGGCGCTTCGCCGGTGTGCTCAATCCAGGCCACCAGCCGCTTCTCGCCTTCGTCTTCGCGCAGCAGAGTCACCGCATCCGTTACGCGGTCGCCTTGCCGCAGGGCATTGTCAATTTCTCCCAGCTCAATCCGGAATCCGCGCAGCTTCACCTGAAAATCGGCGCGCCCATAGAAATCGAGGGTTCCATCGCTTCGATAACGAACCAGATCGCCGGTTCGGTACATCCGCGTTTCTCCGCCGCGCGCCCACGGACACGGCACAAAGCGTTCGGCCGTCAGATCGGGCCGATGCAGATAGCCGCGCGCCAGACCCTCGCCACCGATCCACAGCTCTCCCACCACGCCCTGCGGCACCGGTTGCTGCATTGGATCCAGAACATAGAAGGTCGTGTTGCGGATGGGTCGTCCCACCGGAATGGCATTGGCGCCGAGCTGCCGCACGGGCCAGGCGGCCGACCAGATGGTCGTCTCGGTCGGCCCATACATATTCCACAGCTCGTCGCAGCGAACCAGCAGCGCGTCGGCCAGGCCCGTCTCCAGAGCCTCTCCGCCGCACAGGATTTTCAGATGCGGATCACCCTGCCATCCCGCTGCCAGCAGCAGCTTCCAGGTGGCCGGCGTCGCCTGCATCATCGTGGGACGATAGCGGTCCAGATCGCGCAGCAGACTCGCGGGGTCGCCGGGCTGCAGGGCGATGCAGACGGTCGCACCAACATACAAGGGCAGCAGCAACTCCAGGCCCGCGATATCGAAGGAGACCGTCGTCACCGCCAGCAGAACATCTTTTTCGTTGAAGCCCGGCTCTTCCCGCATCGCCTCAAGAAAATTCAGCAGCGCGCGGTGGCTGATCTGCACACCCTTGGGCCGGCCGGTCGAGCCGGAGGTGAAGATCACGTACGCGAGATTCTGCTGATTCGCCCCAGCGATCGGCGTACTCGCATCGGCCGCGGACGGCAGAGCGCCGTCACGATCGAGGCAGAGTGTTGGCTCTTCCGCAAGGGGCAGCTGGTCCAGCATGCCGGTTACGGTGATCACCGCGACGGGTCGCGCATCCTCCAGGATGTTTTCAATGCGTCCTTTGGGATAGACAGGATCCAGCGGCACATAGGCGGCGCCGGATTTGGCCACGCCGAGCAATGCGGCCACCAGATCGGCGCCCCGCGGCAGAAACACTCCCACCCGCTGATCGGGCGCCGCTCCCCGCGTCCGCAGGGCGGCGGCAATCCGATCCGCGCGCGCATTCAGCTCCCCGCAGGTGATCCCTTCATCGCCCACCATGAGCGCCACGCGATCCGGACAGGTCCGGGCGATCTCCTCAAAACGATGATGGAAGCAGAGGCCTTCCGCAATCGGCGCCTCCGTTTGATTCCAGGTAAGCAGCAGCTTCTCGCGCTCGGCGGGGGAGAGCAGCGGAATTTCGCCGATCGCCTGATTCGGATCCGCCACGACCGCGTCGAGGATCGCCTGATAATGCGCCTGCAGCCGCGCGATCGTGTCTTCGTGATAGAGGTCGGAGTTGTAATCGAAATAAATATCCAGCGCGCCCTCGTGCGGGAAAGCCTCGACGGTCAGATCGAAGCGCGCCGTGGAGACTCCCAGCTCCATTGGCTGCAGCACGACGTCCGGCAACTCGATGGGGGCAATCGGGAAATTCTGCAGGATGAACATCGTCTGGAAGAGCGGCGAATGATCCGGCGAACGCTCCGGGCGCAGCGCCTGCACCAGCTGATCGAAGGGCACATCCTGGTGTTCATAGGCCTGCAGCGTGGTCTCGCGCACTCGAGTCAACAGCGCCGCGAAGGTCGGATTGCCGCTGAGATCGGCTCGCAGCACCAGATTGTTGACGAAGAAGCCCATCACCTCCGCGAACTCGCTCCGACTCCGGCCGGCCGACGGAGAACCGATCACGATGTCCTCCTGACCGGTATACCGCGCCAGCAGAACGTCAAAGCTCGCCAGCAGCGTCATAAACAGCGTGACGCCCTGACGCTGGCTCAGCGACTCCAGTGCCTGGAGCAAATCCGGAGGAATCACGATTTTTCGTCGCGCACCGCGAAACATCTCCGCCTGCGGGCGCCGCCGGTCGGCGGGAAAGGTGACCACCGGGGGCGCGCCCGCGAGCTGCTGCTTCCAGTAAGTCAGCTGCCGATCGAGCACGCCGGATTCCAGCCAACGCCGTTGCCAGGCAGCGAAATCGACATACTGCAGCCCCAGGGGCGGCAGGTTTGGATTTGTGTCCGCGACATGGGCACGATACAGCTTTTCCAGTTCCCGCACAAAGACGCCGATCGACCACCCGTCGAAGACGATGTGGTGGACGGTGAGCAACAGAATGTGGCTCTCCTCCGCCACCGTCAGCAGCTGCGCGCACAGCAGCGGCGCTCGCGTGATGTCCATCGCCTCCCGCATCAGGCCGGAGGCATATCGCGCCAGCTCCGCGGGACCTTGCGCGCTGACCGCGCGCGCGTCGATCCGCTGCAGCGACCACGAGACCTCGTCGCGAATGACGACGCGGGGCACTCCATTTTCCTGCAGGAAGCAGGTCCGCAGACTTTCCTGGCGATGGATGATCTCCCGGATCGCGCGCTCGAGGGCATCGGTGTCCAACCGTCCGCTTAAGGTCACCGCCATCGAAATGTTATAGACCGGACTCTCGGGGTCGAGCTGGCAGAGGAACCATAACCGCTGCTGCGCATAGGAGAGCGGCAGCGGACCGCGACGGTCCACCGGTTGCAGCGCCACTTCTTCGGCGGCGGCCGCTTTCTTCGAAGAGCGCAGAAAGGCGAGAATCTCCGGCTTGCGCTGGGCCAGCTCCGCGCGCAGCTCGGCGGTCAGGACGCCCGGCGGCGCCGCACACTTCAGCGAATCGCCATCGGCCGTCAGCGAGACGCCCTGCGCCCAGAGCCGCCCCAGCAGATCGATGATCTCCCTCATCTCAGAACCTCGTCGCGTCCCGCTCGTTCGCGATTGAGCGAATTACCTGCACCGGTCCCTGTCAGGCCCGTCATAGCGCAATCTCCTCGTATTCGGAGGAGCCGGATTGAAGATCGTCCTTTGCGCGGATATCCGTCATCGTAGCAACGAGGAAGGCCGCTGCCTGTCCCACGGTTGGGTATTCGAAGAGAAAGTTGGGCGGCAGGCTCACGCCTGCGTCGCGCTGCAGACGATTTTTCAGCTCCAGCGCCATCAGAGAATCCATTCCCAGGCTCACCAGCGGCTCGTCGTCCGATAACGCGGAGGCTGAATCCAGACCCAGCACCCGGGCGGCCCTGCTCCGAACAAGCTGACGCACCAGCGAGAAGCGCTGATCCAGGGACGCTTCTTCCAGCAGCGAATGCCAGTCGAATTCCGGGGCGGAGCGTTCCGGGCGCGCGCCCTGGGCTGAGGCAAGATTCTCGAAAAATGGCCACGCGCTGTGCGATTTCTCCGGGGAGAGCCACGTGGGCCAGTCCATCGCCAGCGCCGCGACCGACGGGCGGCCACTGAGGATGGCGCGTTCCAGCAAAGTGATTCCCTGCTCCGGTGAAAAAGCTCTCACGCCGAACTTCGCAGCCTGTTCAGGGCCCGCTGTGCGGCTGGCCATGCCGACGCCCTGCCACTGCCCCCACGCGATGCAGGTGGCGGGCAGCCCCTGGCGGCGGCGCAGGACCGCGAGAGCCTCGAGGAAGCTGTTGGCCGCGGCGTAGTTCGCGTTCCCGGGGAGCCCGAGCACCGACGCGGCGGAGCCGTACAGGACGAAGAAATCCAGCTGCATGGCGCGCGTTGCTTCGTGCAGGAACCACGCACTGTCGACCTTGGGGGCAAAGACCCGGCGGAACGAAGCCTCGGTCTGCTGCGACAAGAGCGCCTGCTCATAGTTTCCGGCGGCGTGAAAAACGCCCCGCAGAGGCTGGCCACTCTGTGCGATCGCGTGGAAGACTCTCGCCACTTCTTCGCGCCTGGAGACATCGGCGATGATCTCGTGAACCTCCGCGCCGCGCTCGGCCAGAGCGGCAATCGCCCGGCGCGCTTCGGGCGACGGCTCATGACGGCCCACGAGGAAGAAGCATGACGCGCCTCGCTCCGCCATCCAGCTGACGGTCTGCCGGCCCAGCCCTCCGAAGGCGCCGGTGATGAGATACGCGCCGGAGGTGAAGCGCAGCGCAGCCCGATCGGGAGGGTTCTCTGCGGCAAGGGGAACGAAGCGCGGAGCCCAGATCTTCCCTTCGCGGATCGCCAGAATGCGCTCGGCCGTCCCTTCGCAAAGGAGCCGGCGCAGGCATTCGAGGTCGTCACGGCTGGGGTCGGAGGCAAGATCGACCTGGTGGACGATCAGCTCCGGCTGCTCCATCCCCACGACTTTGACCATGGCTTCGACGCAGCTGCCCGCCAGGTTGAGGGGCTCTCCGCAGACGGGCAGCGCGCCCCGGGTTATCAACCAAAGCGGCGCCCCGCGCGAGGAATCCGCGGCGAGCGAATGCAGCACATCGAGAACGAAAGAAGCGCCGGCCAGTGTGCGCTCCGGAGTCTGGTCGTCATTGGAGCTGGGCGGCAAGCCCACGACGATGCCATACCCATTGCCGTCACCGGCGATTTTCGAATCCAGGGGACCGTTCGGTCCGGGCTGAACCGCAAGGCCAGCCTGGCGAAGCTGCTCAGCCAGAACAGAGGAGCCGTCCTGCTCTGTCACCAACACAACCGGAGCCGCTTTCTGCGCAGCCAGGCCTTTGTCCCGTTGAGCAATGAGAATGGTTTGCCTTTGAGAAAGAACCCCCAGCGGACCATCGTCCTGCAGCGATGCGGCCGCGAAGCCCTCCTCCCGCAGCAGCTGCGTCCATTCCTGACGACTGATCAGCGGATAGTCTTGCCGCAGGCTGGAGTCGGTGAATCGCCACCAGCTCTCCAGCATGCCCAGCGTGACGATCGCGGAACGCTGCGCCGTTGTTCCTTCAACGGCAATCAGGACGCCGCCCGGACGAAGCATGCGCCGGACACTCCGCAGTGTCTGGCGAAGATCGGCGGCGACATGGAGGACGTTCGACGCAATCGCAATATCGAACTCCTCCTGGAACGCCGTTTCCCGTTCGATATCGAGCCCGGCGTAACGCACGAAGGAATACTGGGAGAATCTCTGCTGCGCCGGAGCCAGGAACGCCGGCGAAACATCGGTGAACCAATATTCAACTCGGCCGGCGGGCAGGCGCGGCAGAACCGCCGAGGTGGTACTGCCCGTCCCTGCTCCGATCTCCAGAAGCTTGACGGTGCGCCCCTTCGGGATTGACGTGACCGCCTCATGGACCACCGCGGCGACGGCCTGGTTCAGAGCCTGAGCCGCAGGCGCACGATAGACCTGCTCCGTCAGTCGCAACGAACCCTGGGGGAACAGCACTTCCAGCGCGGAGACGCGCCCCTGCAGAACAGCGCCCAGGTGTGTCGCCTGATGCAGGAACTCCAGCTCGGCCGCGAACTGCGGAAACGCAGCGGCCAACCGGTCTTCCTGCAGAGTGAGATCGGCAGGAGGAACGCAATCGACGATCCAGGCATCTCCGGCGCGCCGCAGCACGCCATCCTGTTCCAGGATGCGCAGGAGCTGCGACCATAACCGCTGGTGCGCCGGGCTGAGGCCGTCCATCGCGGGAACCGTTGCCCCCGGTGCGAGCGTGAACCCCAATTCGCGCAGCATCGCAACGATATAAAGCGTGCAAAGACGATCGACCTCCGGAATGAGCCGCCGGTACGCCTCACTCAGCGCTTCGAGGTTCCTGTCGCCGACGGCCTTCTCCGCAGCTGCGGATGCCACGGAAAGAAGCGCCGCCGGATCGGGCAAAGCTTGCTGGGCCTGGTAGTCAACAACATAGAGTTGTGGATCGGCGGCCTGCTTGTTGGCCTGTGGCGTTACCGGCTGCGGCTGTGGCGCCGTCGTGGGCCAGTAGCGCTGCCGTTGAAAAGGGTAAGTCGGCAGAGAGAGCTTGCGGCAGCGGCGGCCGCTGTAAACCTGCGGCCAGTCCACTCCGGCGCCGGCCCGATAGAGCTGGCGCAGCGCATTCTGCAAAGCAGCCCACGCATCGTGACCGCGCCGCAGCGAGGGGATGGCCGTAAGGTTCGAGGGCATCGAGGGCCGCGCCATGCCCAGCAGGACCGGATCGGGCCCGATCTCCAGCACCGCAGCCGGCCGCAGCGAAAGAAGCGCGGAGACGCCCTGCGCAAAACGAACCGGGCCACGAATGTGCCGGCGCCAGTATTCGCCGTCAACCGTGGTGTCCGAAGGCCAAACCTCACCGGAGACATTCGAGATGAACGGGATTCGCGGCGCCGCATAGGGAAAACTCACCGCGGTCGCCTCAAAAGCATCCAGAATCGGATCCATCAGGGCGGAGTGGAAGGCGTGCGATACCGTGAGCGGCTGGGAGACGATCCGGCTCTCGGCGAGCGAAGTTCGGAGTTCCTCGATCTGTACGGCATTCCCGGAAAAGACCACATTGTTCGCGCCGTTGATCGCCGCAATTGAGATTCCGGCCAGCGGACGGATGCGCTCAGCGGCATCGTCTGCACCGATGCGCGCCGCCAGCATGGCCCCGCCAGGAGGCAGGCTGCCCATCAGACGCCCAC
The DNA here is from genome assembly GCA_036269135.1 of Acidobacteriaceae bacterium. Taxonomy (GTDB): domain Bacteria; phylum Acidobacteriota; class Terriglobia; order Terriglobales; family Acidobacteriaceae; genus Palsa-343. Next base: position 263,974 of record DATASQ010000050.1, read on the forward strand.
GCTCATACGCCAGCGTCAGAGCCGTCTCGAGAGGCATCATCCCTGCAACGCATGCGGCGACGTATTCACCCAAACTGTGGCCGAGAACCGCCGCCGGCCGAATGCCCCACGACGACCACAGCTCCGCCAGCGCGTACTCAAAGGTGAACAGGGCCGGCTGCGTCCACGAGGTCTGGTGAATCGCATCGTCAGGAATCCCCGCCGTTCCGCACAACACATCTTTCAGCGCGTGCGGCAGTCGGCCCTCAAGAACCTGGTCGCAACGATCGACAGCGCCGCGAAATGTCTCGTGCTGTTCATAAAGCTGTTTTCCCATGCCGGGATACTGCGAACCCTGGCCGGTGAACAGAAACGCAATCTTCGGAGCCTCGTATCCCGCGATCAGGGCATAGTCGCCGGTCTCGGCAATCGGCCCCGCGGCGAGGGAGCGCAGCCGCGACGCGGCGTCTTCGGTGTTTTTCGCCACGAACGCGACACGGTGCTGGAAGTGCGAGCGGCCGCCATTGAGACTGAAAGCAAAATCGGCGAGCGGCGTTTGCGGATGCGCTTCGAGATACTCGGCACAGCGCGCGCTCAGCGCTTCCAGGGCGGCGACGTTCCGAGCGGAAAGAGTGACGACCTCTGCGCTTCGCTCTGCCGCGCGCGGACCTTCGGAAGCAGGCGCCTCCTGAAGCACCAGATGCGCGTTGGTGCCGCTGAAGCCAAAGGAGCTGACGCCGGCAGTCCGCGAATGCGACGATTGCGGCCAGTCAATCGTCTGCGCCGGCAGGCCGAATGGAAGGCCGCGCAGCGCCGGATTCTCGTGACCCGGCTCCACATGCAGATGAGCGGGGATGCGGTTGTGGTCGAGCGCCAGTAGCACCTTCATCACGCCGGCGACGCCCGCTGCCGCTTCCAAATGGCCGAGGTTGGTCTTGACCGACCCAAGCGTCATGCGGCGGCGCGGGTCTGCCGGCGTGCCAAAAACATTTCCCAGCGCGCCAAGCTCAATGGCGTCGCCCAGCACTGTGCCTGTGCCGTGCGTTTCCAGGTAATCGACGGTGGTGGGATCGATGCGCGCCTGCCGGAGAGCCTCGCGGATCACGGCTTCCTGCGAGGGGCCATTCGGCGCAGACAGGCCGTTACTGCGCCCATCGTGATTGATGGCGCTCCCGCTAATTACGCCGACAATCCGATCGCCGTCAGCGAGCGCATCGGAGAGGGGCTTCAGCACCAGCACGCCGCATCCTTCCGAACGAACGAAGCCATCGGCAGCTGCGGAGAAAGCTTTGCAACGCCCATCGCCGGACATCATGTGAGCCTGCGAAAGCATGACGGTCAGCCGCGGCGTCAGAATGGCGTTCACGCCTCCGGCCAGCGCCAGACTGCACTCCCGATTGCGCAGACTCTGGCAGGCGAGGTGAATCGCCACCGCCGACGAAGAGCAGGAAGTATCGATGGCCAGATTGGGTCCATGGAGATTCAGTGCATAGGAGATCCTCCCCGCCGCCACCGAGCGGGCCAGGCCCGTGCCGGCATAGGCATCGGACGCGCTGTCTCCGTTGCCCTCCAGCAACATCGCGTAGTCGTTCGTGCTGATCCCTACAAAGACGCCTGTGGCGCTGCCGCCGAGCAGATCCGCGGGAACGCACGCATCCTCCAGCGCCTCCCACGCCACCTCCAGCAGCAGCCGCTGCTGTGGATCGATCGTGACCGCTTCACGAGGAGCGATGCCGAAGAAAGCGGCATCGAACCGCTGGATGCCCTCGACGAATCCCCCCCATTTCGTGTTTGCCTTGCCGGGAATATCGAGGCGCGGATCGTAAAAGGCTTCGGCATCCCAGCGATCGGCGGGCACCGGCTCGACCGCGTCGGTTCCACTGGCCAGCAGATCCCAGAAAGCCTCAGGCGTGCTGGCTCCGCCGGGCAGACGGCACCCCATGCCAATGACCGCAATCGGCTCCGTAGCCGCATTCTCTAGAGCCGCCAGCCGGCGCTCCAGTTCGAGCGCAAGCAGGGCGAGCCGCTTCGGCGAGAGCTTCTGAATGCGCTCCAGCAAATCGCCGGATTGTGATTCTGATGACATCGGTCCCCTGTTTTCCGTCACACTCCGGAGTGCTTCTCGATCCGGTCTTCCACCTGGTCGTCAGACATTTGCTCGATCGCCGTCAGAAACGAGAGCGAGTTGCGCGGCTGTGCGGTTCGCTCTGTTGCCGGGACGGTCCGGCTTTCAATCTCTTTGGCAGTGCTGCTCCTCAGGTAGGTCATGAGGGCATTGATAGTTGGGTAATCGAAAAGCAACGTCGAAGGCAATTGCCGTTTCAGGGTATTGGCAAGACTGTTTCTCAGATCGACGGCCAGCAGAGAATCCATCCCCAGATCGCTGAGGGGAACCTCGGGATCAATTTGCTCCTGGTCGTGAAACGCGAGGGTCCGACGCACGGTGTCTCCCACAATCCGGAGCAGATCCGTTTCCGACGCTACCGAAATCTGCGCACGCCCGCTTCTCGGAGCCTCCGCTCCGGACAGTTCCTGCTTCCGCGCGTCGAGCGCACCGGCAACGTTGGCGTAAAACGGATCGCGCCTCCCCTCCGGCTGCCGCGACAGATATCGCTGCCAGTTCACATTGGCGACGGCAACCTGCGCGTCCCCCTCCGCAAGCGCGCCGCGCAGCCCCTCGAGCGCCTCCTCCGGGCTCATCGACTCCATTCCGGCGCGCGCCAGACGGTGCTGCATTGCCGACGTGGCGGTCAAACCAAGGCCTCGCCACGCGCCCCAGTTCACGCTCAGAGCCGGCAATCCCTGCATGCGTCGAAAAGAGGCCAAGCCGTCGAGAAAGGCGTTGGCCGCACAGTAATTCACCTGCCCGTGCGAGCCGCCGATGGAGGCCCACGAGGAGAAGAGCACAAAATATTTTAATTTCCTGCCTGCGGAGGCCACGTGGAGGTTCCATGCGCCTTCAGCCTTCGGGCGCAGCACCGGCAGCATGCTCTCCCAGGTCTGCTCCTGGAGAGCCCGGTTGTCGAGCACGGACGCGGCGTGCCAAATGCCCCGCAAATTGTTGCCTGCGTCTGCGACGGCTCGTTGCGCCGTTGCGGGATCGGCTATGTCGCCCTGCACGATCTCCACGGTCGTGCCCGCATCGCGGATTCGTCCGATGACCTGTTGCGCTTCCGGGGTCGGCTCGCTGCGGCCCATCAGGACCAGCGAATTCGCGCCGGAACGAGCAAGCCATTCCGCGACCGCGAGCCCCACTCCGCGCATTCCTCCGGTCACGATGTGGGTTCCTGAAAAATCTTCGCTGTTCTCGACAACCACGCGCCCAATATGTCCGGCCCGCGCCATGAAGCGAAAGGCCCCTTTCACCTGAGCCGATGGATAGACCGTGACCGGGAGCGCCGCTGTCTGGCCATTCTCCAGCTCGCGGAACAGCGTCGCCATGCGATCGCGCACCCAGGGAGAGCCTTCCGCAAACAGAGGAGTGAGATCGACGGGGACGTATCGAACCGCCGGCCATGCGCCTGCGAGCGAGCGGGCATCGCGCCTGTCGGTGCGGCCCAGCTCAACGAACCGGCCGCCCGGCCTCAGCAGCGAGAGCCCGCGGTCGATTGCCGCCCCCGCCAGCGAGTTCAACACCACGTCCACGCCATTCGGAATCTGCGAGGCGAATTCCAGCGACCGGGAGTCGTAGACGCACCGGATGCCGAGGCCTCTCAAATACGCGCGCTTGGCTTCGCTGCCCGCCGTGGCAATTACTTCGGCGCCAAGCTTCCGGCATAAGTGGACAGCTGCCAGACCTACGCCTCCGGCAGCCGCGTGGATCAAAACCGTCTCGCCCGGCCGAACCTGCGCGATCTCTTCCAAACACCATGCAGCCGTGAGATACGCCACCGTCTGCCCGGCCGCTTCGGCAAACGACAATGACGCCGGCTTTTGCACCACCAGCGATCGTGGCGCGATGGCATGCGTGGCGAAGCAGCCCGGCGCAATCGCCACAACCGCATCGCCGGGAGAGAGATCCGCAACCGCGTCGCCCGTTCGCAGAACCACGCCCGCACAGTCCGTGCCCGGCGGTCCTTCGTCGGGAAGGACACCGAGAACCTGGAGAACATCGTGAAAGTTCAGAGCGGTGGCGTGCACCGCGATCTCCACTTCATCCGGCTGCAGGTCGCGCCGCGAGGTCGCGCTCCACGCAAGAGCGTCGATCCCGCCCTGCGTCTCCAGCCGTAAAGGCGTCGAGTTCGCGGGATTCGGCAGCTGACGGTGCAGCCTCTCCAGTTTCGCGGCGTAGCGCGCGCCGGAGCGCCAGGCTACCCAGCGATCGTCCGCCGCGGCGAGCACCTCCGCGGCGAGCACCTCCGCGGCCACACGCGCTGGATCGGATTCCGGGATCTCAAGATCCAGCAACGTGCAGCGCGACTCCGGATATTCCGCCGCAATGGCTGCCGCCATACCGGAAAGCGGCGCGTGCGTGAGATGGATGGCGCTCGGCTCCTGGGTCACGCTGCAGACTTTCGTCGTCACCACATACAGCCGCGCCGCACTTCTCTGGCCGGCCAGCCGCTGCGCTGTCGAGAGCAGCGAGCGGATGGAAGCGGCAACTCCTTCAGTCACAGCTCCGCCAGGAATCGGATGAAAGTCGTTCTCAGGATCGGCGACCCAGACGACGCAATCGTCGTCGTCGCTCTCCGGCGCCGCGAGCCAGCGATTGACCGACGAATGCCGAACCGGAAGACCGCGCAGCTTCAGCTGCGCGCTGAGACGAAAGGCCGGTTCGTTCTCTCCGAGGACGAGGATTCCCCTGGCGATCTCAGCAGAGCCTTCGGTCGAAGTCCTCTCCGCACGTTCCCACCGCACTCGATAAAGCAGGGAGTCACCCTCAGGCCGGTGCTGCGACGTCACTCTCCTGAAGCGCAGTCCCGACAGCCGCGCCAGAGGGGAGCCGTCAGAATCGAAGACGTTCACCTCAGCGACCACGGTCCGCGCATCCACTCGGCGCGTGCGCACATGGCTCCAGCTCCGCTCTCCGGGCTGTCCGCGGATCTCCACCCGCTCGGCGCTCAGCGGCAGATACAGCCCCTCGCCCTTCACCGCCGCGCCTGCCACCTGCAGACATGCATCCAGCCACCACGGCGCCGCCTGCCAGCGTGGCCCTTCAGCGCCTGCCTTCAGAGCGATCTCGCCGAGCGCTTCGCTATCGCCGCTCCAGAGCCGCTCCACGCCCCGGAAACGCTCCCCAAACCGAATTCCCCGCGCTTCCATCTCGGCATAAAACGTCTCACCGCCCGCGCTCTCGGCCAGGCGGTCCCGCACCGCTGTTACATCTATTCGTTCTCCTGCGAATTCCTCGGCAGCTCGCAGCCACCCCTCCGAAACACGCTCCCATCCACCGTCGCGCTCCGCATACAGCCGTACACGACTCCGCCCACCGCTCTCTTCCTCCACTGCAACCTGCACGCGCCGCTCTCCGTCGATCCCCAGACGCGCCTCCAGCGTCACGTCTTCCAGCACGCACGCGGTGCCGAGCAGCTCGACTCCCGCCTCCAGCATCAGCTCCATGTGTCCGGTGGCCGGCAGCACCGCCTCGCCCTCCACCTCGTGTTCTCCGATCCAGTCATCGGATCTCAGCCGCGCCTCATACTGAGCCCGCACTCCCGCCACCTGCAGCCGCCGCCCCAGCAGCGCTCCACGCGCTGGCTCTCCGGCTGTCTCAGGCGCGGCCCGCTCCTCGATCCAATACCGCTCCCGCTGAAATGCATAGCTGGGCAGCTGGGCTCGCCGCAGACGACGCTGCCCGCGACGCGTCTCCCAGTCCACCTTCGCGCCCTGCACCCACGCCTCCGCAAGCCGCTCCGGAGCCGCCAGCGCATCTGCTTCAGGCACGCCGCGCTGTCCCGCTCCCACGTGTCCGGTGTAAAGGCTCTTCAGCGGCTCGCCCCGCAGCCACGCCCGCAGCTTCCCTGCCGCCTCTCGCTTGCCTTCCGCCACCAGCGCCAGCCGCTCGCTCATCGACGCGCGTCCCACTCCAGCCGTGTGGCAAATCTCCGCC
>DATASQ010000051.1:0-1526 GCA_036269135.1 Acidobacteriaceae bacterium
CCGCCATGGATAAAGAGCAGGCTCATCGCGACGCGGCCGAGCAGCGTGGCGGTGTTTTCGGTCCCCTGCATCGTCCCCCCTCCCGAGATGCCGCGAAGGCCGCCAAGCGTGCGCCGGGCGGCCCCCAACCCGCTGACGGTCGTGGGCTCTTCAGCCTGGACCGCGGTGTTATTCTCTATCAGAGGGCCCGATCAGATGTCACCCGTGTGCCGCCTGACTGCCGACGAGCGTGATCGTGATGTGCCCCATCGTCGTGTCGGCCTTAGCGCCATGCCAATGGCGTTCACCGGACTTGATGTGCACGACGTCACCCACGTTGATCTCACGCTTTTCATGCTCCGTCGCCACCATGCCGGAGCCCGAGGTCACGACCAGGATCTGGTCGCAGGTGTGCGTATGCCAACCCGTGGTGCACCCCTGGCTGAAGTTCACCACGCTGCAGTTATAGTTCGCGGAGTCCCCTGGCTGAATGATGGTCTGACGTGACCGGGAAACAGGCCCTGTCCACCCTTCGATCGGCTCAGCGCCTTCCATCGGGACATTGGGTATGTCTTGAAGCGTGAACACCTTCATGATGGCATTCCTCCTCGGTTAACGGATGTTCAAGGTATCCGAAATCCGCAAAGTCGGCTGAGCTTTTCCTGAAGCGAAGTGGTCCGGTGTCCCCCGGCTCCGATATCGCTGCGGCTTACCGGAACGGCGAGCAAAGACTCATCCAGAACTGCTCCGATACGCTGGCCGACCGCCGCTAGTAGCGTAGCGGCCCGCAATCTGGACTGCGTTCCGTCATACTTCAGACCTGACCCGATGTCGCCGTCTCCGATGCGCGTCGCCACGCGGAGCAGAGTTCCTTTTGGGGACAACGTAAATAGGCTTTTTCTTCACGGGGGACCGAGGGTTCGAATCCGGCTCCCTCGGCCAGCGGCGAGTCGCGTGCGAACCTGAGTTCCTCGATCAGCTGCCGTCGCAGGTACGCCGTCGGTGTCCCCGTCGCAGATATCGACTAAAACGACGAGCTGGCTGAGCTCGCCATCGGGGTGGGACCGCGAGTTCGAATCTCCCTTCCTCCAGCGGCGAGTCAGGAGCGAACTGCGCGCTCCAACGTGATGCTGCGCGGCGCCCGCCTGCGGGAAGCCGACATGAGCGGCGCTCAGCTCGATGCCGCCGAACTCTCCGGGGCCGACCTCCGTAAGGCTAACCTGCGTGGGGCCGGATTTCGCGATGCGCGGCTCGACGCGGCCGACCTCCGCGGTGCACGGCTGGGTGGCGCATTCCTGGTCGGAGCGTCGCTGCGCGGTGCCGATTTGCGCGGCGCGTATCTACGGTTGGCAAAACTGGACGGTGCGGAACTGTCGGATGCCGATCTGGATGGCGTGGAAGGCCGACGCAGGGTCAGCTCAATCGGGCTCACTGCAAAGCGGAACGAAGCTCCCCGCAGGCTTAACTGGAGTAGAAGATGCCAAACGATGAGTATGTCGCGATGCTCGCCCGCGGCGCCGAAGTGTGGAATGGGCGGCGGGCGGACC